>CANHJG010000054.1 GCA_947461205.1 Opitutia bacterium
ACGTTGCGGAGATTGGCGAAGAGGGCGAGGCGGCGGGTGAGGGAGTATTCGCCGAGGAGGTCGAGCTTGGTGAAGCCGGGCGTGTAGTTGTAGGTCTCGGGTCCGATGCTCGCGCCGGTGACGGGTCCGCGGTTCTGGTCGTCGCGCCACGTCCAATTGAGGCGCACGTTGTAGCGCGGGCGGGTGAAGCTCAGGCCCCAGGCGGCGCTGCGGGGGATCTCGTTGAAGCCGGTGCTGCCGAGGAAGCCCTTGGCGGCGTTGGTGCGTTCGAGGCTGCCGTTGGCGAAAACCTGGAAGCCGCGCGCCCACGGCGGGAGGAAGGTGAGGGCCTGGCGGTAGCTGAAATCGAGGCCCTCCATGCGGAGGGAGCCGGGGACGTTGCGCTGGGTGCTGACGTCGTAGCCGGCGAACTCGCCGGCCTCGAGGCCGTAGAGGGCGAGGAATTCGGGGGTGGCGGTGAAGACGGTGGCGCCGAAGAAATTTTGGAAATGGCGACGAAACGCGCCGAAGGAAATCTGGCCGACGCCGGCGAAATAATATTCGGCGCGGACCTTCACCGTGTTGGCTGTCCAGGGTTTGATGGCGGCGTTGTTAACGATGATGCGGTTAGAGGCGGAGGGCGGGTTGTCGGTATTGGGGAGAGTGAGGCCGCCGGCGTATTGGCTGAAATCGGGCGGGCCAATGCTCGTGGAGACGGCCGCGCGGAGGAGAAGGTTTTCGCGGAGGTGGTAGGTGGCGTTGATTGAAGGGAAGAGGCGGAGGTATTGTTTTTCGACGTGCGCGGCCCTTTCGAGGTAGGTCAGCTTCGAGGTGGCCAGGGCGTCGGTGGTGATCGGGAGGACGGCGCCGGCGGCGTTGCGGAGCGGGCGGCCCTGGGCGTCGCGCTGGACGTTGAGGCTCAGATCGGTGAGCGGACCCTCGGCGTTGACGTCGGTCTGTTCGAAGCGGACGCCGCCGACGAGGAGGAGACGGCGGTCGAGGAGGGCGACGTCTCCGCGGAGGTAGGACGCGGCGACGGACTCCTGGGCGCGGATGGAATTGGTGACGTGGGAGCGGTAGAGGCCGTTTTCATCGAGGGTGAATTCGGTGGGGTGGGTGCGCCAGTAGGCGAAGACCTCTTGCGAATCGGGGTATTGGATGCGGGGGAAGCCGTAGGGGGCGGAGCGCGTGGAGAAAAGCGGGTCGAGAAACGGCAGCGCGGAGCCGTTGGTGAGATTGCCGCGGCCGTCGCGACCGACATAGGTGTAGGCGGACGTCCAAGAGCGTTTGTCGCGCGAGGTTTGGCGAAAATCGAGGCCGGTGCGGAGCGTGACGGGCACGGGCCAGAGGAAATCGCGGCGGGCGTTGGCGGTGGCGGTGAAGTTGATATCGGAGGCGCGCTGCGGGGTGGACGTGAGGGTGTTGAGCGCGTAGTTTTCGAGGCGGTAGGGGTCGAGGGGGCGGCCGGTGGTGTGGTCGGTGACGGTGATCGTGCCGGGGCGGAGGAGGCCGATGTCGGCGAAGCCGATGGTGACGCCGGTGCGGCGGGAGGAGACGGAGAGGAAGCGCTCCTTGTCCATGTCGCGAATGGCGTTTTTGCCGTAGGCGCGACCGGTGGCGAAATCGAATTTCCAGAGTGGGCCCTCGTGGCGCCAGGTGAGCGTGGGCAGGTAGGTGCGGTTTTCGCGGACGCGGTTGTTGCCGTTGTTGAGGGTGAGCTGGCCGACGCCGGCGACGCCCTGCACGGCCGTCGGCGAGAGGGAGGAGGCGACGATCTGGTTGGGGGCGAAGGCGAGGTTGCGGCTGGAGATCCAGCCGTCGAACGAGGAATACTGATACGAGACGGCGAGGCGGTCGCGGGCGGAAAGGCGGAAGTCGAGCGTGAGGCCGAGGGAATCGCGATCGGACTCCTTGGGGCCGTCCTGAACGGTGAACTGCGAGAGGTAGGGGCGGTCGGGCGTGGTGGCGGGAAAGGCGGTGCCGGCGGTGGCGGTGGAGGCGCCGCGCCAGACCTGGGTGGCGCGGTCCTGACTGGAATATTGCGTCGAGGCGCCGGCGGAGAGCGTGAAGCCGAAGTTTCGGTTGACCGGGACGATCCAGGAGAAATCGGTGCCGGGCCAGACCTTGCGGCGCGGGTCGCGATACATGGCGGCGCGTTTTTCGAGGCTGCGGTAGTCGTCGCGCATCATGAGGTAGACGCTGCCGTTGAAGACGGGGCGCGCGCGCTCAAACGAACTGCGCGGGACAAGATTGACGGCGCCGGCGAGGGCCTTGCCGGGCGTGTCGGGCGTGGGCGAGTGGGAAACCTCGATCCGGGCGATGTTGTTGAGATTGAAGAAGCCGACTTCGACGCCGCGGCTGGTGTTGTTGTCGCCGGGCGAGGAAAGGCCGATGCCGCCGAGGGTGACGGGAGTGTTGGCGGCGGGGGCGCCTTCGATGGAAATATAACGGCCGTCGCCGCCGCTCATGTCGACCGTGACGCCGGGGAGGTATTTGAGGAACTCGGTGACATTGCCCTCGGCGATGGCGCCGAATTCGTCGGTGGAGACGACGGTTTTGATGTTGGCGGCGAAGCGCTGTTCGTTGATGGCGATGGCGGCGCCGTCCATCTCCTTCGAAGTGGCGACGGTAAATTTCTCCAGTTTGACGGGTTCGTCGGGGCGGGCCGGCGGACGAGTAACGGAGGTGAGCGCGAGGTCGAGCACCGTGGTCTGGGCGGCGGTGACGCGCACGGTCGCGGTCTGGGGAGCCGAGCCGGTGTAGAATACGCGCACGCGGACTTCGCCGGCGGGGACGGGGGACAGGAGGTAGGCGCCGGCGGTATTGGAGAAGGTTTCGAGGGCGGTGCCTTCGACGGTGAGCCGCGCGCCTTCGAGATAGGCGCCGCTGGCGGGATTAAGCACGCGGCCGGCGATCGCGCCGGTGGCGGGCTGGGCCGCGAGGTGCAGCGGGGCGGCGAGCCAGAGGGCGGCGAAGGCGAGCAGGGCGGGGGGAAGCCGAAGGACGGAGGGGAGCAGGTTCATAGCGGAGCAGGTGTGCAGGGGCGCGGGCGACGCCGGAAGGCGATGCGCCACGAGCACCCGTTTTTTTGCGTGGAAGGTCGAGCCTGAATCCGCGGCGGCCGGCGCGGCGGCGGCGTGGCGGCGCGGTGCCCGCGGCGTTACGGTGCGAATGTCTTTTTCAGATACGCGAGGCTCTGCGTGGCGATGGCCGCGGGGCCTTCTTCGAAGGTGAACACTTCGACCGATACGACGCCGTCGTAGGCGACGTCGCGGAGGGCGGCGGCGATGGGGCGGAAGTCGACGGCGCCGAAGCCGGGTCCCTTGAGGTTGGCGTCGTTGGCGTGGACGTAGGCGAAGTGGCCGCGCGATTCGCGGATGACCTGCGGGACTGGTTTCGCCTCGGAGGACATGGCCTTGACGTCGAGGATGACGCTCATCGCGGGGCTGTCGAACTGCCGAGCGAACGCGATGGCCTCGGCGGCGGTGTTGATAAAGTTCGTCTCGCTCGGGGCGAGCGGCTCGAAACAGATCGTCACGCCGCGGTCGGCCGCGCGGGCGACGGCGGGGCGGAACACCTCCGTGGCCCACGCCCACGCTTGCGCGGGCGAGACCCCGGCGATGAGGCTGCGCTGTTTCGGCGAACCGACGACGATCGTTTGGCCGCCGAGGTCGGCGCAGAAATCGGCGAGGGCGACGAAGTAGTCGGCGGTGCGCTGGCGGACGGCGGGGTCGGGCAGGGTGAGGTGCAGGCCGTCGGCTTGGACGAGGACCCAGTGGATGCCGGAGATTTCGATACCGATGCGGGCGGCGGTGTCGCGGATGGCGCGGCGTTCGGCGGGTGGGATGGCCGTGACGTATTTATGGGAGGTGCCGGGCAGGAGGGTGAACGGGGCGAGCTCGATGCAGTCGTAGCCGGCGGTTTTCGCGTAGGTCATGGCGTCGGCGAGAGGCCAGGACTGAAAAATCTCGTTGCAGATACCGAATTTCATGCGGCGAGGCTGGCTGAGCGCGGGAGAATTTGAAGCCGGATATGCGGCGAACGGAAAAATTCGGTTTGCGGTAGGCCGAAGGGGAAAGGAGTTTGGCGGCTCATTTATGGCCACACCACTCGTTGGGATCATCATGGGCAGCACGTCGGATTGGGATACCATGCAGCACGCGGCGGCGCATTTGGAGTTGCTGGGGGTGCCGTATGAGAAGCGCGTGGTGTCGGCGCACCGCACGCCAAAGCTGATGGTGAGCTACGCCGAGAGCGCGGCAAAACGCGGACTGAAAGTGATCATCGCGGGGGCGGGCGGCGCGGCGCATTTGCCGGGTATGACGGCGGCGATGACGAGTCTGCCGGTGCTCGGCGTGCCGGTGGAGTCGCACGCGTTGAAGGGTTTGGATTCGCTGCTTTCGATCGTGCAGATGCCGGGGGGAGTGCCGACGGCGACGTTTGCGATCGGGAAGGCGGGGGCGATCAACGCGGCGCTGTTCGCAGCGTCGATCGTGGCGTTGGCGGACGCGGGTGTCGCGAAGGCGTGGAAACAGTTTCGGGCAGCGCAGACGGCGAAGGTGATGAAGGCGCGTTTGCCGGAGGGCGGCGCAAGCTGAGGATTGAGAGGCCAGAGCCGAGAGCCCGAGGGGGCGAACGGGTGTGGTCGTGCTTCGCGCCAGACTCCAAGCTCCAAGCTCCCGGCTTTCCCTTTTTTATGATTCTTCCCGGAAAAACCATCGGTGTGCTCGGCGGCGGACAGCTCGGGCGGATGTTCGCGCAGGCGGCCCAGACGATGGGTTATCGCGTGCAGGTGTTTGAGCCGGCAGGGCCGTGTCCGGCGGGAGGGGTGGCCAACAAGGAGGTCAACGCGAGCTACGAGGACGTGGCGGCGCTGACGGCGTTTGGGCGCGAGTGCGCGGTGGTGACGTATGAGTTTGAAAACATCCCGAGCGGGGCGCTGGAGGCGATCGCGCCGTTCGTAGCACTGCACCCGCGGGCGGAGGTCTTGCACACGACGCAGAACCGGCAGCGTGAGAAGGCGTGGTTGCGGGCGAACGGGTTTCCGCATGCGCGCTATGCCGAGGCGCTGGACGGCGACATCGCGGCGGCGGTGGCGGAGACGGGGTTGCCGTGTGTGGTGAAGACGGCGGATTTTGGCTACGACGGAAAGGGGCAGATGAAGCTTGGGACGGGGGAGGACGTGGAGCGGGCGGGGGCGATCTTTCGCGGGCGGCGCTGCGTGGTGGAGCGGTGGGTGGAGTTTGCGCTGGAGATATCGGTGATCGTCGCGCGGAGCACGACGGGCGAGACGAAGACGTTTCCCGTGGCGGAGAATATTCACACACGGCACATCCTGGATTTTTCCATCGTGCCGGCGCGCGTCAGTGCGGGCGTGGCGGCCGAGGCGGAGCGATTGGCGACGGCGATCGCGGAAAAGATCGGCGTGGTCGGCCTGTTGGCGGTGGAGATGTTTGTGACGGCGGCTGGCGAGGTGATCGTGAACGAGCTCGCACCGCGTCCGCACAATAGCGGGCACTGGTCGCTCGATGGGTGCGAGACGAGCCAGTTTGAGCAGCACGTGCGCGCCGTGTGCGGACTGCCGCTCGGCAGCGTGGCGGTGCGCGAGCCGACGGTGATGGTTAATATTCTCGGGGACGCGTGGTTCGCGGGCGAGGGAGCCGCGGTAGCGGGCGTGAGCGGTGAGCCGCGTGAGCCGAACTGGGCGGCGGTGTGGCGTGAGCCGCACGCGAAGCTGCATCTTTACGGAAAGGCCGAGCCGCGGCGGGCGCGCAAGATGGGGCATTTCACGGTGCGGGCGGCCGACGTGGCGACGGCGCTGGCGCAGGCGCGAGAGCTGAAGGCGAAGTTGTGAGGCGTCTGCGGTGTTACCCGCAGGCCGGGGGGGCAGAGGTGGCTCGCTGGTGGTCCGGAGCAGGTCAATCACGGGCGCGACGCCCGGGCCACATCCTCGGGTGTGTCGAGATCGACGGCCAACTCGGGCAGGGCGACGGAGGCGACGCGTGCCGGGTCGCCATTGAGGAGCGTGCGCGCGCCTTCTTCGCCGGTGAGATGGGTGAGGGTTTCGAAATGTTCGTGGAGAAAGAGGGCCGGTGCGCCGTTGCGTCCGTGGTAGTGAGCGGCAGCGATGCTGCGGCCGGACGTGCGTTGGGCGGCGACCAGGTGCGCGATGACTTCGGGGGAAAAGGCGGGTTGGTCGCAGAGCGCGACGAGGGCGCCGTCGAGGGCGCGCGAAAATTGACGGAGGGTCGTGACGCCGGCGCGGATCGACGCGGCCATGCCCTCGGCCCAGGCGGGACTGTCGGCGATGAGCACGGGCAGGCGAGCGAGGACAGGGCGAATTTTTTCCGCGTGCGCGCCGAGCACGACGACGACGGGCCAGGCGGGGGAGGCGAGGGCGGCGGCGGCGGCGCGGACGACGAGCGGTTGGCCGTCGAGTTCGAGGAGCTGTTTGGGCGTGCCCATGCGCGTCGACGCGCCCGCGGCGAGGATGACGGCGCCGAAGCGGAAAGGCGGAGTGGCGGTAGCGGGCTCAGCCATGGATCGGGCGGGTGCGTTCGCGCAAGGGGCGGGCGTCGCGGCCGGAAAGGGTGGCTTGCATCTCGGCCAAAATGGCGAGGGCGACTTGTGCGGGTGAGTCGGCGCCGAGGTCGAGGCCGACCGGCGCGTGGAGCCGGGCGCGGAGGTCGGGCGTGAGGGCGAGTCCGTCGCGGGCGAGGTCGGCGAGGATGCGTTCGGCGCGTTTTTTCGGACCGAGCAATCCGAGGTAGGCGAGCGGGCGCGGGAGGAGGTCGCGGACCAGCGGCACGTCGTGGACGTAATGATGGGTCATCACCACGGCGAGGGTGTCGGCGTCGGGGGCCACGCGGTTGACGAGGTCGGCGGCCAGGGCGACGACGAAGCGACGGGCGGTCGGGAACCGTTCCGCCGTGGCCAACGCCGCGCGCGGGTCCGCCACGGTGACGTGCCAACCCAATTCGTCGGCGAGGCGCGCGAGGGGTTGGGCGTCGTCGCCGGCCCCAAAGATCACAAGAGCGGTCGGCGGGCGGATGAGGTCGAGGAACGTGCCCGGCACGGCGGCGGCCGGGCCGGTGGCGAGACGGGTGCCTAGGTGGGCGGGGTCGGCGGCGGTATGGACGACGGCGAGCGGGGTGGAGCGGCGGGCGGCAGAGTTTTCCACGAGGGCGACCGCCCAGGCGGGGCGCGGCGGCAGCTTTTCGAGCACGACCCGCACGACGCCGTGGCAACCGAGGCCGACGCCCCAGACCAGGTCGTTTTCGGAGGTCGTGTCATAAACCACGGTTTCGGCAAGGCCCGTGGCGAGCACGCGGCGGGCGCGGACGAGCACGTCCTCCTCCAAGCAGCCCCCGCTAATGGAACCGAGTCGTTGACCATCTGCGGTCAGGAGCAGACGTGCGCCGGGTCGACGGTAGGAGGAGCCCTCGGCGGTGGCGAGGGTGGCGAGCACCGTGCCAGCGGTCGCAGGGCTGAGCAGCGTGCGGGCGATAGACTCAAGCTCCTTCATCGCGGCCGAAGAGGGCGCAGCGGGGAGCGATTGGCAAGCATGCCAAATCGTTCAGTTTTTCTTGCGCAATTGCGCAAGTGGGACTCTTTCCCTGCCGCTTGCAAAATTTCCCGGACCCGGGTCCCCGAAACAAATTTACCCTTATACTATGAATACGACCAGAACACCGCAGCGATCGTTAATGTTGGCCATTGTCGGTGGCCTGACGGCCTTGACCACCGGCCTCACCGCCCAGTCCCAGCCCGCCTCTCCAGCGGTCCAGAAAATGGAGAAGTTTACGGTTACCGGCTCGCTCATCCCTGCGGCGGCGGGAGCGACGGCTGTGCCCCTCACGGTCATTGGCTCCGTGGAGATGGAGAAGACCGGCGTCAGCACCGACATTATGGATGTCATTCGGTCCAGTATGCCGTCCTTCTACGGTGGCAATAACCTTGGTTCCGATGTCGCGAACACCAACTCTGGCGACACCAACGGTGGTTCGGGCCTCTCGCTCCGCAACCGTTCGACGCTGGTCCTGATCAATGGTCGTCGGGCCGCGACGTCCCCGGTGGTCGCCTCGGGGGGCGGTTCGTTCGTCGATGTGAGCACCATTCCGTTCGCGGCGGTCGAGCGCATCGAGATCCTGTCCGACGGTGCTTCGGCGACCTACGGTTCCGATGCCGTATCGGGGGTGGTCAATATCATCCTGAAGAAGAACTATAACGGTGCGGAGGTCGGTGGTTCTTACAGCTTCAGCACGAACCAGGGCAACTGGGCCAACCGCTCCTACTATGCGGTCGGCGGGGCCTCGTTCGACAAGACGAGCGTGCTCTTCACCACCGAGTGGAAGAGCAGCGATCCGCTCATCCAGAACGAGCGTCCTTATTCTACCGGTCTCTTTCGTTCGCCGACGTATGCCGGCATCGTGAGTATCGGCAGCGATTTCTATTACCTGAACCCGAGCCTTAACGCGCCGCCCCGCAACGTGGACCAGACCGGTGCGCAGTTGAGCGCCGCGGGCACCTACCGCGGACCTCTCGATCAAACGGCGGCCTCGCAGTTCCTCGATTTGGCGAACTACCCGACGCTGCTCGCCCAGGCGCAACGCCGGAGCTTCACGACGGCGATCGAGCACCGCCTGACGGAAAGCACCACGCTCTTTGGCGATTTCATCTATTCGCTCAACGAGACGGAAACGGTGCTGAATGCCCAGCCGGTGACCGGCAGCGTCACGGGCAGCAATCCCAACAATCCGTTCGATGCGACCGTCACCGCGCGCAATCGCTTCCTGAAATTTCCCCGCATCTACGCCAACGAGTCCGCCAACTTCCACGGTGTGGTCGGAGTCCGGGGCTCCTTTGGCGAAGGTTGGTCTTACGAGGCCGGCGCCAATTTCAACAAGACCGTCCACCATTTCCGGAACAAGAACCTCATTGATGCCACCGCCTATTCGGCTGCGGTCAGCAACGGCACCTTCAATCCGTTTGCACGCAATCAGGCGGCGGGTGTGATCGAGGGTATGCTCGGGACCCAGGTGCGTGATTTTCTCAGCACGCTGCGCCAGCTTGATGTGCAGGTCGCCGGCCCGATTTTCCAGTTGCCGGCCGGCGAGGTGAAAATTGGCGTGGGCGCCGGATTCGTCTGGGAAGCGCTCGATTTCACCAACGATCGCAACGACCAGACCGGTGGTTGGCTGCAGGCCACGCCGCGCCAACCGTTCAACGCGAAATCCAATGTGGACGGCTATTTTGCCGAGACCCGCATCCCGATCTTCAGCGAGAAGAACGCCATTCCCGGTATCCGCACGCTCGAGCTGTCGATCGCCGGACGTTACGACAAGTACAGCACGACCTCGGATCCGACCACGCCTAAGTATTCCGTCCGCTACCTGCCGTTTAACGACGACCTGCTTTTCCGTGGCACCTACTCCGAATCGTTTGTCGCGCCGACGCTCTACGATCTCTACGGTCCCCTCTCCGAAGGTTTCACCGCCTCGGTGAGCATCCAGCGTTACGACGCCACGGGCAAACCGCTCAACGTGGCAAGCGGTTCCCGCCAATACCGCTCGTCGACGGGTTCGAACGCGCTGCTCAACCCCTCCCAATCGCGCAATTGGTCGACCGGCGTCGTGTGGAGCCCGAAGGCGATCAAGGGGCTCACCCTGACGGCCGATTGGTTCAACATTGACGAGCGTGATTTGATCGCGGGCATCCCCACCATCACGATCCTCAACGATGTCGAGAGCTTGGGCGCCAAATCGGCCTATGCTTCGCTGGTGCGGCAAGCCGTCAGCGTGGCCGGTGAGGCGCACTTCAAGGACGGCGCGCCGATCACTGCGCCCGGCCAGTTGACGGGCCGTCCGTCCGATGAAATCTGGATCTCCAACTCGATCGTCAATGTAGCCGGTTACAACCAGGACGGACTGGATCTGCGGGCGACCTACGACCACGACGCCAAGGGATTGGGCAAATTCCGCGGCACCGTCATGGGCACCTACATCCGCAACTACGTGGTCCAAGTTTTGCCCACCTCGGCGCCGGTCGGATATCAGGACGGTTATTACCCCCGTGGGACCAGCAGCCAAGGCGTGTTTGCGCGTTATCGCCTGAACAACCGTCTCGACTGGTCGATGAAGAGCTGGAACGCCGGCTTGGGTCACACCTACGTACCGTCGTTCGATGACCTCGGCTCGGCGGTTCCCTTCCGTGTGGCCAACTATCACAAGTTCGACTTGCAGGTCGGTCACTCGTTTGCCGGCTACGGCAACAAGTGGCTCAAGGGCCTGTCCGCGACCGTCGGCGTGAACAATGTCTTTAACAAGTTCCCGCCGCTGATCCCCTCGGAGGGCAATCAGTCGCGCGACATCAACGCCTACGACGCGATCGGCCGGCTGTTCTACGTGCAGGCCAAATACAAGTTCTGATCGGGCCCGGCCCGATGGCCAGCGACCAGACCCGCCGCGATGTCGGCGGGTCTTTTCTTTGGGGGCATGGCCGCGGCGAGCGACGAGGGTCGTCGTGAGCCTCGGCCCGCCGGACCGTAGCACCGGAAAAAACGGCTGGGCTCGGCGGCGGACCGTGGCGCTGCCAGATTCGTGCGGGTACGCCGAGCGTTCAAATTTACTTGCGACTATGACACGTCTCGGACTTTGTCGGGCCCCAAGCGAACGCGGCACGGGTCGCTTTGGCCTTACCATAACACACACAACTGAACCTACCATGAACATCCGCACACGGAAGTTTACGGCTGCGCTTTCGCTCTTGGCGATCGCCGGCCCCCTCGCAGTTTCCGGTTACGCCCAAGCGGCGAAAGCCCCGGTGACCGCTCCCAAGACCACCGAAGTGACGAGCTTGGAGAAATACGTCGTCACCGGTTCCTACATTCCCACGGCCGAGACGTCCATCAACGCGGGCGTGTCCCCGATGGTCCGCATCGACCGCAAGGTGATCGACGAGTCCGGCCAGACCACGGTCTCCGAACTCCTCCAGAAGATCACGGTGTCCAACGGTGGCGCCATCCCGATCTCCAACAACGCGACCGGCTTCACGCCGTCCGCCACGTCGATCTCCCTCCGCGGCCTCGGGCCGGAAGCGACCCTCGTGCTGATCAACGGCCGTCGCGTCGCCAACTATCCCGTCGGTGCGGGCGGCACGACCGCGTTCGTCGACCTTAACTCGATCCCGCTCTCCGCCGTGGACAGCGTGGAAGTCCTCAAAGACGGTGCGTCCGCCATCTACGGCGCCGATGCCGTCGCCGGGGTCGTTAATATCAAGCTCCGCCGCGGTGCCGATGGCACCGAAGTCGCGCTGAATTACGGCAACACCACGAACAAGGACTCCTCCGAGTTCTCCGCTTCGTTGATCACCGGCGTGCAGACCGACAAGGCCAGCGCCCTCGTCGGCTTCAATTACTACAAGCGTAACGCGATCTTCAATCCCGACCGCAAGTATTCCGAGATCCCGCCGTTCCTGAGCTCGAACGCCAGCCCGCTGAATCTCCAGATCACGCCGGCCGCCGCGACCGCTGCGGGCATCACGCTCACGGCCGCGCAGGCCGCCGCCACGACGATCTTCGTCTCGTCGCAGCCGACCTCGTCCAACAACGGTCTCACTGCCGCAAACACCTACCGCGTCGGCGCCGGCCGTCCGTCGACGTTTAACTTCAACGAGTTTTCGATGTCCTATCCCCGCCGCGACAACCGGGGCGTGTTCGCCTTTGTCGATCGCAAGATCTTCGGCACGGACAACGTCAAGGCCTACGTCGATCTGAACTACCAGAACGCCGCCACCGAGAACCAGCTGGCGCCGTCCGCCACCGGTAATTTCTCCGGCAGCGGCACTGAGCTCGTCATCCCGGCCCGCACCGCGACGCCTCTCGCCATCCCGGGCCGCACGGGCCGCGCGGCCGTCGCCGGTGCCTCGAATCCGTTCAACCCGTTCAACATCGACATCACGGGTGGCAGCCGCGCCCGTCTCGCCGAGTTCGGCAATCGCATTTTCCGCAACTCGACCGACGCCCTCCTGCTCACCACGGGCATCAAGGCCGAGAACATCATGGGCAAGTGGAACTTCGACGGCTACTACAGCCACTCGTCGATCCGCGACACCTCGCGCAACACGCTGGTCTCGTCCTCCCGCTTCAACCGCCTGTTGAACGCCAACGATTCCTTCTTCCAGCCCGGCAGCGCCGACTACCTCGGCACCACCCAGCCTTACAATCCGTTCGGCTACTACCAGGTTTCGATCCCGAACAACGCCGCGATCGTCAATGCCGGCAAGGTCACGACCAAGGATGTCAATGAGTCCAAGCTCAACACGCTGAGCGCGGTCATTTCCTCGGGCAGCCTGCTCGACCTCCCGGCCGGTCCGGTCGGCTTCGCCGCCGGTGCCGAAGTCCGTCACGAGCAGCTCAACCAGTTCCCTGATCCCTACGGCGCCACGGGCGACCTCATCGGTAGCTCACCCACCGCCACGACGCAGGGTCAGCGCAAGATCACCGGCTTCTTCGCCGAGGCCAACGTGCCGTTGGTCAAGAACGTCCCCGGCGCACACGAGCTGTCCGGCACCGTGTCGGCCCGCCATGAGCGTTACCTCTCCAGCGACGAGACCGTCACGGTTCCGAAGCTCGGCCTCAAGTGGATGCCTGTCGACAACTCCCTCTTGATCCGCGCCAGCTGGTCCAAGGGTCTGCGCCAGCCCTCGCTCTACGAGCTCTTCTCCTCGCCCACCTCCGGTCTCACGCCGATCACCCACCCGCTCACCAAGGTCGTCGAGCCTGAGCAGGACGTGACGATTTCCGGCAACCGCCGCCTCAAGTCCGAGAAGACCAAATACCTGAATGCCGGCTTCGTCTGGACGCCTAACGTCCAGGCCGTCAAAGGTCTCACCTTCGGGTTTGACTACTGGCGCGCCGACCGCGAGGGCACCGTTTCCGGCAACTACCAGAACACCGTTGACCGCTCCTTCGGGCGCAATGCCGCCGGCACCGCCGTCGGTGGCGGCCTCCTCCCCGGCGAGAGCGTCGTCCGCTTCCCGGACGGCAGCATCCGCGTCGTGAACTCGGTGTTCTTCAATATCGGTAACACGGTGGCCAAGGGCTATGACCTCACGGCGAACTACAACCTGAAGACCGATTCGGCCGGCCGTTTCGCCTTCTCGACCGTCTGGTCGCGCCTTCAGTCCTTCAAGCAGGCCACCGCTCCCGGTGCCGCGCTCGAGGAGCTCGTCGGCAAAGACACCCTCGCCGGCACGGGCGGCAACGAAGGTTACCTGAAGTGGAAGGGCCGCATCCAGGCCGAGTGGGCCTACAAGGGCGTCACCACGGTCATCGGCACCAACTACACGGACGGTTTCGCCGACTTCGACGTCAATGGCGACCCGTTCCAAGTGAAGTCCACTTGGATCTTCGATGGCCAGGTGTCCTACAACTTCCGCAACACGATGGGTTCTTGGCTCCAAGACACCAAGCTCACCGTCGGTGCGCGCAACCTGCTGGACCGGGATCCGCCCTTCTCTTCCGGCAGCGGTGGCAACTCTACCGGCTACCCCGGCTTCCTCTACAGCTCCGAGGGCCGTTTCTGGTACGTCGCGATCAGCCGCAAGTTCTAAACCGGTTGACGTGAGCTAGCCTCACTTCTGACGCCCGCAGCCGAAAGGCCGCGGGCGTTTTTTTTTGCACGGGGCGCGCGCTCCCGCCATCACCGACGCATGCAAGTCCCTTTCCGCACCGCGCTCGCCGTTCTGGGTTTGTTCACTACGCTCGCCCGCGCCACCGACGAAGCGCGTCCGTTCAGCCGGACTCTGTCGCCAGCCCAGCAGCAGGCGCTTGGATTGGCCACGCTCACGCCGGAGCAGCGCGTGGCCCTCGATGCCGCCGTCGCCGCCTACGCGCGCGGGGAAAAAAGTGTGGCCGTGGCCGCGGCCGTCGAACAGGTCGAGCGCCAGGCCGAGGCGAAGGTGAAACAGGCTGAGCAAAAAGCCGCCGCGACCGCCGTCGAGGACTACAAGAAAAAGTCCGAGCCCGGCGTGATTGCGCGCACCTTGGAAAAATTCAAGCGCACCACGGAGGAGGCGAAGGTGGAACGGATCACGGCCCGCGTCGTCGGCGAGTTTCGCGGCTGGCAGGGCGGCACCTATTTCCCGCTCGAAAACGGCCAGGTCTGGCGGCAAGTCGGTACGGACATCTACGAACTGCCGCCCGTGCCGCAGGCGGAGGTCGAGATCGTCCGGTCGAACAACGGCTACTGGCGCCTGAACTACGGCGGCGGCTGGATCACGGTGAAACGGCTGCAGTGACGCCGGGCGCCAGCGTCCCGACCGCGCGCGCCCGGTTCAGTTTTTTGCCGGCAGATCGATCACTTTGGTTTCGCCCACCTTGACGTTCCCCGCGGGACCGAGGTGTTCGGCGAGGAATTTCTCCAAGGTGCCGTAGAAACCGAGCGAGGCCTTTTCTTCGCGGAAACCGTGGCCCTGCCGCTTTTGGGTGACCGACTCATAGGGCTTGCCGAATTTTTTCAACTGCGCCTCGAGGCGCGACCAATGGTCGATTTTCACGCGCGGGTCTTGCTCGCCGTAGGCATGCAGCGAGGGCACGCGGATGTTTTGGACGAAGTTTACCGGCGACGTCGCCGCGCGCCACTCGGCGGTCGCGCCGACCCATTCGCGCTGGTAGCTGAAGTCGTCCCCCGTCGTGTAGGCGTCGTCCCCGCGGTTCTTGAACGTGATATCGAGGTCCGATGCGCCGACGTAGTTCACGCCGCAACGGTAGAGTTCGGGGGTCAGGGTCAGGCCGACGAGCGTCGCGTAGCCGCCGTAGCTGGCGCCGTAGATCGCGACGCGCGCAGGGTCGGCGTAGCCCTGGGCGATCGCCCACTTCACGGCGTCGGTCAGATCGTCCTGCATCGCGCGGCCCCACTGCTGCTTGCCTTGGTTGAGAAACTCGCGTCCGTAGCCGCCGCTGCCGCGATAGTTGACCTGCAGCACCGCGTAGCCGCGGCTCGCGAGGAATTGCACTTCGGGATTGAAGCCCCAGGAGTCGCGCACGCCGAACGGCCCGCCGTGCGGGTGGAGGATGAGCGGCGTGCGTTGGCCGGTGCGACCCAGCGGACGGGTGAGGTAACCGTGCAGTTCGAGCCCGTCGCGCGCGGCGAAGGTCACCGGCTCCATCGGCGCCATCGTGCGCGGGTCGATTTCGCGGATGCGCTTGAACTGCACGAGCGAACCCGCGGTGCGGTCGAGCACGAAGTAGACCCCCGGCTCGCGGTCGCTGCCCACCCGCATCAGCCACACCTTCTCGTCCGCCGAGGAGCTGGTGATGCGCACCTCCATCCCGGGAAACGCCGCCTCGACACTCGCCTGGACCGTGCGGCGGCCCTCGTCGAACCAGTGATAGGTGAGTTTCTCCGTCTCGTAGACGACGCCGTGGAGTTTACTTTCGTCGTAGTTAGTGACGAGCGAGTCGATCTCCCCTGCCGGGGGCACAAACACCGCGGGGCCGCGCTCGAAGGTGCGCGTGTTGTAGGCGTAGAGCGCACCACGGTCATGCTCTTCGCGCGAGACGAGCCAAAGCGTGCGATGGTCCGCCGCGAAGCTCAGGGGGTGCCACGTCTCGGCGTAACCATTGAACGGATGCCGGGCGATCTCCCGCCACGGCTGGTCGTCGTTGGCGCGGTGCTCCCAAATGAGCTCACCCTTCGCGGTGTGGCGCGAGCGCAGCCGCAGCGCGCCGGCGCGGTCCACTACGAGGTCGCCCGTGCGGTCGGAGGCGTGGTAGGTGTAGACGGTCGAGATGCCACGGTTCTTGACGTTGACGCGGGCCAGGACGACATCGCTGGTCTCCGACGCGCCGCCGCGGAAGAGGCCCTGCACGACGATGCGGTCCGGATCGGCGCGCAGCACATCCACGATCCGCCCGGCGCTGCTTTCGATGAACTCGCCCGGCTGCGACTCCACGATGCGTAGCACTTTTTTGCCGGTGAGATCAGTCGATCCGATGAAAAACGACTCGTTGCCGCCCACGTCGGACGAAAACACGAGGCGGTCGTCACCCTTCCAGAAAAACTGGCCGATGCTTTCGTCGGTGCCCTTGAGGATCATGCGCGCCTCGTTCGTCTTCCGGTCGAACACCCCGAGCGCGAGCTTCCCCTCGTGGGGAAAGAGAAACGCGATCTTGGCGCCGTTCGGCGAGAGCCGCGGCTGGGCGACCCCGGGGAGACCAAAAAACGCGCTGATCGGAGGGGGCGCGGGCGCTTTTTCGGCGGGCTCCGCACGGGTCAAGACAAGGGCGAACGCAAGGCACAGACGGGGGACGAAACGATTCGCGGGCAGCATGCCGTCAGCGTGGACGGAACGGTCGGCGAGACAAGTTCAAGCCCGCCGGCGATGGGAAGAAGGGCGGCGAGCTCACTTGTCCGCCGCCCCGCCCGTGGGTCGATCCGATTTCCACCAAAGCGGGATCCGCCTTGGAATCAGGAATGCGCTTTCCCGCCTCCGGCCGGTCGGATGTCACAATTCGGTGAAAATTCATCGTTGCTTACCGCAGGCCAATTTTTTGTCATATTGGGTCAACACAAAACCCGACGGCATTCCTGCCGGCTGGAAGATACCTGTACCTACACCCTATACCTATGAACAAAGCGCTATTGTCGGCCGCTCTCGCGACCGCCCGTTTCGGCCTATTCTCCGTTCTCAGCGTTGGCAGCCTCGCCGCGCAACAGGACCCGAAGAAAGCCGATGATAAGAAAGATGACACCCAGAAGCTCGAGAAATTCGAAGTGACGGGTTCCCGCATCAAGCGGCTCGATGTCGAAACCCCCGCGCCGGTCGCGACGTTTACCGCCACGGAAATCGAAGCCAAAGGCTACACGAACGTCGGCGACTTCATCCAGAGCCTCCCGTTCAACTCCGGCACCGCGAATTCGGTCTACCAGACGGCGAGCTTCACCCGGGGCGCCGCCACGACGAATCTCCGCGGCCTCGGCGCCCAGCGCTTCCTGACGCTCGTCAACGGCCGTCGCGCCGTGCCCTACGCGCTCACGAACAGCGGTAACCGCTCGGTGTTCGATTTCAACAGCCTCCCGGCGGCCGCCATCGAGAGCGTCGAACTCCTCAAGGACGGCGCCTCCGCCATCTACGGTTCGGACGCCATCACCGGCGTGCTGAACATCAAGCTGAAGAAAAACTTCAGCGGCCTTTCGACCAGCGTCTATTACGGCAACACCCAGCGCGACACGGGTGGCGATACCGGCATCCGCCAGCTGAGCCTCGTGGCCGGCGTGGAATCGGGCAAGACCCGCATCCTCACCGCGATCGACGCCAAGATGGCCAATTCCAACTTCATCCGCGATTACGGGGTGACATCCACCGACTACAGCGGCCTCGGCGCGAACAAGGGTTTGAACCAAAACTCCACGTCGAATTGGCCGGCGAACCTGACCCTGACGCGGACCCAAGCAGCCGCCGCGGGGATTGCGTTCCCGAACGTCGCGGCGACGGTGAGCAGCTGGAGCTTCGTCGTCAACGGGGGCAAGCCCACCGCGGCACCGACCCTGGGCGGCTTCGTCGCCGCACCCGCGAATCCGGCCAACGCCAACGCCGTGCTGATCGGCAACGAAAACCGCTATAACTTCGCCGAAACCTACCAGCTTTACCCGGCCTACGATTACGTGAGCAACTACACCGGGATCGAGCACACGTTCTCCGACAGCTTGAAGGGCTTTTTTGATGTCACCTTCGCCAAGAACTCGACCTACTACGCGTTTACCCCTGGCGTCATCACCTACTCGACCGAGGGCCTGACCCTGCCGGCGACGAATCCCTACAATCCCTTCGGCATCGCGCTAACCACGCTCTCGGCCCGCACGAATTTCGGCCCGGTCCGCAAGTTCGACACCGAGTCGACCAACGCCAACTTCCTCACCGGCCTTCGCGGAACCGTCTTGGGCAAGTGGGACTGGGAGTCCGCCGTCAGCTACGGTTTCAGCAACGTGGCGACGGTCTCGCGCAATGCGATCCGCGCCACCGTCTATCAGGCCGCCCTCAACGGCACGACCCGCGCGACGGCGCTGAATCCTTTCGGCCCCTCCGACAATCCCGCGGTCACCAACGGCCTCTTCACCATCTCCAATGCCTCGGCCAAATCCGAGTCGCTCGCTTATGACGCCAGTGTGTCCGGCAAGCTCTTTGAGTTGCCCGCCGGTGACGTCGGGGTCGCGGCCGGGATCGAATTCCGCAATGATAAACTCGCGACGGCGCCCGACACGGCGGCCTACCTCGGCTCCGGCGGCGGTCTTCCGCTCACCGGCAAGCGGGCTGTCGCCTCGCAATATATTGAGGTGACCGCCCCGCTTTACAAATCGGCGGTCGCCGGTTCAGCCGAGCTGCAGTTGGCCGGCCGCCACGAATACTACAGCGATTTCGGCAACACCACGAAGCCGAAGCTCGGTCTGAAGGTCCGCCTGCCGGACACGAAGTATCTGAACGTCCTGCTCCGCGGCTCCTACTCCGAGTCGTTCCAAGCCCCGGCGCTCGGCCTGCTGTATTCGTCCCAGACGATCGGTTTCACGTCGGGCTTGCTCCAGGACCCGCTGCGTTTGCAGGATCCGGCTGTGCAGCAGCGCCAGGTGACCGGCGGCAATCCGAACCTCCTGCCTGAGACCGCGAAGATCCAGTACGTCGGAGCCGTGTTCGAGAGCCCGAAGATCAAGAATCTCTCGTTCAGCGTCGATTTCTTCAACATGCGCATCAACCAAGTGATCGTCACCCCGAGCGCCAGCTTCCTGTTCTCGGCCAATGGTCTGGCCCAGTTCCCCAGCGCCATCATCCGCGACACGACCCTCGGCAATCCCGGTCCGGTCCTCCGGGTGGAGACGGTGCCCTCGAACAACCCGCTCGCCTACCAGCTTTACCGGGGCTTCGACTACGGCGTGAAATACTCGCTGCGCAACACGCGCTACGGTGATTTCCGTTTCAACGCCGACGCGACGCAGATCTTCAAGGCCGGTTCGGATTCCGGTCTCGGCTCCGGGTTCTTCGACAATACCGGCTACTACTTCAATCCGCGGTGGAAGGCCTCCGCCGGCACGTCGTGGAACTACAAGCAATACGGCGCCTCCCTCACGGCGGACTACACCCACCACTATTACAACGATGCTTACACGGTGCAGGGCTGGGGCGAGAATCCCTACACCATCATGGGTGGCAGCGTGCGTTACAGCGGTTGGTGGAACAGCACCATCACGATTGGTGCGAGCAACCTCCTGAACAACCGTCCGCCGACCAACGGTCGCGAGACGACCGGCTTCGACCCGAACGCCTATGGCGCTGGTGCGCTTGGCCGGTTCATGTATATCCGCGTCCGCAAGGAATTCTAAGCCGCTCCGGCTCTCCGGCTGATTGCCTCTTCCAAGGCGTGCCCTTCACCGGGCACGCCTTTTTTCTTTTAAGATAGAAGCCCCCTTCGCCGTATGAAATTTCGCCTCGCCGCCCTCCTTTTCGCCGTCGCTCTGCCGCTCTCCGGCGCTTCGGCTCCCGGGGCCGCCGCGGCGCCCGGGCCCGAACTGCCCGTCAAAACGTTTTTCCAGGCGCCCGTGATCGCCTCGCTGACCTTTTCCCCCAACGGTAAATACATCGCCTGCCTCGTACCCTTCGAGCACCGGATGAACCTAGCCGTAATCGATCTCGAGAAAGGTACGAAGAACCTCCTGACCAACTTCAAGGACCGCCAGGCCACTCAACCGTCCTGGGCCAGCGACGACCGCATTCTCTTCCGGGTGGACGACGACGGGAAGGAGTCCTTCGCCCTCTACGCGGTGAATCGCGACGGGAAAGATCCCGTGGTCCTCGCCTCCGGTTACTCGAAGGCCGACTCCAACGACGAGGTGAACGTCCGCTTCCGCAGCGTCCTCGGCCGCATCGAAGGAGACACCAAGAACATCCTCGTGCTCGCCAATATCACGTATCGCGATTGGTCTGACGTCGCGACCATGAACCTCAAGACGGGCACGATGACCAAGCTCATCGAGGCTCCCGGCGACGTGGACTATTACCTGCGCGACCACGCCGGACAGGTCCGGATTGCCGTCGTGCAAAAGGAGCAGATCCGCCGCGTGCTCTATCGCGACGCCAAGACCAACGGCTGGGTCACGCTGGGCGAGCATCACCTGGACGCGCCCGGCTGGGAGCCCCTCGCGTTCGACGGCGATAACCGCACGCTGTTCATCTGGTCCGATGTCGGCCGGAAAACGAAGGCCATCTATCGCTACGACACCTCGGCCCGCGCTCAAGGTGACCTCGTGTTCGCCGACGACACCTACGATGCCCTCGACGCCAACGGGGCCGCCGCGACCAGCTTTTCCTCCAATCTCATCGTCGATCCGGTGAAAAAGAAAATCGTCGGGCTGTCCTACTCGGCCGACCGCACGCGTTTTCACTGGATCGACGACGAGATGCGCAAAATTCAGGAGAAACTCGAAGCCTCGCTACCCGACACGGTGCATCGCCCGCGCCAGTTCGCCGCCGACGGTTCGAAGATCATTTACCTCTCCACGAGTGATCGCGATTCCGGCGTTTATTACCTCTTTGACCGCAAGACCCAGAAAGTGAACGAACTGGCGGTCATCAAGCCCGGCATCGATCCCGACCAGATGGCGGCGATGAAACCGGTGACGTTTCCGGCGCGCGACGGACTGACGCTGCACGGCTACCTCACGCTGCCCCGCGGCCGGCCCGCGAAGAACCTCCCCCTCATCCTCCACCCGCACGGCGGGCCTTTTGGCATCCGGGACGAGTGGAACTACAACGACGAGGTCCAGTTTTATGCCAACCGCGGCTTCGCCGTGCTGCAGGTGAACTATCGCGGGTCCGGCGGCTACGGCCGGGCGTACGAAGCCGCCGGTTTCAAGAAATGGGGTCTGGAGATGCAGAATGATCTCTCGGATGGCGTGAAGTGGTGCATCGCGCAGGGGATCGCGGATCCGGCGCGGGTCGTGATCAGCGGCGCCAGCTACGGCGGCTACGCCACGATGGCGGGCCTGACGCTCAGTCCGGAACTCTACTGTGCCGGCATCAATTACGTGGGCGTGACCGATATCGAGTTGCTCATCCCCCGCGAGGCGCCGCCGGACCGCATGTATTGGCGCAACACCCGTCTCGGCAAACTCAGCGACCCGGCCGACAAGCAACGCCTCTACGACACGTCGCCCGTGCATCTTGCCGACCGCATCAATGTTCCGCTGCTCATGGCCTACGGTAAAAACGATCCGCGCGTGCGCATCGATCACGGCTTCGACATGGAGCGAGCGCTCAAGAAGGCTGGCAAAACCTTCGAGATGATTATCGAGGAGGACGAGGGCCACGGCTTCCGCAAGGAGGAGAGCCGCATCGCCTTCTTCGACACCGTCGACGTCTTCCTCAAGAAAAACGTCCTCGCCCAGTTGGGCACCGTCAAGGTCGGCCCGATTCAGGTCCTCGATTCTGCCGATAAGGCCCGCCGCTAGCCCGGGGTACGCTCGGCGTCTGCGTCGCATGGCTCCGCGCCTGAGCGGTGGGCGATCGGGTTTTCCAGCCGGCCTCACCGGTCCCGGAATCCGGGTGATCGCCGTTGCCAACGGCGGTAAACTGGCCTCGCTTACCGTGTCTTTTTTTCGTCCACGCAGGCGCTCGCACCCCATCGCGCGCGCCGATTCTGTCGTTTCAACTATGAGCTACCGCCGATCCGCCCCCTTCCTCGCGAGTGCCTTCCTCCCGTGGCTGCTTGCGCTTTTTTCCTTCGGTCTCGCCGCCGCGGAAGCGACCAAGAAAAACGACGAGGAAAAAAAGGACGAGGCGCAAAAACTCGAAGCCTTCGAGGTCACCGGCTCCCGCGTCCGGCGGCTCGACTACGAGACCGCTTCGCCCGTCGTCACCTTCTCGGCCGCCGCCATCGAGGAGAAAGGCTACGCGACGTTCGGCGAGTTCATGCAAAGCCTGCCCTACAATAACTCCACCGGTGTTTCCGAGTTCACCACCGGCAGCTTCGTCACCGGCGCGGCGACGATCAATCCCCGCGGCCTCGGCTCGAATCGCGTGCTCACCCTGATCAACGGCCGCCGCGCTATTCCCTACGCGCTGACCAATAGTGCCAGCGGCACGCCCCAGACGGTCTTTAATTTCAACAGCATCCCCGCGTCGGCCATCCAGCGGGTCGAGTACCTGAAGGACGGCGCCTCGGCAATCTACGGCTCCGACGCGATCACGGGGGTGTTCAATATGATCCTGAAGAAAAACTACGAGGGCTCTTCGATTGACGTGACCTTCGCCAACACCCTGAAGCACGACACGCTCCGCAAGACGGTCAGTATTTTCACCGGCTTGTCCAAGGACGGTTGGGAAATCACCGGCGGCGTCACGTTGCAGAGCCGGCAGGCCAGTTTCCTCAAAGACTACGGCGTCACGACCACGGACTACCGCTATCTTGGGCAGAAGGGGATCAACCAGAACAGTACGATCTACCACCCCTCCTACCTCAACCTCACGTCGGCTCAGGCCGTGGCGTCGGGCCTCGGAACGGCCAGCGGTTTCTACATCGTGCAGGGGCCGACGGGCACGGCCACGCCCACCAAGGCCAGCTTCACCTATGTGGGCACGTCGACGGCCGTCTTTACGAACGACAACCGGCAAGATTTCGCCAACGTCACCCAGCTGTATCCCTCGAGCGAGAGCGGTGGGGCTTACGCCAGTATTGTCCGCACGATCAATCCGCACATCACCGCCTTCGCCAACGTGCTCTACAGCCGCAGCCTCACCCATTACGAACTGCAGCCCTACGGTTTCACCAACTCGCTCGCGGGCATCACGCTGCCGGCGACCAATCCCTACAATCCCACGGGCTTGTCGTTGACGAACACCACGACGTCTTTCCCCTACCTCTTTCGTGGCCGCACGCTCCCGAAGCGCGAGGTCGCGAGCACGACGCTCTCCACCGTCGCGGGGCTGCGCGGCACCGCGCTCCGGATCTGGAATTGGGAGACGGGGGTCAGCTATGCGCAGAACGGCACCACGCGCGACACGGACCTCATCGCCGCGGCGGACCTGCAGACGGCGCTTAACGGCACCACGCGTGCGACCGCTTGGAATCCGTTCGGTCCTTCCGACAATCCGGAGATCGAAAAAAATCTCTACACCCGCTCGCGCGGCCTCGACGGCGACATCAACAGCCTGAGCTACGACGCCTCCGTCAACGGGAGCTTTTACCAGCTCCCGTGGCGGGGCGCCGGGGAGCTGGGGGTCGCCGGTGGCTACGAATTTCGCCATGACAAACTCAGCGGCAACCCCGAGCCCAAGAACTTCATCGGTTTCACCGCGACGACTCCCTTCTCGGGCACCCGGGATAGTCACTCGGCCTACGCCGAACTCTCGGTTCCGGTGCAGCAGTGGCTCGATTTTCAATTCGCCGTGCGGCACGAACGCTACAGCGATTTTGGCAACACCACGAAGCCGAAGGTGGCCGCCAAGCTCCGGCTCCCGTCCAACCGCGTTCTGAATATCGTCCTGCGCGGTTCCTATTCGGAGTCGTTCAAGGCGCCCGATATCGGCCAGCTTTACGCGCCGCAGTCCAATGCCACCACCACCGCCGCCTTCCTCGATCCCCTGCGCCCGCTCGACGCGGCGCGGCAGATGCCCTCGACCGTCGGCGGAAATCCCGACCTCAATCCTGAGGAGGGTAAGGTGCAGTATGCCGGAGCGGTCTTTGAGGTGCCAGCCGTCAAAGGGCTGAGCTTCAGCGTGGATTTCTTCGACGTCCAAATCACCAACGTCATCACCTCCCTCGGCGCTTCCTATCTGCTCTCGGCGGAGGGCCGTCGGCTCTTCCCCGACAAGATCACGCGCGAGCCCACGGCGGCGGACGGCACTCCTGGCCGCATTACCCGGATCGGCACCATCTCCAGCAACCTTGGTCTCCAGCTTTATCGGGGCGTGGACTTCGGCCTGCGTTATGGCCTGCGCAATACGCGCCTGGGCAGCTTCACCTTCGATGCGCTCGCCACCCAAGTGATCAAGAAGGGCTCCGATGCCGGCACGGGGGCCGGTTTCTTCGACAACACCGGCCTGGCGTTTGATGTCGAGTGGCGCTACAACTATAGTCTCGGCTGGAGTCATAAAAATTGGAGCGCGCGCGTGGCCGCGGATGTCGTGGGAAAGTATTTCAACGACAACTGGACGGCCGCCGGCTGGGGTGAAAACGCTTTCACGCTCGTCAATCCCTCCGTCAGCTACCGCGGTTTCAAGAAGACCTCTCTCACCTTGGGTGTGACGAATGTCTTCGACAGTCGCCCGCCGGCGATGGGCCATCGCACGCTGGGCTTCGACGACCGTGTTTACGGGGCCGGCGCCCTGGGCATCGCCGGCTCGCTGCGCGTGCGACGGGAATTCTAGCCCGGTCGGCGCTGCGGGCGCGGTTGGCGTGGGTGGATTTCGAGTCGGGCCTCATCGCCGCGAGCGGCGCCGAGCGGTCCGGCGCCACGCTTGCATCTCTGTGCCCCGGCGGTATGCGTTTTCATATGAAACGCACCACCCTCGTGCTGGATGAGCACAACTTCCGGGCGGCGAAGCGCCACGCCGCCGAGCAAGGCCGCACCTTGAGCGATGTCGTCAACGAGTTCCTGCGCGTCGGCCTTGCCCGCCGCAGCGCGGCCGCCCGCAGCGGCCGCCCGGTGGCCTTCCCCACCTACCGCATGGGCCGCCCGACGGTGAACCTGGCCGACCGCGATGCGCTGGAGCGTACGATGGAGGGGCCATGAGATTTTTCGTCGATACCAACGTTCTGCTCTACGCCGCCAACCGCGACGCGCCGGAGCACGCCGCCGCCGCCGGGTTCTTGCGCCGCACGACGGCGGCGGGCGAGGATTGGGCACTCTCCTGGGGCGTTATCTACGAGTTCATCCGCGTGAGCACCCACCCGCGGGTGATGCGGCCGGCCCTCAGCCTCGCCGAGGCGCTGGCCTTCCTCCGACCCTTCCTCGCCCTCCAGAACGTCACGGTCCTAGGGCCGACTCCCCGGCACTGCGAAATGTTGGAGCGAACCGCGGCGGAGCATCCGCGCGTGGCCGGCAACCTCGTTTTCGATTTGCGGACTGCGGTGCTGCTGCGCGAACACGGCCTGCAGGACATCGTCACGGCGGACACGGATTTCCTCCAGTTCCCATTCCTGCGCGTGACGAATCCGCTGCTGGAGTAATCCCGTTGATTACGCCGGTCTGCTGCCTCCGGAGGCTGAGGCGCCCCGCCGCTTTGCCCAGCGGCGAGCTCACTCTCGCCTCGGTGCGCGTGGTTGATCTTGGTGGCTATTTGCCGGGCACGGGTGGGACTATCGTCGGCACGCTGGGGAGTTCGGGCTGCTTCGCTGCGGTGCCGCGCGGCGACAATCCCTCGCGGTCGACCGCTGGCCAATCCGTCGCCCGCGCGTTTCCTGCCGGTGAATTCAGTAATTCCTCCCACTTCCGGCCCTTCGTCTGGAACGTACCCGAACGGGTGACGCGGAGCCTCAGCACGGGCCTCGGCTATCAAATGACCAAGACCATCGATTTCGATGCGGCCATCAGTTACACCCTGATCAAGTCGGAGACCCGTCTCGCCCCGTCTCCGATCTCCACGACGGGCGACAACCACATCCTCGTTCCCGCGTCGAATTTCTACAATCCGTTCGGTATTCCCTTCGCGTTTACCTAGCGCCCGCTCGAGGTGGGCGCATGGATCGCGAAGATCGCCAGCGAGTCCCGCGGGTACCGCGCCGGCGTGCGCGGCACGCTGCGCGATCGTTTTGACTGGGATCTGGGGTGGGCTTACCCGGAAAACCCGTCGACCGGTCGCACCACGAATTCGCTGAGCGAAAGCGCCCATCCGGGCCGCGCTCGCCAAAAACACGCCCGACGCTCTCACTGTTTTCGATGGCCCGACTTTTAAGAACCACCCGGCGACGCTCGACAGCATCAAGGTGATCTCCGGCAAGGATGGTTCCGCCGCTACGATGATTTTTGAGGGCCGCCTGACGACGATCGAGTTGGTGTCACTGTCCTGGGGGACGGCGGGCGGTTCGTTCAGCGCGCAGCACCGCGCCGAACATTTCGATGCGGCCAACGATGCGCTCTCCACCACGCTCGACGACATCATCGGCCAAGTTCGCCTCGCCGATCCGATCAAGGCGGCGCGCACGGTCGACTCCGCCTCGGCCGAGCTCCGGGTGCCCCTGCGAAAGAGCGGCCCGTTCGTTTGGTGCACACGCTCGAGCTGAACGGCGCAGCGCGGTTTGAAAAATTCAGCGACGGCTACGACAGCGGGATCAAACCCTTGGGCGGACTGCGCGATCATTCGTTCCGCAGTCTCCTCTTGCGCGGGAGCGACAGATAGACCTTTCGCTCGCCGACGCTCCCGCAGCTCTAGGGCAGCGTGAGCGAAGGCCTCGTCAGCGGCTTGCCGGATATCCGGCGCCCTCAGGCGCTCACCGGCGACCCCGTCGACGCGAGCACCTACCAGCGTCTTCTCAAGACCTCGGGCAATTGGAACCTCAAGCCCGAGACCGGCGTTACGACGCGGGTGAGCCTCGTTTACGATGTGCCTTGGAAAAAGCTCAGCGGTCTCTCGATTGATTTTGCCCACGGCATGATCGTACCGCGAAATCTCATCACGTCCGGTCTCGGCATGACCTACATCCGCCAGAACGAACTCACGAGCACCGGGTACCTTGTGGTCCGCGACCCGCAGTCCGAGACCTACACCCATACGACGACCGCCAACATCAACGTCATCTCCGGTGCCGGCGGCGTGACGATTCCGGTCCTGCCCGGTCAGACTGTCACCGTGCCGGGCCGCATCCGCGCTATCACCGATTCAGCCGTGAATCTAGCCCAGCAAATGGTGCGTTACGATGACTACGGCCTGCGCTGACGCGAGCGCCCCGCCGACTACGGCAGCTTCAACGTCTCGAGCCATGGGACCTAGATGGGATTCTACGCGGCGCGGCGGTTTCAAAACGACCCTGTCGTGAGCAGCGTCGGCCGCAGCCTGCCGGGCTACCGCAGCCAGTCTTCCGTCGCCGGGCAAAAGCGCACGTGGGGCGCCAATCTCAATCTGAATTACATCCATCGTTATCGCGATTTCCGCCGCGACGGCTGGGAGGTCGGGCGTTACTCCATGTTGGCGGGTTCGGTGACCGACGGTTTTGCGAAGACCTCCGAGCTCGGTGACCTGCGCGTGACGTTGGGCCTCGAAAATATTTTGGATCGCGATCCCCCGCTCGACAATCCGAACGTCGGCTACAATCAGGGCCTCGTCGGCTGCCCCGGCGGGCGCTTCGGCCACCTGAGCGAGCGCCGGGCATTCTAAATGCGCGGGGCTTGCGGTCGGCACAAATCTCGCTCCGCTGGTCCCGCGTGCAGTCCATCCGCCACATTTTCATTTCGCCCGGCCATAATTTCTTCGGCCGGCACGGGCAGCCGGCGGGCGAGCACCCCGCGATCGATGTGCGCGCGGTGAAGTGCCGCGCGGGCTTCGGCCTCGAGGGCGACCGGTTCTACGGTTACCGCCCGGGCTACAAGGGGCAGGTGACGTTTTTCGCCTGGGAAACGCTGCTCGCGGCGCGGGAAAAATTCGGTTCGCCCGCGCTCTCGCCGGCGGTCTTCCGGCGCAACGTGGTCGTCGAGGGGCTGGACCTGAACGGCATGCTCGAGCGGCGCTTCACGCTCGGCGGAGTCGAATTCGAGGGCACGGGGGAAGCGCGGCCCTGCCACTGGATGAACGCGGCCGTCGCGCCGGGCGCGGAGGACTGGCTGATGGGCCGGGGCGGGCTGCGGGCCAAGGTGCTGTCCGACGGCGCCCTGGCGGTCGGGCCGGTCGAGCTATGGCTGGCGCAGGAAATCGCGTAGCCAGCGCGTGCCGCCGGCCTCGTCGGTAAACGCGCCGTCGAGCTGCGCTTCGAAGGCGGCGTCCAGCACCGGCTTGAAATCGGGTCCCGGCTTGCGCCCCAGCGCCAGGAGGTGCCGACCATGGACGAGGGGTCGCGGTGCGGCGTCGGCGAGGGCGAGGGCGTGCGCGCGGGTGACGAGTTCGTCGATGCGCGCATGGGTCTCCGGCGAAGTGAGGGGCGGCCGGCCGTTGCTGTCGGCGCGCATGACCGCGGCGAGTTCATCGATCGTCGCCGGGGCGAGCCGCCGGGCGAGGCGCCTGACGCTCGGATCGGAAAATGTGGCCTGACCGTGGTGGTGGGCGAGGTGGTTGACGACCAGGGCGCTGACCGGGGCGTCAAGTTCGCGCAGGGCGCCGATCCGCCGGAGAAACGCCGCCGCGACGGGGCCGCCCGCCGCTTCATGGCCGGGGCTCGTCCACCGGAGCGCGCCGCGCTTCTCGACGCGCTGGGTCGTGGCCGGCTTGCCGAAATCGTGGGCGAGCACGGCGAACATGAGGAGCCGCCGCCGCGCCGGGTCGGCGCCGGACCATTCCGGCAGAGCGACGAGCGCATCGAGGCAACAGTGCGTGTGGGTGAAGACGTCGCCCTCCGGGTGCCACTCCGGCTCCTGCGGGGTGCCGCGCAACGCGGCGATCTCGGGAAAGTGCGCCAGCCAGCCGCTCTCCTCCAACACGGTGAGTCCGCGGCCCGGTTTCGCCGCCTTCGTGGCCCATTTTTCCCATTCGCCCCAGACCCGCTCCAGCGGCAGTTCGGAGAACGTGCCGGCGATGCTCCGGCAGAGCGCCGCGGTCTCAGGGGCGAGCGTGAAGTCGAAGCGCGCCGCCAGTTGCATGGCCCGCAACACGCGCAGCGGATCTTCGACGAACGCCGCGCTCGTGTGCCGCAGGACGCGGGCGGCGAGATCCTTCCGCCCCCCGTGCGGATCGATGAGCGCCCCGGAAAAGGGATCGCAGGCGATGGCGTTGACCGTGAAATCGCGCCGCGCCGCCGCTTCGGCGTCGCTCAAGGCCGGATCGGGTGCCACCGCAAACCCCCGGTGCCCGGCACCCGTCTTGGACTCGCGCCGTGGCAGGGAGAAATCATACTCGGCGCCCGTGGTGCGGCTGCGGACTTTGATCACGCCGAAACTGCGCCCCACGACGTCGGTGGCGCCGAACGGCCGGAGGGCCGCATGGAGTTCTTCGAAATCCACCCCGCCGACCTCGAGGTCGAAATCCTTGGGCGCAAGCCCGAGCAGCCAGTCGCGCACCCCGCCGCCAACCAGGCGCGGCCGCCCAACGCGGCGCACGGCGTCCAGCATGGCGCGCAAATCGGCGGGCAGCGGCAAGTCGCGCGGGGGCATCATTCGTTTTTGGCCCACGCGGCGGCGGCGACGCAGAGCCAGCCGACGATCAACGCGGTTCCGCCCAGCGGGGGCACGGCGATTTTGAACCACAGGGGCGCGCGCGTCGTGACGGCGAGCAGGTAAAGCGAGCCCGAAAACAGCGTGATGCCCATGCACCAGCTGCGGGCCGCCCACGTGATGCGGTGGGCGGCCGGGCCGCCGGCCGAGCGCCGCCATGCCGCCGCCCCGAGCAGAGCGACCGTGTGGGTCAGTTGATAGAAAACGGCGGTTTCCCAGCGATCGCGGGTGCCCAGATCGGTCAGGGCGGCGCGCAGCGCATGGGCGCCGAACGCTCCTAGGCCGACCCCGGTGGCGCCGAACAGCCCGGCGGCGAGGAGGGGAAAGCGGTGCGGCAGGGACATGCCCCGACGTTTGCACAAAGAAAGATGGAAACAAGCGCGATGGTGCCGGCCGGGCATGGGTTTCCGACGCGCCCGGGGTCGAACGAGTTGCTCACAACCCAAAACAGGGGTTGACAGTGCTTCGTGAAACCTCATCTTTTGGCCTCTTTTCTCATGAAAACGTTCCTCGCCAAGAATGAGACAGTGCAGCCCAAGTGGCATCTGATCGATGCTGAAGGTGTCGTGCTCGGTCGTCTCGCCGTCAAAGCTGCCAACATCATCCGTGGTCGTCACAAGGCTTCCTACACCCCCTCCGTGGACAACGGTGACTTCGTCGTCATCATCAATGCCGAGAAGGTCGCGCTGACCGGCAAGAAGGAAGTGCAGAACGAGTACATGTTCTTCTCCGGCTTCGTGGGTGGCGAAAGCTACCGTAAGCTCTCCGAGCAGCGCGAGCGTCACCCCGAGTTCATCATCGAGCACGCCGTCAAAGGCATGCTGCCGAAGAACCGCATCGCCGCCAAGATGCTGACCAAGCTCCGCGTCTTCGCGGGCCCGAAGCACACGCACGAGGCCAACAATCCGGTCAAGATCGCCGTCTAACTCTCCGTCTAGAACATGAGCACCACCGCCCCCGCCACTATCTTCCTCGGCACCGGCCGCCGCAAAACCTCGACCGCCCGCGTGCGGATCACCGAAGGAACCGGCAAGCTGACCGTCAATGGCCGCACCTTCGACAGCTATTTCTCCCACGAGAATTTCTCCAAGCAGGCCTACGCCCCGCTCCTCACCGTCGACCTTCGCGAGAAGATTGACGTGACCGCGAACGTCGCTGGTGGCGGGGTGTCCGGCCAGGCCGGGGCCGTCGCCCACGGCATCGCCCGCGCGCTTCAGAAGATGAACGCCGAGCTCCGTCCGGCGCTGAAGAAGGCCGGCCACATCAAGCGCGATCCCCGCGCCAAAGAGCGCAAGAAGCCCGGCCAGCCCGGCGCTCGCGCCCGCTTCCAGTTCTCGAAGCGCTAAGTCGACCGCTCAAACGGTGGCGCGGCCAAGTCCGCGACGCTCCCGGTTTTCGATCGAACCGTCCGCCTTACCCGCGGGCGGTTCTTTTTTTGGGCGGGGCGGCCGCGGGCCCCGGCCAAAATCTTCAGAGTGGCGAAGTGGAACGCGACGTGCTTACTGGAGGCCTGTGATGAAGCCCATTCTCCGCCACGCTGTGGCCCCGTTCGCCGTGTTGCTTTCGACCGCCGTGCTCGCCCAGGCCCATCCGGGGCACGACGGACACGATTTCACATGGGACTTCGGCCATCTCGCGGCCTACCCGGGTGCGACGATCCTCTGCGTCGGCCTCGTGGGTGGGGTGGCGTGGGGGACCTGGAAAATGGTGCGGGCGTCGGCTGAAGCGCCCAAGGGCGTGGTGGTCCGGGTCGACGAAGCGCGCCGCGACCGCTGACCGTTCAGAGTTTCCGCGGATCGCAGGCCAGCCGCGGAAACTGCACGGAAAGGATTTTGCGCACGTCACGCAGGGCTTGGCGGAGCCGAATGGCGTCGCGCGCGACCCATTTGATACTCCAGCCGCCGCGGCGGAGCGCACTCACGCCGATCCACAACCCCTCGCCGTGCAAGGCGCTGACGGCCGTGCGCCAGTGAACGTCGGCCGGGCGCTCCGGAGCGATCAGGACGGCGTTGCCAAAACAGGCGCTTGGCCCGGAACCGGCGAGGGCGGCGAGCGCGCGCAGATCGGGGCCGCTTTGCTCGAAGCGTTCGCGCAAGATCAGTTCGCCGTCGAGTCGCACGGCGGTTTCGAGGCAGAGGTGCGTCCAGGCCCAAGCCTCGCCGTGCGCGACGCGCCCGGGCATCAGCAGATCCGCGAAAAACACTTCACCGCCCGACGCGACTTCGATCGTCGTGGCCTGCCGGTAGCTGCACCCGCGGTGGGGCACGAGCGGCTCGGGCATCACTTCGAGCCAGGCACCCGCCGCCACGTGAAACTGCTGCTGGCACGCGGCCGTGCCCTCCTTCATTTTGAAAACCCGGCTCGCGCTGGGCGTAGTCAGGAGCAGGGCGGCGCCTTCGTCGACCGCGATGGCAGACTCCAGTTGGTCGCCGGACAAGATGCCGGCGGTCGGGTTCACGACCTGCGCAATCAGCGTGCGGGTGTCCGCATCCCAATACGGTTTGCTCAGATGGTAGGGCGCGCGGAACGATTGCGTCGCCAAGACCGTGCGGCCGTGAGCGCGGGTGGCGGCGCGCAGCGCGAGATGTCCCGAAAACCCGGCCATCAGCGGGACGCGACGGCCGGCTTTTGGCCGAACAGGACCTCGTGCTCGATCCACGCGATGACGGCGTCGAGATTGTGCTCGCGCTTCAGGTCGCAGAACAAAAACGGGCGCGCCCCGCGCTGGAGCTTCGCGTCGCGGTCCATCACGCCGAGATCGGCGCCGACGAGTGGGGCCAGGTCGATTTTGTTGATGATGAGCAGATCGCTGAACCGGATCGCGGGGCCGCCCTTGCGCGGGATTTTGTCCCCCTCGGCGACGTCGATCACGTAGATGAAGGCGTCGACCAACTCGGGGGAAAAAGTCGCGGTGAGATTGTCCCCGCCGCTCTCGACGAGGAGGAGCTGGAGGTCGGGGAATCTGGTTTCGAGGGCGCGGCAGGCCTGCTCGTTCATCGTCGTGTCGTCGCGGATGGCGGTGTGCGGGCAACCGCCCGTCTCGACGCCCGCGATACGCTCGGGGGGCAGGGCGCTGTGTTGGACGAGAAACTGCGCGTCCTCGGAGCAGTAGATGTCGTTGGTGACGACGGCCATCGAGTAGCGCGCGCGGAGGCGCTGGCAGAGTTTGAGGCAGAGCATCGTCTTGCCGGAGCCGACGGGGCCGCCGATGCCGATGCGAGGGGGACGGGGAAGAGCCATGATTAGGAAATAAACATACGGGCGTCGGCGGTTTCGTGGCGGGTGGCCGCGATGTCGAGCCAGGGGTTGAACCAGCCGATGTCCTCGAAGGCGGTCTGCTCGGCGGCGAGGATGATTGCGGGAGTGGTCGCGAGCGCTTCGGTGAGGAGGGACTGCGAAGCATTCTGGCCGAGGCGGAGAATCTTCATCGCGGCGGAGAGCAAGGA
>CANHJG010000055.1 GCA_947461205.1 Opitutia bacterium
CGCCAAATTACTCCGCGCCGAGCGCGTATTCGCGCCACCGGACGTCGAACGGATCATTCCTCACGCGCGTATCCACCGGATCCATTCCCAGCCTCACTGCGAGACCCGCGAGCACGGCCCCATGCCCACAGACGCCAACGGATACCCGGGCGCCCGGAACGCACCCGACTGCCCGTCCCGCCGCCTTCTTTCCGCTTGCCTGTCGTTCCCGTCGCAGGGATTTCCTTGCTCCGTCTCTCTCTCCGCCGTGCCCGCCCGCTCCATCACCCTCGCGAACCATCACCCGCGCCTGCGCCTCGACCGTCGCGCCATCACCCGCGCCGTCCACACGCTCGACGCGCATTTCGCGACCGCGAAAAAAAATTCTCCTTTCGTTCCGCCGGGCGAACTCTCCCTCGTCTTCCTCACCGACTCCGCCCTCGCGCAGCTCCACGACGATTTCCTCGCCGACCCCACGCCCACTGATGTGATGACCTTCGAAGGCAACCCCGCCTTCGGCACCGCCGGCGAAATCTGCGTCTCCGTCGACGCCGCCGTCCGCCACGTCGCTCCCGCCGTGCCGACTCTCAGCGCTCGACTCTCAACTCTCAGCTCCGCCGCCTTCAGCGCCGAGCTCACCCTTTACGTCGTGCACGGCTGGCTCCACCTCGCCGGCTACGACGACCTCGTCCCCGCCAAAAAACGCCTCATGCGCCGCGCCGAAGCCCGCGCCATGGCCCTGCTCCGGCTGCACGATTGCCTTCCGTGCTTTCGGCTCTCATGAGTTCTTGATGACGATGATCGCCGACGTTACCGCCTACGCGTCCCGCGCCGCCGCGCTGCTGATTTTTCCCGCGTTCTTGCTCGCGCCCCCCGCGCTCGCGCAGCCTCCCCCGGCCACGCCGGCCAGGTCCGTCACCGTGACCACGGTCGCCCCCGTCGCCCCCGTCACCCTGCCCGCCGCCGTCCTCGCGCCCGCCGGCAAGGCCCTGCAGGCCCCCGAGGTCGGCGAAACCGCCCTCACCCTCGACGTCGGCAACGGCCTCCGCCCCGTCCCACCCTCGCGGGTCACCGTGCCCGTCGGCGAAACCCTCCTCGTCACCGGCCCCGGCTTCGCCAACCGCGCCGTGCAATGGCTCAAAGACGGCCGCCCACTCGTCGGCGCAACCGGCACGCTCCTGGCGATCTACGGCGTGCGCTCGTCCGACGCCGGTATCTATCAACTCGTCACCTCCGAGCCCAACCGGACCGTCCTTCCCAGTCAGTTTCTCATCCTCGGCGTCGGCCCGCCCGACCGCCTCGTGAACCAGTCCACCCGGGCCGTCCTCGCTGCCGGGGCCGGCCAAAACCTCACCGCCGGCTTCGTCGTCGCCGCCGGCGCCGCCCAAGCCAAGAAACTCGTCCTCCGCGCCGTCGGCCCCTCCCTCGCCGCCTTCGGCGTCGCCAATCCGCTCCGCGCCCCCGTCCTCCGCGTCTTCGACGCCGGCGGCACCCCCTACACCAACGGCTACGTTTACCCCGCGATCGTCGGCGGCCCCACTTACGCGACCGACCTCGCCGACGCCTTGGCCCGGACCGGCGCCTTCCCCGTCGCCGCCGGCACCCTCGACGCCGTCGTCATGATGCCCTTCCTGCCGGGCGCCTACACCGCCCAGGTCACCAGCGGCGACACCACCGCGGGCACCGTTCTCCTCGAAATTTACGAGGTTCCGTAGTCGGATCGGCTCGCTCCTCCCGCGGAAGGTGGGCCGTGCGCTCCGTCGCGCGGCTGCAAGTGCCGGGAGTGGCTCCGCCAGAATCACTGCGCCACGTCCGCCCGCGGTGCGCAATTTTTCCGTGCCAAGCCGCTCGCCGTCCCTACCGTCTCTCCACGCCATGTCCGACGTTCCGCCGCCCAATTCCCGCTTCGCCACGATCCGCAACGCCTTCTTCACCGGCGGACTGCTCCTCGCGCCGCTCGTCGTCACCCTCTGGGCCCTCGGCCGCATCATCGACCTCGTCGGCGGCACCTTCCGCCCCCTGTTCGAGTCCCATCTCCCGGAATCCCTCAAAGGCCTCCCGTTGATCTGGGACATCGTGGCCACGCTCGTCGTCTTCGGCCTCGTCACCGCCCTCGGCTTCCTCTCCCACTACGTCTTCGGCAAATTCTTCCTCCGTCTGCTCGAACGCTCCGTGCAGAGCATCCCCGGTGTCAGCGCCGTCTACAATTCCGTCCGCCAGATCGTCGCCACCTTCGGCACCAAAAACCGCAACCTCTATAACAAAGTCGTCCTCGTTCAATTCCCCCGCGCCGGCACCTGGACCCTCGGCTTCCTCACCAGCAAAACCCAGAGCGAAGCCCAGCTCAAAGCCGGGGTCGGCGAACTCTGGACCGTCTTCGTCCCCACCACCCCCAACCCCACCGGCGGTTACCTTCTGATGTTCCCGCCCCACGAAGTCATCGAACTCGAAATGAGCGTCGGCGACGGCATGAAAATGATCATCTCCGGCGGCGCCGTCGTCCCGCCTTGGCCGACCCGCCACAGCGAGAGCCAACAGCTGGGCGTCCAGCGCTGAGTCCCGCTGCTCCGCGGTCACGCCCCCCGCCCTTCGCCCGTGCCCGCCCCCACGCTCCAGACCGACCTCTTCGTCCTCGCGAAACGTCCCCCCGCCGACTCGTTCCAAACCTTCACCGCCTTTTCCGCCGACCATGGCTCGCTCCTGATTCTACAGCGCGTCGCGAAAAAATCCGCCGCCACCGCCGTGGCCCTCGACCTCTTCGACGAAGCCTCCCTCCTGCTCGAATCGTCCAACCAGGGCCGCACCTGGTTCGTGAAGGAAACCACGATCGTCACCCGCCACGCCGACCTCGGCCGCAGCTACGAAACCCTCGTCGCCGCCTCCGCCCTCGCCTCCCTCGTGGCCCGCAACCCCGTCCACGAGGAAAGCCGCGTCACCGTCGCCACCCTCTTGCGCACCGCGTTCGGCGCGCTCGCCGCCGACGCCCGCCCCGACATCGTGTATTTCAAAAGCCTCTACTGTTTCGCCCGCGACGAAGGCTACCCGCTCAAGCAACAGTGGTTTCCCCTCCTGGCCGACGCCGACCGCGCCGCCGTCGCCCCGCTCCTCAACCGCCCGCTCGCCGATCAAACCGCGCCGCCCGCCACCGTCCTCCACCTCCAGCGCGGCCTCGAAGACTACCTCCGCCACCACACCGACATCCTCCTCGACTGACCCGCGCACCGCCAGGCTTGCTCTTGCCGCCGCCGTTCCGCTTGCCTCCGCGATCTGATTTCGCGGATTTCGGATGGCCGTTTCCCGATTTCAAGATTCTCTCTCCGCCACTCGCCTCTCTCTCCCGCTCCCGCATCTTCCCGCGTGCCACCCACCCCCTCCCCTCCTCCCGCTCCGGTCGCCCATCCCCCCGGCACGTTCCGCCGCCTCGGCATCTCCGGCCCCTTCGCGATCCTGCTGTCCTTCTGGCCCCCGCTCGGAAGCTTCATTCTGTTCGCCGTGCTCACCACGCTCGGACCCTGGCTCCGCGGCCACGCGGGCCTCGGCCTCCTCATCTACTTCGTCTTCGTCTCCGTGCTGGTCGGCGTCTCATTTCTCCCCACCTACTCCGCCGCCATTCTGGCCGGCTGGGCCTTCGGCTTCGGGACCGGTTGGCCCATCGCCATGGCCGCCATCACCGTCGCCTCCGTCATCGCCTATGCCATCGGCCGCTGGATCGCCCGCGACCGCGTCCTCGCCGTCATCGCCGAAAAACCCCGCTGGCACGCCGTCCAACGCGCGCTCCTCGGCGTCGACTCCCCGCGCACCCTCTTTGTCGTCACCCTCCTCCGCATCCCGCCCTTTTCTCCCTTCGCCATCGTCAACTTCCTCCTCGCCGCCGCCCGCGTGCCCCTCCGCCACTACGTCCTCGGCACCGTCGTCGGCATCGCCCCGCGCACCGCTGCCGCCGCCTACGGCGCCGCCCGCCTCGAGCAACTCCGCTTTGAAAACGTCTCCGAACGTTGGACGGTCATCGCCGGCATCGTCGTCACCCTCGTCGTCTGCGTCATCCTCGGCTCCCTCGCCAACCGCGCCCTCCGTAACCTCTCCGCCCCGCCGCCCCGCCCCGCCTGATTTGCCCCGCCGGCGCACCCGGTCTCCCGCCCGCCTCCGCCCGCCCGCCGCTCCACCCGCCCCGGCCGCCGATTTCAGTCTTCCTTCCGCGGGTTCCCTGTGTTCCGTGGCCCCCCACGCATGGAATTCTCCCTCGACGCCCGCACCGCCCGCCTGAGTGTCGGCGAATTCTCCGCCTTCACCCTCGGCCCCCACGACGCCGGCGGCGGCGGCGCGTCCGGCCTCTGGCGCGCGCAACTCGGCACCCACTGGCACAACGAACTCCGCGCCCAGGCCACCACCACCGCCCCCGCCACCGAGTTCGAGGTCCCCATCGAGGGCCGCCTCGTCCACCGCGGCTGGACTCTCACCCTCACGGGCCGCATCGACCAACTCCTCCGCGTCGGCCCCGCCCTCACCCTCCGCGAAATCAAAACCGTCACCCGCCCCCTCCCGGCCGACGAATCCGAACTCCGCCGCGACTACCCCGACTATTTCGTCCAACTCACCACCTACGCCAACCTGTGGCGCCTCGGCCTCGGCTCCTCTCCCAGCCCTCCGCTCTCCGCGCTCAGCGCTCAGCTCGTCTTTGTCGAAGCCCAGTCCGGCCTCGCGCAAACCGTCCCGCTCACCTCCGCCGACGACGCCCTCTTCCGCGCCCAGCTCGAACGCATCGCCGAGTTCCTCCACCTCCGCCTCCGCGCCCGCGAACGCCTCCGCCACCTCCGTTTCCGTCCGCCCTTCGCCACCCCGCGCCCCGGCCAGGAAACCACCCAGCACGATCTCACCGCGACCTTCGAACGCCACCCGCTCGTCCTCTTCGAAGCCCCCACCGGCTTCGGCAAAACCGGCGTCCTCCTCGAATTCGCCCTCGGCCAGCTCCGCTCCGGCCACTTCGACCGCGCCCTCTACCTCACCAGCAAATCCACCGGCCAACTCCAGGTCGTCCGTACCCTCGCGGCGATGACGACTGAGCCGTCATCGCCGCCCGTTCGAAGTAAGCAGTCGAACGTCGATGGGATCCCCTCCGAAGTCCTCCCCGCCCCCTCCCCTTCACCTTCCGACTTGAACCTTCCCACTGCGGCGACGGCCGCCGCCCCGGCCGGCGCGCCCGTCGCCGTCTGGCACGTCCGCAATAAAGCCGAGCACTGCATCAACCCCGTCTTCCACTGCGTCCGCGAATCCTGCTCCTACCTCGACCACCTCGCCGCCCGCTGGCCCGCCAGCGGCCTCGCCCGCTTTTACCTCGACGAACACCACGCCCGCGACCTCGACACTCTCCGCGCCGCCGGCCGCGACGCCCGCCTCTGCCCCTACGAAATCACCCGCGCCGCCCTTGCCTTCAACGACCTCTGGATCGGCGACTACAACTACGTCTTCGCCCCCGCCAACCGATCCCTCTTCTTCAACCAGCCCGGCTTCGACCCCGCCCGCACCCTCCTCCTCCTCGACGAAGCCCACAACCTCCCCGCCCGCGTTGCCGACGCCCACTCCCACTCGGCCCGCGCCGACGACGCCCGCGCCGTCCTCGCCGAACTCGACCACCTCCGCTCGCCCGCCGCCCTGATCCGCGCCTGGGAGAGCTGGACCCACCTCCTCGCCGCCCTCCAGCCCGTCGCCGTCCTCGACCCCGCCCTCGAAGCCGACGCCGCCGATACCCTCGCCAAAATCGCCGACCAGCTCTCCGTCACCCCCCCCGATCCGTCCGCGCTCGGCCCGCAGCTCGCCCAAATTCTCTGGCAGGCCCCGCAGCTCGCGGAATGGCTCGCCGCCCCGGTGCTGAAAAAGCTCCTCTGGACGCCGCGCCCCGCCGAACTCCATTTCACCTGTATCGATGCCGCGGATGCCATCGGCGAAACCCTCCGCTCGTTCGGCGGCGCCGTCTTCGCCAGCGCGACCCTCACCCCCACCGACGCCTTTACCACCGCCATCGGCCTCTCGCCCGCATCGCTCAACGCTCAACGGTCCACGCCCACCTCGGCGCCCGCCGCGGGCGCCGTGCACCTCCGCGCCCATACCCCCTGGCGCGACGCCGCCTACGACGTCGCCGTCGACGCCCGCGTCGACACCACCTTCCAACACCGCTCGCGCCACTTCGCCACCACCGCCGCCACCGTCGCCGCCCTCCACGCCTCCTCCGCCACCTCAGCCCTTCGTCATCGGTCATTGGGCCTTGGTCATTCCCCCGCCCCCTCACCCTGCGTCGCCGTGTTCTTCCCGTCCTACGCCTACGCCGAGTCCGTCGCGTCCGCGCTCGACCGCGCCTTCCCGCTCCGCGTCGCTCTCCAGCCCAAGCTCCGCGACCTCGCCGCCCAATCCGCCTGGGTCGACGAATCCCTCGCGTTCGCCGACGCCCTCTTCCTCGTCCTCGGTTCCAGTTTCGCCGAAAGCATCGACGCCCTCGGCGGCCGCATCACCCACGCGATGGTCGTCGGCCCCGCGCTCCCCGAGGTTAATGCGATCCAGCGCGCCCGCCTCGACGAGGCCACCCGCGCCGGTCTCACCCGCGAACAGGCGTTCCGCCGCGTGTATCAGATTCCCGGTATCACCCGAGTGAACCAGGCCCTCGGCCGCCTCGTCCGCGCCCCCGGCCAGCGCGCCCGCGTCATCCTCCACTGCCAACGTTTCCTCGAGCCTAGCTACGCCAGCCTCCTCGCCCCCGAATACCAGTTCGGCACCCACCTCCTCGCCGACGCCGACCTCGCCGCCTGGCTGGCCAGGTAAGGCCGTGGTCTCCGCCCCGCCCGCGAGGAGCGGCGGTTTCCAACCACCGCTGCGGCCCGACCATCACGCTTACCGCGGGCTGTCCCCACCGCGCCGCCGCCCCGCCCGCTCGTCCACCGCGCCGCCCCCCTTGCCGCGGCCGGCGCGCCGCTTCATTTCTCCCTCGAAAAAGCCCCCCTTGTATCGACGAAAAATCCTTGTAACCTTCCCATTCCGTTCACGTCCCGCCCCCAGACCCGCCCTTCCTTTTATTCTCCGCGCTGCCATGAAAACCACCGTCGCCCTCGCTCGTCACCTCCTGCTCGCCCTTTCGCTGACCGCGCTCGTCCCGACGATCGTCCGCGCTCAAGGGGGCGGTGCAGGCGGCGCGGGCGGTGGGGGTGGCGCAGGCGGCGCCACCCGACCTACCAACACGACCACCCCCACCCTCCCCGGCATCGGTGGCGGCGGTATTGCCACCCTCCCCGGCATCGGTGGCGGTGGCATTGCCACCCTCCCCGGCATCGGTGGCGGTGGCATTGCGACCCTCCCTGGCATCAATGGCGGCGGCGGCTTCCTCCCCGGCGGAGGTGGCGGCGGCATCAACGTCGGCGGCACCACCGGCACCGCACGCATCGTCTCCGATGCCGGCATTCTCGTCGGCGATCCTTCCCAGGCCATCGCTATCGCGCCCAATCAAACCGCCGCGGCGCCCGGCACCGGCGGCACCGCCACCCCCGTCGCCGCCACCTACGCCTGGACCATCACCGGCGGCCGGATCGTCGGCTCCAGCACCGCCGCCACCGTCAACTACCTCGCCGACGCCGCCGGCGCCGTCACGCTCACTGTCGCCGTCACCACGACCGGCACGACCACCACCGCCACCTCCACCGTCACCGCCATCTCCGCCGCCACCGCCGGCACCATCAACGCCCCCGCCACCGCCGCCAGCGCCACGGGCCCCAACGCCACCACCTTCACCGTCAGCGTCCCCGCCGCCGTCAACGCCGACCGCACCTTCCGCTGGGCTGTCACCGGCGACGCCGCGATCACCTCCGGCCAAGGCACGCCGTCCATCACCGTCCGCGCCGGCACGCCGGGCCTCAAGGAAGTCTCCTGCGCCGTCGCCTTCGTCAACGCAACGCGCCAGACCCTCGTCACCGTGCCCCTCCGCTCGTTTATCGTCGTCAACGGCGACGGCGCCCCCGTGGCCGTCACCGTCAACAACGGCGCCGGCAGCGGCACTTACAACGGCAACTCCCGCGTCGACCTCTTCGCCAACCCGCCGCCCGCCGGCCAGGTCTTCGACCGCTGGACCGGTGACACCGCCGTCTTCGGCGCCAACGCCCCCCTCGCGCCCTTCCTTCCCCACCTCATCATCACCGTTCCCGCGACCCCCGTCTCGCTCACCGCCACCTACAAGAACGCGCCCGCGTGGACGCCTACGACCGTCCCCAATTTCAACCCGCAGACCCAGCCCGCCGGCACCGGCGCCAACCAGCCGACCACGCCCACCACCGTCTCCACCACCCTCGCCTACTACCTTCCGGCCGACGCCATCGGCATCGTCTTCCTCCTGCACGAAGCCGGCTCCAGCGCCGCAGCGTGGTTTAACACCCCCGAAGGCGCCCTGCTGTCGCGCGATCTCGTCGCCGCCGGCTACGGCGTCGCCGCCCTGAACAGCGTCAACCGCAACGCCGGCACCTGGTCGGCCCAAGCCACCCTCACCAATAATCTCGACGCCCTGAACCACCTCGCCGCCCTCAACAAGTTCGTGCAGGACGGCTCCCCCGCCGCCACCAAACCCCTCTTCTTCCTGGGCGTGGCCAACGGCGCCGACGCGGCCGTCCGCTTTGCCAACCTCCTCGCCACCGCCACCCCCGCCCGCAACGTCCTCGGCGCCGCGCTCTATCTTACCGCGGGCGACGAAACCCTCGCCGTCACCTCCAAGATTCCCCAGTTCTTCGCCCTCGCCGCCAACGACGACACCCTCGGCGCCGCCGGCCTCACCACCGCACGAGCCAACGTCCAGCTCCTCGCCGGCCGCGGCCTCGCCGCCAGCACGGTCACCAACGCCGTCTCCCCCGTATACCCCAATCGCTTCCGCGTCCTCGGCGTCAACTCCGCCGCGTTTACGGCCACCGACGCCACCGCGATTTGGACCGCCCTCAAGACCGCCGGCCTCCTCGATGCCAACAACTACTTGAAGGCCCAGCCCTCGACCGCCGCCCTCACGGCCGCCCTCCCCGAAGCCTACCGCGCCCGCGTGGCCGATGTCGCCGCCCAGCTCGCCGTCGCCGACGCATCCCGGGAATTCTTCAGCGACGCCAACGCCCGCATCGTCGCCTTCTTCAACGCTCGCGTCGCCGGCACGCCCGCTCCCACCCCCGGCCGGCTCGTCAACCTTTCCACCCGCACGAAGATCACCTACGTCGGCGACAGCTTCGCCCTCGGCTTCAACATCGGGCCGCTCACCAGCACCGACCGCGCCACCCTCCTCATCCGCGGCATCGGCCCCGCCCTCGCCCGCTTTGGCGTCTCCACCGCCATCGGCGCACCCCGCCTCGAAATCAACGACAGCGCCGGCCGTCTGATCGCGTCCAATGAACGCTGGAATGCCCCCGGCGGCACCGTCACCGCCGCGCAGATCACCACCGCCGCCGCCAGCGTCGGCGCCTTCGCCCTCACCGCCGGCGACCTCGATACCGCCGTCCTCCTCACCAACCTCGCCCCGGGCAGCTACACCGCCACCATCACGGGCGTCAACGGCGCCACCGGCGACGTCCTCGCCGAGGTCTACGACGTTTCCAAAAACAACACCCGCCTCACCAACCTCTCAACCCTCGCACGCATCGCCGACGACGGCGATCTCCTCATCCCCGGCATCGTCGTGCAGGGCGCCGCCCCCCGCACCCTCGTCGTCCGCGCCATCGGACCCGGCCTCGGCGATTTCGGCCTCCCCGCTGAAGTCGTCCTCACCGACCCGCGCATCACCGTCCTCAACGCCGCAGGCGTCACCGTCGATACCAACAACAATTGGACCCAGGGCGGCGCCGCCACCCTCACAGCCGTCTTCCCGGCGGTCGGCGCCTTCCCCCTCAAGCAGGCGAACGCCGGCGACGCCGCGCTCGTCACCGCCGTCAACGCCGGCAACTACACACTGCAGGCCGGCGCCGCGCCGGTCGCGGCCAACGCTCCCGCCGGCACCGCGGTCCCGAACTCCACCGGCTCCGTCCTCGTCGAGGTCTACGAAGTCCCCTGAGCGGGCACGTCCCCACAGGCGATCACCCCGCCCCGCTTTCCGACCGGAGCGCGGCGCTTCCGCCCGCGTTCCCTCGCTGCACCGGGCGCTCCCTGCGCCGGCAAGCAGGCAGTCGACACTGAGCGCCGGCCAGCGGGCGGCGCACACCCTGCGCCTGCAAGCAAGCGGCCGACGGGGAGCGTTGGACTCCGCGGAAGCGGTGGGACGGGGCGGCCTGCGCGCGGGTGGTCCCCGGTAGGGCCGCCGCGGGGTCACTCGCTTACGCTCCCCGCTGCCCAAGGGAGGCCTACACGCGCACCCTCCGCCCGCGCCGCTCGCCTAGATATGAGCCCCCGTGCGCCCGCCCCCGCGCGAAAAAATATCCTTTGCGCCCGCCCCCCCTCCCCCTTTGCTCTCCCTTCCCATTTCCCGCATGACCTCCGCGCAAATCCGCCAGTCCTTCCTCGATTTCTTCGCCTCCCAGGGCCACACAATCGTCCCGTCGTCTTCCCTCCTGCCCGACTCGCCCGGACTGCTCTTCACCAACGCCGGCATGAACCAGTTCGTGCCCATCTTCCTCGGTGACCGGACCCCCGACGTCTCCACCTGGGCCGGCGTCCGTCCCGCCAAGGACACCCGCGCTGCCGACACCCAGAAATGCATCCGCGCCGGCGGCAAACACAACGACCTCGAGGACGTCGGCTTCGACACCTACCACCACACCCTCTTCGAGATGCTCGGCAACTGGTCCTTCGGCGACTACTTCAAGAAGGAGTCTGTCAACTGGGGCTGGGAACTCATCACCAAGGTCTGGGGCATCCCCGCCAAACGCCTCTTCGCCACCGTCTACTCCCCCGACAAATCCAAGGGCGACCCCTCCGACTTCGACCAGGAGGCCTACGACATCTGGGCCCAGATCTTCACCGCCGCCGGCCTCGACCCCAAAATCCACATCGTCCACGGCAACAAAAAGGACAATTTTTGGATGATGGGCGACACCGGCCCCTGCGGCCCGTGCTCCGAAATCCACTTCAACCTCCTCCCGTCCGACGACGAGATCGAGGGCCGCAAAGGCGTGAACAGTTCCTCGCCCCGCTGCATCGAAATCTGGAACCACGTCTTCATCCAGTTCAACGCCAACGCCGACGGCACTTTCTCCCCGCTCGCCGCCAAACACGTCGACACCGGCATGGGCTTCGAACGCGTCGCCGGCATTCACGCCGTCTCGAAGGGCTTCACCGATTTCACCGCCGAACCCTCCAATTACGAGGCCGACGTCTTCGCCCCGCTCTTCGCGAAAATCACCGCCCTCTCCGGCAAGACCTACGCCCGCACCGTCCCCACCAAACGCGAAGGCCTCACCGAGCAGGAGCAAACCGACGTCGCCTTCCGCGTCCTCGCCGACCACGCCCGCTGCGTCAGCTGCGCCGTCGCCGACGGCATCTTGCCGAGCAACGAAGGTCGCAACTACGTCATCCGCCGCATTCTCCGCCGCGGCATTCTCTACGGTAAAAAACTCGGCCTCGCCACCGGCTTCTTCGAACAACTCGTCGCCCCCGTCGTCGAATCCCTCGGCAACGTCTTCCCCGAACTCAAAGAGCGCCAGGACATGATCCAGCGCGTGATCCGCAGCGAAGAAGAAAGCTTCGGCCGCACCCTCGACCGCGGACTCGCCATCTTCACGAAGGCCGCCGCCACCGGCGCCGTCAGCGGTGCCACCGCCTTCGAACTCTACGACTCCTACGGCTTCCCCCTCGACATGACGCACCTCCTCGCCACCGAGCGCGGACTCACCGTCGACGCCGTCGAATTTGAGCGCCTGATGGACGAGCAGCGCAAACGCGGCCAGGCCTCCACCAAAAAAACCATCGTCGTCGCCGCCACCGAGGGCGACGCCGCGGTCGACCTTCAGCCGACCAAGTTCCTCGGATACGACCACACCCACGCTCCGGCCACGCTCATCGACGTCGTCCGCGCCGACCAGGACACCTTCCTCGTCTTCGACCAGACTCCGTTCTACGCCGAGATGGGCGGCCAGGCCGGCGACCTCGGCACCGCCCTCATCCACGGCACCCTCGTCCACCTCACCGACTGCGTGAAGGACAAGGCCGGCCGCCACCTCCACAAACTCGGCGAACACTCCGGCCTCGTCATCGCCGCCGGCGCCCACGCCGAACTCGCCGTCGACGCCGTCCGCCGCCGCGCCATCAACCGCCATCACAGCGCCGCGCACTTGATCCACTGGGCGCTCCGCAAAGTCCTCGGCACCCACGTCCGCCAGGCCGGCACGTCGAAAACCCCCGACCGCATGCGCTTCGATTTCTCGCACTTCGAAGCCCTCACCCACGCCCAGCTCCTCGAGGTCGAGCAGCTCGTCAACGCCAAGGTCCTCGACAACGCCCAGGTCCAATCCTACGAAACCGAGTTCGACCAAAAGCCCGAGGGCACCCTCGCCTTCTTCGGCGATAAATACGGCAAATTCGTCCGCGTCGTCGACATCGGCGGCTACAGCCGCGAACTCTGCGGCGGCACCCACGTCGCCACCACCGGCGAAGTCGGCCTCATCAAAATCGTCGCCGAGATGGCCGTCGCCGCCGGCACGCGCCGCATCGAAGCCGTCGCCGGCCAGCCCGCCCTCGACTTCGTCGCCGCCCGCGAAGCCGCCCTCGCCGCCGTCAGCGCCCACCTCGGCGGCGGCGTCTCCGACGTCGTCAAAAAACTCGAGGCCCTCCTCGCCCACCAGAAAGAAACCGAGAAGCAGCTCAAGGCGTATCAACAAAAGGCCCTCGCCGGCCTCGCCGAGGAACTCGCCGCCGCCGCCATCACCCGCGACGGCCTGAAATTCGTCTCCGCCGTCGTCAGCGTCTCCGACCAGGAAGTCCTCCGCAGCCTCGGCTCACAGGTCCTCGCGAAGCTCGGCGATGGCGTCGTCCAACTCGGCGCCGCCCTCGGCGAAAAGGCCAGCCTCGTCGCCTTCTGCTCGCCCGCCGCAATCAAGGCCGGCCACCAGGCCGGCAAGATTATCCAGAGCCTCAGCGCCGCCATCGGCGGCAAGGGCGGCGGCAAACCCGACTTCGCCATGGGCGGCGGCAAGGACATCGCCAAGCTGGCCGAAGTCCTGAAGTAGGGCACGTCTCCATGCCCCTCTCCGCCATCATCGCCGATCTCGTCGACCAGGCAGAGACTGCCCTCGCGGGCACCACGGATCGCACCGTCGCCCGCGCCGGTCTCGCCGTCCTCATCGACCAAGACTACTTTCAACTCTGCCCGGCGGACCGCGTCGCCGTCACCGCCGGGGTGATGGCCACCCTCGAACACGAGGAATTTTTCGGCCTCGAGTTCGTCGGCAACCCCTTTCAGGACGAACCCGACCCCGAGACGGACTGACGCCCCGCGGCCGAGCTTCGCCTCGCGTGACGGCGCGCCGGCCCCGCCATCCTCCTGACCGTGCCGGACGAAGCCCCGGATTTTCCCGGCCAGGCCGGGCACGGCTCTTCGCCCCCTTCGCGCGGCTGTCCGGCCGCCCCACCGGCGGAGACACTCCGGCGGCCTCGGCCTCTCCCGCCTCTCCGTCGTCGCGCTGCGCGGCCCGATTGCAGGCGGCCCGTGCCCGCGCGCGGCGCGACCTTCCGCGGGCGGCGGCCCGCCGCCTGAGCGCCGCGCACGCGACCTTGCGGTCGCCGCCGCGACCGCCCACGGTGACCGTCCATGTCCACCGTCGCCGCCCCCCCCGCTGCGCTCACCGCCGTCCTCGCCTTCAACGCGAGCAACCAGCTTGCCGTGCGCCGCCTGGGCTCGAAGGTCGGCCTCCCTTTCACCGGCACCGACCTCGCCATGGCCACGGCGCGCCTCGCCTCGGCCTTCCCGACCCACACCCCGCCCGCCGAATATTTCTCAGCCGACGCCGGCGGCCGGAGCTACCGGGTCTTTTTCGTTCAGGTCGACGGCGCCTCCGCGGACGCCGAAATTGGCTTTCAGTCGCTCGACGATCTCGCCGCCCAGCCCGCCGCACTGGCCCCGTCCCTTACCGTTCTCCTCGAAAAGCTCGATCCCTTCCTCGTCGCCATCCCCTACCTCCACCTCGGCGAAAACGATTTCATCTACAAATTCCGCCCGGCCCAGGAGCGCAATACCGCCATTTACGCCCAGGACGCCGCCGCCGCCTCCCTCTACCAATCGCAGCTCTGCGCCGCGATCAAGGCCCTCGCCCGCCGCCACGAGCGCACCGCCACCGCTCCCCTCACCCTCGATTTCGGGGCCGTGCGCTACATCATCCCGAGCCACTTCGGTTTCTGTCTCGGCGTGAAAAACGCCATCGAACGCGCCTACGAAACCCTCGCCGAAAATCCGGGCAAACGCGTGTTCATGCTCTCCGAACTGATCCACAATCCGTTCGTCAACGAGGACCTGCTCCGCCGCGGCCTGCGTTATCTCCAAACCGACAAGGGCGTGCCCTACACCCTCGACGGCCAGCCCGCATCCCCGCCGCTCTGGGCTACCCTCACGTCCGCCGACATCGTGATCATCCCCGCCTTCGGCGCCACCGACCAGGACAAGCGCCGGCTCGTCCGCAGAGGCATCGCCGTCTTCCCTTACGACGCCACCTGCATGCTCGTGGAAAAAGTGTGGAAAGCCGCGCGCGGGTACGGACGCGAGGGCTATACCGTGGTGATCCACGGCAAACACGAACACGAGGAAACCAAGGCCACCTTCTCCAACACCCGCCGCTATGCCCCCGCCGTCATCGTCCGTAATCTCGAAGAGGCCCGCCTGCTCGGCGACGTCATCGCGAGCGACGACCCCGCCGTGCGCGCGTCCTTCTACGACCGCTTCGCCGGCCGCTACACCCCGGGCTTCGATGTCGCCGTGCACCTCGACCGCGTCGCCGTCGTCAACCAGACGACGCTGCTGATGAACGAAACCCTCGGCATCATCGAGCACCTGCGCGGAGTGTTCCGCGCCAGGTTCGGCGACGACGGCCGCGTCGGCGGCAGCGGGCGCCGCGACACGCTGTGCTATGCGACCCAGGTCAATCAGGACGCGCTGAGTCGCGCGTTGGCCGAGCCGCTCGACGCCGCGTTCGTCATCGGCGGAAAAAACTCCTCGAACACCTACCAGCTCTTCCGCCTCTGCGAGGAATCCTTGGGCGAGCGCGCCTTCTTTATCCAATCGGAGGCGAACATCGGTTCCCGCGCAGCAGTCGACCACTACGTTTACATCGGCGGCGGCACCGGCCGCACCGAATCCCGCGCGCTCTGGGACGACGCTCCCGGGGTGAAGCGCGTGCTCATCACCGGCGGTGCGAGTTGCCCGGACGGCATCATCCAACACGTAATCACCCGCATAAATTCCTTCTTCCCAGCCAGCACCCTGCGGCCCGTCGAAGACGTGCTCCGCGACCTGAGCGCGTAACTTAAGTCGCGGCGGCCGTCCGCGCTTTGGGCGGCGTCGCCAACACCAGCCAGCACCAAAACACCGCGCTCACCACCAACGCAACGGGCAACACGGTCACGGTCGCCCGCTGGAGGTCGCCCCACCTGTCCGATAGGTGGCCGACGATCCGCGGCGACCACAGATCGCCAAACAGGTGGATCGCAAAAATCGAACCCGCCATGGCCGTCGCCCGCATCGCTGCTGGCACGGTTTCAAGAATGAGCGTGTTGACCGGCCCCGTGGATAGGAAGATGAGAAACATGGACGCCGTCAGCGCGATCTTTGCGACCATCACATCGGCGGCAGAGAACGCGACGTAGGCCGCGGGCGCCGTAAGCAGCGAGCTCAGCGCCAGCATGCCCGCATAGCCGCGGCCGGTGCGCCGCTGCCACACCGTCGCCACAAACCCGCCCCCCAGCGTCGCCACCAGTCCGGAAATCACGAGGGCCTTGCCGAAAAAATCCCCCGCATCCTCGTTTTTCAGGTGGTGTACGCGGTGCAAAAACGTCGGTGCCCACAGGGCGAAGCCCCCCATCGCAAACGTCTGCGCCACATAGCCGGCAATCACCAGCCGGTAGTGGCGAAATTTACCCAGCGCGAGATACGCGCTCCAACCAGGCTTCCCCTCCGCCGCCGCCCCGCCCGCCGGCGCGGTTTCGGACGCCCCCCGCGCCGGTTCCCGCAACAAAAACAGCACCAGCGCAAACCCCAGCCCCGGATAACCCGCGAACAAAAACGCCGCCCGCCACCCGTACTCCGCCGCAATCGCACTGCCTAAAATGTAGCCCAGGGCCGAGCCCACCGGGATCGCGAGGTAGAAGACCGAGATCGCGTTGTTGCGTTTGGCCGAAGGAAAAAGATCGGCAATCCAGCCCGGACTGATCGTGCCAAAGCTCGCCTCGCCGAAGCCCACCAACACCCGGAAAAAAATCAGCGCGCCCAGCGCGCTCACATGCCCCGACATCAGCGTACCCAGACTCCACACAAACACGCCCGCGGCCACGAGCCAGCGGCGCGGCACCCGGTCGCCCAGGTAACCAAACAGCGGAGACGTCAGAAAATAGCCCCACATAAACGCACTCTGGATCGTCCCCAGTTGTTCGTCGCTCAGCTTCAGCTCCTCCTTAATCGGCGTCAGCACCGCCGCCAGTAGCTGCCGGTCGAGATAATCGAGCAGGTTGAGGCTCGTCAGGACGAGCAACGAACCGACGGGCCAGAGGGGCTTCTTTTCGTTCGCGGACACGCCCTTGGAGCAAACCCGCACACCCACGCCGTGGAAAGCAGAAAGCAAAAAGGCCGGGCACCTCGCCCGGCCTCGGAGGGGAAGTTGCAGCGCCGGCGGCCCTTCAGAACCGGATCGTCATACCACCGCGAAAGCCCTGCTGCTTCGCGAGGTCGATCTTCGTGGAATAATGCGCCGCCGCACTGTTGAGATTCTGCGTGTATTCGCCCGCCCCTTGCATCACCGCACCGGCATAGAACCCCGTACGCTCGGTCAGATCGAATTGGAGCGTCGCATCCGCATAGTAACCGGGCAACAAATGGCTGGTCGTGCTCAGGCTGGTATCGGTGACGTCCGCCCCGGTCTCAGGCGTGTAGGTCTGCGTCACCGTGTAAGTGCTACCCGCGTAAATCAACGCCGCTCCGGCACTCAGACTCGCCTTAAACCGGCTCGTAAACGGCAGGACCAATGTCGGACCGGCCCGGAAGGTGTAGTAGGCGCCGCTCAGTTTCCACCGGCTGCTGACACTCGTCGCATCAGTCGTGACCTTGTTGCTGCGGTCCGACGGCTGGTTGGTCAAAAACACCGTCGTGTCCGTCGTCACCGTTTGGGACGTGCCGTCGTCGTTGAGGATCGCGTTGCCCGCGGAATCGAGGACGGTCTCGCTGGCGGAACTCGGGGCACTGTACGGCGCCAGCGGGGCGACTTGACCGTTGAGCGAATACAGATCCGTCAGCGCAGTCAGCTTCGCTTGGACCTTGTCGGAGGTCGTCCCAGAGAGATCGTTGATGCTCATGCCCGCGATGAGTTGCCACGTAAAGCGGGACCCAAAGAGCTTGCCCATGTCCTTGGAAACGGCGAGTTCCATGCCGAAATTCGCCGCGGAATCCTTCTGGCGGGTCGCCGTATCGATGATGTCCGCTGAGTAGGTGTGGAACGCCACAAAACCGTCGGCCGTCAGCTGGCTGCTGTTCTGGTAGGCCCACGTGTTGGTGCGGCCATCCGCGGCAATCGGATCAAAAATCTGCGAACCGGAATCGGGATCGAGCACCGGATTGCCGGTGAGGTCGACGCGCGGGGCAAAACGGCCGTCGGCCCCGACCGAGCCGTCGTGGTAGGCGCGGCTGATGTTGGCCCCGGTGGCGACCCCCGGATCTTCTGACGTCGCCAGCCGGCCCGAGCCAAAAAACTTCAGCTTCGCACCGCTCAGCATGCGAAACCCGTAGGTCAGGATGCTTTTCGGCTCATAGATATAGTCGTCGAGATTGCTGAAATCCGGAATCTCCGTCGGCGGGCGTTGCTGCTGCTCGTCTTGGGCGCGCACGAGACCGGCGGCGGAGGCGAAGACGACGAGGGCGAGACGAAGGTGTTTCATTCAGGAGAGAAGGAGGGTGCAGCCTTGGACGGCACGACCGGGAAATTGTTGCCCAAAGATTCAGCGAGCGCCCCGGCCGGCGTCAACGCGAGACTTCCGGCCCTTTTCGCCCCCCCGGCCGGCGCCTGGGCCGGGCTATTCGTTGAACTCGTCGAATTTCTTGGCCGCGGCGTCCTCGGCCTTGAGCGTGGCGGCCGCCAGCGGATCGGCGGCGGCCTCGCGCTCGCGGAACCGCCGCTCGCGGGCGCGCAGGTCCTCCTCCCGCTGCTCCAGCTCGATTTCCTTCTCCTGCTGCGCCTGCACCTTCTCGAACAGCTTGGCCTCGCTCTCGTCGATAAATTGCTCGCGCTCGCGCAGCCCCTGCTTCGCCTCCTTGAGCCCGCCCTCCTGCCGTTCCAGCTCGGCCCGAAGCTGCTCCAACGCCACCTTCTCTTCCGGCGAAATCGCGACCTGTACCGGCGCTGCCCGACGCGTGGCGGCGATCAGCTTCTCGCGGGCCTCCAGCAACGCCTCCGCCTCCGCCACATCGCGCTCCTGGTCGGCGAGCCGCCCTTCGGTCTCCGCGACGACCCGCTCGCGCTCGGCCAGCATCAGCTCCCACTGCCGCAACGAGCGCTCGAGCTCCGCGGCTTGCGTCCGGGCCGCCTCCGCCGCCGCGCTGGAAACCGGGATCTGCGTCGCCGAACGGAACGCGTCGAGCTGCTCGCGCGTCACGGCCGATTTTTCGGAAACCGCAAAGGGCGATCGCGTCAGGGCGCGCCGCCGCGGCAACGAAAGCTTCGGTGCGGCCATGCCCGGCGGGCGGCCCGGCGGCGGAGGGAGGGGACTGGCTTCGGACATCGGAACGGCGCGCAACGAATTCCGTCTACCGCTTCCCGAACAACCAGCCGAACAGGCCGGACTTCTTGCTTTCAACCGTGCCCGGGCGGCCGGCGGGCAGCCGGAGATAAGGTTTCAGCAGCGCCGCCGCCCGCTGCTCCACGTCCGGGTCACCCAACACCACAAAGTGCCGCGCCAAAGATCCGCCCCCAGCGACGTCCTTTTCAATGTCCGCCAGTTCCTCGCGAAACCACGTCGTCGCCACTTCGGCGCGGGCCGCCGCATCCGCCGTGCGCGCCGCATGGGCGAGTGATTCCACGAGGTGCAGCCCTTTCGCCCCGCGGCGGAACGGCAGTACCTGGGCCAGCGCCGCCTCGTCCACGTGCGACAGCGCGTTGAGCAGCTTTTTGAAATCGCCGCCAACAATCACGGTTTGCGCCATCCCCTGCGCGAACACCGCAAATTCGCCGAGCGTGGCGAGCCCCTCCAGCTTGCAGAATTCCAACGTCCCGGCCTCCAGGCCGCTGAGCGCCACCGGAAAACGCTCGGGAATACCGAGCTTCACGAGGTTCTTGAGGAGCTGGTTCTCTCGCGCCGATGACGCCTCGGCCTGCGTCACCATTTCGCCAAACGGACTGTCGAACGCGAGCGTCTCCTTCAGGATGCCCACGAGCTGGTCGATCCGCTCCGGCTTCTGGCCCTTGAGTTGGAGCAGCTCGACGACCTCCTCGAAATTGAGATCGATATAGACCGCCGGCGTCTCGGTCTTGCCCTTGATCGGCCAGTCGGCGGCGTCCAAGTTTTGCGCGAGACTGCTCAACGCGGTGTCGACCATAATGGAGGTCGAGAACGCGGCGCGCACTTCATCCCAGTCTTTGGCGGTAGATTTCATGGAAAAGGCGATCGCGGCGGACGGCGCGCGCTCAGGTCGCGGCCTGCTCGATGATTTCAGCGGCGAGGCGCCGGTAGTCGTTGATCACATTGTCGCCGCCCGGTCCGGCATCGGTGGCCTCGCTGCCGACCAGCGCGACGGGCAGACCGAGCGCGACGGCGCGGCGCACCACCATCGCGTCGCGGATCTGCGTCGCCAGGATCTTCGCCGACGGCGCGGCGCGTTTGGCCGTGCGAAACTGGTTCAGCCGAAGCTGCAGGCGCATCTTCGGCACCTCGATGTCCACACCCGCCTTGATCGAATTGAAGATCAGCCCCTGCACCTGCGCGGGCACGCCCATCGCGGACGTGCGGAAACTCGCGGACAACTGGTGAAACTTATAGAGTTTTTCGACCAAGAGCGTGAACCCGATCAGGCTCAGCGCATCGGGATTCACCGGCACGTAGATCTCGTTCGAAGAAAAAATCCCGCACTGCGAGGCACGCAAAATATTCGGCGGGCAGTCGAACAGAATAAAATCGTAGTTCGCCTCGATCGCCGCCAGCTGCTCGGCAAACACAAGGTAGTGGGGACGCTTCGGGTCCCCGTTGAACTCGTTTTCCAGGTCCACCAGGTTGAACGTCGTCGGCACGAGATCGAGGCCCGGCAGCAGTTTCTCCCCGGCCTTCCCCTCGACGACGTCCGTGACGACGATATCCCGCACTTTGACGCGGCCCGGGTCAAAGATGGAATAGACCGAGCCTTCGCCGGCCGCATTGATCTTATTCCAGCGGTCGAGCCGCAGGAGCCAGATGCTCGCGTTCGACTGGGTGTCGAAGTCGCAAAGCAGAACGCGCTTGCCCAGCTTGGCGAGCGCCGCCGCGATATTCACGATCAGCGAGGTTTTGCCGACCCCGCCCTTGTAGTTGATGAAGCTGATTTTTCGCGCCATGCGGGAGAGCCCGGCAAACGCCGGACTGGACGAACGGTAACTTGCGTCACACCGTTGGGCTCCGCGAGTTTAAAACAGGCGCGGCCCATTTTGCCCAAATTTCCCGGCGCGTGAACAAATCCACCCTCCGCGAGGCCATCCTCGCCCAACTCCGCGCCGAACTCGCCCTCCAAGTCGGCGCGGCCCAATCCGCCCGCGACGAGGCCATCAGCGAGGAGAGTCGCGCCGCGAGCAAATACGACACGCACGGCCAAGAGGCCGCCTACCTCGCCGAGGGCCAGGCCAAGCTCGCCGCCGAGATCGACGCGAGCCTCGCCCTCTACGCCGCCCTCCCCTTGCCGGAGTTTGGGCCCGACGCTGTGATCGCCCTCGGCGCACTCGTCGAACTCGCCGCCCGCGGCCGCCGTGCCTGGTATTTTCTCGGGCCGCGGGCCGGCGGACTCGAACTCCGGCTCGACGATCGCGCGATCCTGGTCCTCACCCCGCCCTCCCCGCTCGGCCGCCAACTGCTGGGCAAACGGGTCGGCGACTCCGTGCAAATGCCCGGCCGCGACGGGGTCGCGACCGCGCAGAAGATCGTGGCGGTCAGCTGAACGGCGGTCCGGGTGCTCCGCGAGGGCCCCACGGGCCCCGCCCACCGGCGGCGCACGCCGCACCCGGCCTTCCGCCCCGGCTCGAATCGCCACCGCGCGCAGCGCGGACGCGCCGAAGACCGCGTCGGTCGGCGCCGGCTCCCGGCCGAGCTCGATGGCGTTCCCCGGGAATGCAATCACCGGCCGTTTCGTCTCCCCGGCAGAAGGTCCGTCCCCTTTCACCGGGCGGATTCCACCCCGCCGTCCAGCATGGAGCGCCGCGGCGATCGTGGCGGGAACGCAGAGGCGTCGGTCCCTGATCACCTCGGGGGTGAAGCGTGACGGTGCCATCGGCTAGGACGGACCCCGGGCGCGTTTCCTGGCACGAAATCGCCCCGCGGTGTGGGATTGCGCCCGCACGTTCCATCCGCTTCCTCGGCGCGATGCGTTTACTTTTTCTCCTCGGTGCGTTCGCCAGCGCCGCTTGTGCGGCCGTGCCCGCGGATCTGGCCGCCGCCCTCGCCACCTTCCGCACCGACGCCCCGCGCGGTTGGTCGTTCACGCAGACCACCGCGGGCGAGGGCCACAGCCGCCTCGAACGTTTCGACGCCGCCCGGCCCGAATTCGACCGCTGGACCCTGCTCCGCCAGGACGGCACCGTGCCCACGGACGACGAACAACTCGACTACAGGCAAAAGCTCGTGCGCCGCTCCAGCAACCGCACGGCTCCCCTCATCACCGAACAACTCGATCTCCGTGCACCCGAAACCCTCACCGACACCCCCGAACGCGCGACCTATCGCTGCCGCCTCAAACCCGGCGAAGCGGGCGACAAGACCGCCGCGTTTCTCCGCGTCACCCTCGTCGTCCACAAACCGACCCACACGGTCGAATCGCTCGAAATCTCCAACGAAGGCGAATTCAAACCCACGTGGGGCGTGACGATCGCCGCCATGAAAACGGCGATGACCTACAGCCTGCCCGACGGGCCCACCCCGAGCCTGCCGCAGACGGTCACGACCCACCTGCGCGGCCGCGCCTTCTACTTCAAATCGCTCGATGCCGCTATGACCGTCGCGTATTCGGACTACGTGAAGGCGGGGAAAAAATAGGGCGGACGGACGTCCGCCCCCGGGCCCTCCGCGCTCACGCCGTCCACTTGAAAATCGTCGTCGTGTGGGGCGGCAGCGTCACGTTGAACGACTGGCTGAAGCCGTCGCGCGCCACGTCCTCCGTGTTCCGCCCGCCGTCGTTGCCCAGCCCGCTGCCGCCGTAGTATTCGCTGTTGGTGTTGAGCACCTCGCGCCAAAAACCCTGGCGCGGCACCCCGATCCGGTAATTGCGCGTCGCCCCGCCGAAGTGCCCAAGGACGGCGAAGAGCGTGCGCTCTGCCGGGTCCGAGCGCACGAAGGCGATCAGGTTCGCGTCCGTGTCGTGACACGACAGCCAGCGGAAGCCCTGCGGGTTGAAGTCGTTTACCCCGAGCACGGGTTCGGTCACGTATAGCTTGTTGAGGTCCCGCACGAGCAGACGGACGCCTTCGTGGTCGGGATACTGGCAGAGGTGCCAGTCGAGGCTCTTGTCGTGCGCCCACTCGCGCGACTGCGCGAACTCGCCGCCCATAAACAGCAGCTTCTTGCCGGGCCAGGTCCACATGTGCGCGTAAAGCGAGCGCAGGTGCGCGGCTTTCTCCGCAATGTGCCAGGCGCCCATTTTGAAGAGCATCGACGACTTGCCGTGCACCACTTCATCGTGGGAAAACACCGTCACGAAATTCTCCGCATACTGATAGAGCATGCCGAAGGTCAGGTCGCTGTGATGGAAGCGCCGCACGACGGACTCTTTGGTGAAATAGCGCAGCGTGTCGTTCATCCACCCCATGTTCCACTTCAAGTCGAACCCCAGCCCCCCGTCCTTCGCCGGCTTGCTCACCCCGGGGAACGACGTGCTCTCCTCGGCAATCGTCAGCACTCCGGGATAATAGTGGTGCACAAGGTCGTTCACGCGGCGCAGAAAATCGATGGCCTCCAGATTTTCCCGGCCACCGAATTTATTGGGAATCCACTGCCCCTCCTTCCGCGAGTAATCGAGGTAGAGCATCGACGCCACGGCGTCGACGCGCAGTCCGTCCAAATGGTAGCGCTCGAGCCACGCGAGGGCGTTCGCGATCAGGAAACAGCGGACTTCGTTGCGGCCGTAATTGAAGATGAGCGTACCCCAGTCCATGTGCGCGCCCTGCCGCGGGTCCGCATGTTCGTACAGGTGCGTGCCGTCGAATTCCGCGAGGGCAAAACTGTCGCGCGGAAAATGCGCGGGCACCCAGTCGAGAATCAGCCCGAGCCCGCGCCCGTGCAGATAGTCGACGAACCAGGCAAAATCCGCCGGCGTGCCAAACCGGTGCGTCGGCGCGAAAAAGCCCGTGACCTGGTAGCCCCACGAGCCGTCGAACGGATGCTCCGCAATCGGCATCACTTCGATGTGCGTGAAGCCCATGTCGACCGCATAGTCGGCCAGCTGCACCGCGAGTTCGCGATACGTAAGCGGCCGGTCGGCGTCCTCCGGCTTGCGTTTCCACGAGCCAAGGTGGACTTCGTAAATCGACATCGCGCGGTCGAGCTGGCCCGCGTTCGTCCGGCGGCGCTCCATCCACGCGCCGTCCGTCCACGCGAAGTTCGTCGTGTCGCAGACGATCGCGGCGTTGTTCGGCGGCGGCTCAAAGGAGGTGCCGTAAGGATCGGTCTTCAGCAAAATGCCGCCGGCCCGGTTGCGGAGCTCAAACTTGTAGAGTTCGCCCTCGCCGAGCCCCGGGATGAACAGTTCCCACACGCCCGACGCGCCCAGCGAACGCATCGGATGGTAGCGGCCGTCCCACTGGTTGAAATGCCCCACCACCGACACGCGCGCGGCCGACGGCGCCCACACCGCAAACGACACGCCCGGCACGCCGTCGAGCGTCCGCCGATGCGACCCGAGTTTCGCGTAGATCCGGTGCTCGTTGCCCTCGTTGAACAAAAACAGGTCCTGCTCGCCGAGCGTAGGCAAAAACGAATACGGGTCGTAGAACTGCCGAATCTCGCCGTTCGCGCAGGTCGCGCGCAACTGGTAGCGGAACACCTCGGACCGCTTCGAAATAAACACCTCGAACACGCCCTCGGGCGCGAGCGACTTCATCGCGTGCACCTGCGGCGGCTGCCCACCGAGCTCCACCACCTCACAGGCCGCCGCGCCGCTCAGAAACGCCCGCACCACCACGCCGCGACTGCGGTTCCGCGTCAGGGGGTGCATGCCAAGCACCGAGTGCGGCGTCGCGTGTTTCGCTTGCAGCAGGAGGGCGAGGTCGGCTTTGGAGATAATCACGCGGGCAAAGAGTTGGACGATCGGACTGCGCAGAAAGTGGGCCGGAAGCGCAACGCGGTCTAGCCCGTATTTTTCCGACCGACGGATATTCCGTTGCTCGTCCGCTCGATCACGGCCCGCGCGGCCTCCGTCTCCTCGACCGACGGCTTCTTGCCGGACCGCCGGCGCCGCAGCCGGCCGACCTGCCTGTCGCTCAGCGGAGGAAAGGATTCCGCCGCTCCACCGACTGCGGCCCCACCGGCTCGCCCGCGAACCGCGGTGCCTGCCCCTTCACCGCGCGAATCGCCTCCTGGCGCGGACAGACTCCGCCTCGCGCCGGGCGAAGATGCGCCGCCGGACCGGTTCGTCCTCGCCGAGCGGCGCGCAGAGCCGCCACGCCCGGGTCGGCCTGGCGCATCGAGCGCCGCGCAAGGTCAATCATCGTCGGGAAAAACGGCCCGCCCGCCTGCATTTCGCGCCACCGCGTCCGCCCCTGCGCTCCGCGGCCGGCCCCCCGAGCGCGCTGCCGAGGACGAACCAGCCCGGAAAATTGCAGCGGCTTTGCATCCCGGACGACCCCCACGGAATCGCGCGCAGGTCCTCCACGCTCGTCGTGGACCGGAAAAACTCGGCCGCGAACCGAATTTCAGGCGGGAAATCTCGTCGATCCACGTCGCCTGTTGCCAAAACCGGAGGAACTCCGGGTCATCGGACATCGCGGCCCGGCAGTCCGCCCACCCCGCCCCACTCCTCGGCCCCATCCGGCGCGCCATTCCGCCGGTAACCCATGCGCCTTTTCCGCCGCGTGGGTGCCACGCATCACCCCGGCGGCCATCTACTCCGGAATGCGGGGCACCACAGCGGGATCGTGGTCCCGCGTCGCCAACACCTCGCCCGGCTCCGTCACCCGGATACCACCGTCACGCCACCCCGCCGGCTGCGCCCAAATCGCCCCCCCGCGCCGAAGCTTGCTTGCGCCCAACCCGCCGCGTTTGCTCCGCCCGTGCTTCGCCGCCTCGTCCTCTCCGTCCTCCTCGCACTCGCCGCGCCCCTCTCGCGCGGCCAGGACCGTCCACTGATTTTAGAGTCCGACTTCGGCGACATCGACGGCAAAACCAACGAGCGCGTCCTCCGGGGCCACGCCCGCGCCACCGACGGCACCACGCTGATCACGGCGGATGAAATTCGGTACAATCAGGACACCGCAACCATCACCGCCACCGGCCACGCCGTCTTTACCCGCAAGGACGTCCGCCTGCTGGCCGACAAACTCGTGCTGCTGCGCAAGGATCAGACCTTCCGCGCCGAACACGTCCGTTTTGGCGCGCACCCGTACTATGCCGAAGGCGAATCCGCCTCCGGCTCACTCGAGGAAATCACGCTCAACCGCGCAGTCGTGACCTACGGCGAACCCGGACCGTGGCAGCCGACGTTTCGGGCCGACAAAATCATCTACGCCCCGGGCCAGCGACTTCGCGCCGACAACGCCCAGGTCGGCATCGGTCACGCCCAGCCCCTGCCCTTCCCGCGCTTCCAACAGAGCCTGAAGGATTCTTTCGTCACCTCGTTCGCGAGTTTCAACGGCGGCTACCGCTCCACGCTCGGCGCATTCGGCGAAGCCGGCGTGCAGCTGCCCGTCGCCGCTGATGGCCGGCTCGGCGGCGACCTCGGCGTCTATTCCGCCCGCGGCGTCATGGTCGGCCCGTCCGGCAGCTACGGACGCGACGCCGGCGCCGGCGCCGCGGCCGATCTCCGCGGGTATTTTCGCAGCGGTTACATCAACGACCACGGCGACAAGAAATCCGACCTGCTCGGCCGTCCCGTCCCCGAAAACCGCGGTTACGTCGAATGGCAGCACGAGCAGAAACTCTCCGAGAATCTCTCGCTCACCGCCCAGCTGAATTGGTGGAAAGACTCCGAAATCCTCCGCGATTTCCGGCCGCGGGCCTTTTTCCCCGTGCAAGCCCCCGACACCTTCGCCGAGGCGACTTACACCGGACAAAACTTTTTTCTCTCCCTGTTCGCCCGCTTCCAACCGAACTCCTTTCAACGCGTGCAGGAGCGCCTACCCGAACTGCGCTTCGACCTGCTTCCAACCGCAGTCGGCAACGGCTTCTACCACCGCTTTAATGCCAGTGCCGCCGTGCTCCGCGAACGCCAGGTGGCCGACGGCCTGGATCCGGCGCCGCCGGCCACCCTCCCGGCCCTCCCGCTTTCCGCCACGATCTCGGCCTCCGCCACTACGTTTCTCCGCGACGGACCGCAACGCCGCACGAACCGACTCGACGTCTACTATGCGGTCGAGCGGCCCTTCGCCTACCGCGATTGGCTCGCGTTCACCCCGGTCGCGGGCGCCCGCGTTACCTCCTACACGCAGATCCGCGAGTCCAACCTCTCGGTCCTCAGCCTGTCGGGCCGGCCGCTGACCGTTGTGGACGCCCCACTCGTCGCCAAACCCGCCTACACCCGCACCCTCGGCGAGGTCGGCTTCGACGCCGCGCTCCGCAGCAGCGCCACCTGGGACTACAAGAACCCCCTCTGGAAAATCGACGGTCTCCGCCACCTCCTCACCCCGCGCGTGAGCTACCGCTCCATTCCGTCAGCGAACCAAGGCGCCGACCACATCCCCGCCATCGACCGCCGCACCTTCGCCACCTACCTCCCGCCCCTCGGTCTCGGCGACCAGCGCAACCTCGACGATCTCAGCCCCACCCACACGCTCCGCGTCGGCTTCGACAACACCCTCCAGACCCGCGACCCCGTCTACGGCTCCCGCGATCTGCTCACCTTCAACGTTGCGAACGATTTTCGCTTCACCCGCACCGCCACCGCCACCGGCCCGGAACGCCGCGTCTCGGAAACCCACGCCGAACTCGCCTTCGCCCCCGCCGGCTGGGTGTCCGTCGACGTTTACCAGAGCTTCGCGCCCCAAAGCTTTACGCTTCGCGAATTCAACTCCGGCGTCACGTTGCGCGACGGCGCGGCCTGGTCGGTGCGCTTCGCCAACAATTTTCTCCGCGACCAGATTCAGGACTACCAGCTCGACGCTCGCCTGCGCCTGAACGAAACCTACGAAGCCCTCGCGCGCCTCCACTACGACGCCCGCAAACGCCGCTTCAACGAACAGGCCTACGGCCTCGCCCAAAATCTCGGCAACACGTGGCTCATCTCCTACGTCGTCAGCCTCTATTCCGGCCCCCGTCGCGAAAGCCACTTCGGCCTCAACGTCCAAATCGAAGCCCGCGGCTTCTGATTAATCCGCGGATCTGGTCGGGCCGGCCCTGCCCCCCCGCTTTTCCGCCCCCCCACTATGAGTCTTACCGGCAGCCAGCAAAAAATCTTCCTCCGCCTCGTCGCCGCGCTCCGGCCCAACTGGCATAGCGACGTCAATCTCCCCGCGGGCATCTCCGAACTTTTCGCCGCCAACCGCTCGTTCGGTTCGCGCGACCGCCGCCTGTATCGAGAACTCATTTACACCACGCTGCGCTTTCTGCCGTGGATCGAGCCGCTGCTCGACACCGACCCCGACCGCGCGGCCAAAGCCGTCGCCTGGCTCGCCGCCGACCTGCCCGCCACCCGCGGCTACCGCGCCGCCCTCTGCGCCGACTGGCCCGCCTGTCCGCCCGCCGTCGCCGCCAAGGCCGCGCACCTCGGCGCCAGCGCGAATACCCTGCTGCCCGCGTGGCTGACCCGCCATTGCCCCGAGGCCGCCGTCGCACCCAACCTCGACACGCTCCATACCCGCGCCCCACTCTGGCTCCGCCTCCGGACCAACGATGCCGCGCGCGTCGTCGCCGAGTTCACCGCGAAACAGTGGCCGACGCGCCGCTCGCCCGTCCTCCCGGGTGCACTCGAAGTTCTCGCCGAGGCCGACGTCACCAAGTCCGACGCGTGGACCCACGGCATCATCGAGGTCCAGGACCTCGGCTCCCAGCTCATTTTGGAATCCGCCGCGGTCGCGCCCGGCGGCCGTTGGCTCGACGCCTGCGCCGGTGCCGGGGGCAAAACCCTCCAGCTCGCCGCCCTCCTCGGCCCCACGGGCCACGTCGACGCGCACGACATCCGCGCCTCCGCCCTCCGCGAACTCGAGATCCGCGCCACCCGCGCCCGCGCCACGACCATCTCCGTTCTCCCCGCCCTGCCTGCGACCGCCGCCTACGACGGCGTGTTGGTCGACGCCCCGTGCAGCGGCACCGGGACTTGGCGCCGCGCCCCGCACCTCAAGTGGACGACCAGCGCCGGCCAGGTCAGCACCGCCGCCGAAAAACAACTCGCCCTGCTCGCCCAATTTTCCGCGCTCGTGCGCCCCGGCGGCCGTCTCCTCTACGCGACCTGCTCGCTCAGCCACCTGGAAAACGAAGACGTCGTCACCGCCTTCCTCGCCGCCCACGGCGATTTCACCGCCGAGCCCCCCGCCCGCGCCTTCGGCGGCACGCCCCGCCGCGTCGGCCTCGCGATCTTGCCCGCGGCCCACAACACCGACGGTTTCTACGTCGCGTCGCTGCGGAAAAAATAAGCTGCGGCCCCGGGGCCCGATTACGCCGGCTTCCGCAACAGTCCGGCCAGACGCGTAAACGTTTCCTCGCCGAACCCGAGCGCCCGCTTGATCTGCGCGTCGCGCTCCACGGGATTGGCGATCCGCGCCGTCGCGCGCCACTCGCGCCACCGGATCAGGCCGAGCGCCCACATCACCGCGCCCGTGACCGGCACCGGCACATCGCTGCCGTGGAGGATTCGCGCGGCCAGCTCCGGCTCAAGCATCCGTTTCAACGCCCCCGGTCGCAGCCGAAAATTCACCGCCGCCAGCGCACTGTTGTCGCCGTAGAGCCGCGGAAAGCGGCGCGTCATGGCCGCGAACACCTCGAAATAATCGGGATCGATCACCATCGTCCCCGTGCCGCTGTGCGCCGCGATGCACGTCACGCCGATCTCCAACGCCCGCGTGAGCACCCGGGGATCCGCCAGCTTCGGCGCCAGCACCGGCAGCGTCCGTTCGCTGCCCGTGTGCGCGAGGAGAATCAACCCGCTCTCCGCCATCCGCTCGAGAAACGGCGTGTAGCGCGCGTCGTTCCAGTCGATGTTCTGGCAGTTCGGCAGGCACTTCAGCATCACCGCCCCCCCGGCCAGACAACGCTCCAGTTCGTCCCGCGCGTCCCGCCGCGCCGGATGGATCGACACCGCCGGCAACAACTCGCGGTGCGCGCGGGCGAGCTGCAGCACAAAATCGTTCGGCACATAAAACGACCCCGCGCCCTCGATTTTCGTCCCGTCGTCCCGGTGCGGCTCGTCCTGGGCGAGAATCACCGCCGCATCAAGCGACGACTCGCGCACGAAGTGCAGCATCCGCTCCGCATACCGCCGGTCGAGATCACCCGTGAGCACACCCGCGGGCAGCCCCATGCTGCGCAGCATGAACGGCGCGCCGTAGTTCGTGACCCCGCGCGGCCGATACCAGCAGCCCGTGCCACCCGTGCCGTTGCCGACGACGTGGACATGACAGTCGATCCGCACGGTGGATGGTTTCTCAGCCGGGGACGCCTCTGGACTTCACCGCGGCTGCGCCAGCTCGCGGCACCCCTTGAGATCGAGCTTGCCCGTGCCCAGCACCGGAATTTTTTCGACCCGCCGGATGAGCTTCGGCACCCAGAGCCCCGGCATCCCGCTGGCGAGCAGTTTCTCCCGGACGAGGTCGCTCGTGAAATCCAGCGTCGTGAGCAGCACGAGGGCCTCGCCCTTGACCGCATCGGGCACGCCGACGACGACCACGACATAGCCGGCGGTCTGGTCGAGATCGAACAGCTCGATGATTTTGTTTTCCACCGTGCCGTGCGGCACCATCTCGCCGCCGATTTTGGAAAAGCGCGAAAGCCGTCCCTCGATGAACAGGAATCCTTCCTCGTCGAACCGCCCGAGATCGCCCGTGACAAACCAACCGTCGCGAAACGCCCCGCGCGTCTTCTCCGGGTCGTCGAGATAACCTTCGAACACGTTCGCGCCCCGGAACAGCACCATGCCGGTCTCGGACATCGGCCGTTCCTGCCACGTCTCCGGATCCACGATCCGCGCCGTCATGCCGGGCATCATCCGGCCGACGGCTCCGGGCCGGTTGCCGAGCTGCGGCTCGTTCGTCGACACGACGACCGGCGGATGCGGCTGATTGATATTCGCGGCCGGCGTCGTCTCCGTCAGCCCGTAGCCCTGCATGATTTCGAGGTGAAACGTCTCCCGGAACGTCCGCGCCAGGTCGTCGGGTAGCTTCTCCGCCCCGGTCACCACGAGATCCAGCGAACGCAGCTCGCCCGGCAGCGCCTTCTTCAGCACGGGCCGGATAAACGTCGGCGCCCCCAGCAGCACCGTGGCCTTTTCGTCGCGGATCGCCTCGATGATTTTCCGCGTGTCCAGCGGGCTTGGCACCGTGACGACCTGACAGCCACGGAGCAGCGGATACCAGAGCGTGGCCGTGAATCCGAAGCTGTGAAACACCGGCAGGCACCCGAGCAGCGAACACGTCTCGGGCAAGATCGATAGCGAGGAAATCTGCGCGCAGTTCGCGAGGATGTTCCGGTGCGACAGCACGACGCCCTTCGGCTCCCCCGAACTTCCGCTCGTAAACAGCAAGCCCGCCTCGTCTCGGTCGCCGCACCGCGGCAGCCCGAGCAGATCGGCACACACTTGGTTGGGGAGCACCCAGGCCGCGATCAGCCACGGCAACAACGCACGCTTGCCGCCGCACGCCTCGATCTCGGCCTTCAGATCCAGCGTGCGCTCCGGCCACGGAAAATTCGGCAGCTTCGCCCGCACCGCGTCCGCGCTCAACACCGTGACCATGCCACCCAGCTTCAAACTCGCTTCAATTCCCGCGCGCGCCGTCGTAAAATTCAGGTTCACGGGGATCTTCCCCGCCGCCAGAATCGCGAGATTCGCGATAAACGCCCCCGCCCCTGGCGGCAGCACGACGCCCACGCGCCGCTCCGGGACCGTTGCCCTGATCCGCCGCGACAGGGCCGCCGCCACCGCATAGAGCTGTCCGCACGTCACCACCCGCCGCCCGAACGTGCGGTCAATCACCTGCACGCGTCCCGGGTGTTTCGCGAGCGCCCGGATGCACTCCCGCCCGAGATGCCGCTTCAACACCGGCCGCTCATCGAACGCCAGGCACCCCAGATCGAGCAGTTCGCGCCGCGCCCAGGCGGGGCTCACCCGGTCCGGCGGCGTCGCCCGGCCAAACGCGATAAACACGTGCGTCGGCAGCAACCGCGGCGACTTCCAAAGATATTTGTTGCCCGCAAACGAGAACACCGAGCCCCACAGCCCGTCGATCGCCGCCGCGATCACGGGCACGTTCGCCTGGCGGGCCATCACCTCGAAGCCGCGCTGGATCTCCATCAGCTGACCGGTGCGCGAAATGTGCCCTTCCGGACACAGACACACCAGCTCGCCCGCCCGCAGCGCCGCCACCGCCGCTTTCATCCCCGCCCGCGGCTGTTCCACCGAGATCGGGATCGACCCGCTCATTTCAAAACACCAGCTGAAAAATGCATTCCGCTTCAGTCCCTGGTGGCCGACAAACCGGATCGGCCGCGGACACGCCAGCTGCAGCACGACCACGTCGACGTAGGAAATGTGGTTCGCAATCAACAAGACGCCGCCCGTGGACGGGATGTTTCCCGCACCGCTGGACCGCACGCGATAAAGTATGCGCGCAACCGAGCGGGCGATAAGTTCGAGCAAAACCGGGACGTGGGAGCGCCGACGAAAGGCGGGGTTGGGCATGAGCGCGGAGCCGTTATGCCGCCAAATTCGGCGGAGTTTCCAAGCTTTTTATCAGCGAAATGCAGCCGCGACGGATCAGCCTTCCCGTCGCGCAGGACGCGTTTGCGATCACGCCGGCCCGGCGGAGATGACCCCGGCGCAGACCCACTCGTCGCTCGCCGTCACCCACCTCTCTGCGAAGGTTTTCACGCGATGATATCAATCGCCCAAAAGATTCAGACTTTGCTTTGCCGGGTGGCCGCGAGCGCCAGCGAGGGGTGCTCCGGCCACTCGCTGGCGCTCGCGGCGACCGCAAAGTCCAGCG
>CANHJG010000056.1 GCA_947461205.1 Opitutia bacterium
CCAAAACCGCACGAAGGCTTCCTGCACAACGTCCTCGGCATCTGCCGCTGAAGGGGTCCATTACCGAGCGTAAACCAGCAGTTTCGGGCCGTAACGCTGAAACCATGATTTCCAAGAGTCATCGTGGGGGGCATCCTCCATGAGTGCGGAGTCAGTCGGTGTTTACCTGGAAAGCGTCATGGCGGGCGGATTTTGTCTAAAACCCGTCGAATCGCCGAAAGTTTCGACCAAATCCTGCCCGTTTCCCGCTCCGGCGCCCGCCAAAAATAAAAAGGGGCCCGGTTGCCCGGGCCCCTGGTGGTGGGCGGTCTCTCTGTGCGGTCTTAACTCAGCGACCGCCGAGCCATTTCCAGCTAATGCGGTATTCCAACGCCGCGACTCCGATCAGCGCCAAGACGCTGCCGTAGCCAACGAGGGCTTCCACACTGACTGGGCTCTGGGCCGAAAGCAGAAACACGGCGCCGGCCACGAAGGTGCCGAGGATTGCCGCTAGGGTGATGATGTCGTTTTTCATAGGTTTGTCTTTTGTTCGTCGAACCGTGAGGGCCTCGACTCGCCCAGTATACGATACTTGCTTCAATAGTTGAAATCGTGATTTTCTATTGTTATCATCGTTATTGCCTATGGAACTAAGCCAACTTCGCTCCACCGTCGCCGTCGCCGAGACCGGGAATTTCACCCGGGCCGCTGAGCGTAGCCATATCTCTCAACCATCGCTAAGTCAGCAGATTCTAAATCTAGAACGCGAAATCGGCCACAAGTTGTTTCACCGCCTCGGTCGCAAGGCGGTCCTCACGGAAGCCGGCGCCACCTTTCTCGAACGCGCCCGCCGTATCCTTTTCGAGGTCGAGAACGCCGCCAAGGAACTAAGCGACCATCCGGCCCTCGACCGTCGCATCACCGTTGGCGCCGTGCCGACCATTATGCCCTATTTGGTGGCGCCTCTCATCGCCGAGTGCCGCACCCAGCATCCCAACCTCCTGATTCACGCCCGCGAAGATTTTCGTCATTCACTCGTCCGCGCCGTCGTCGAGGGCGACCTCGATCTCGCGGTGGTCACCCTTCCGGTCAAAGATCCCCGTCTGTCCATCGAGCCGATCCTCACCGAGCCGCTCCTGCTGGTCGTTGGGCAAAATCACCCCTTCGCCAGCCGCAAAGCGATCGATATCGCCGACCTCGCCGAGGAAACCTTCATCTCCATGGGCGATGCCAGCACACTCGCGACCCAGATCCAGGGCTTCTTTGGCGACCACAACTTTGTGCCCAAGATCGGCTACCGCTGTGCGCAGGTTGCCACGTTGAAACTGTTCGTTTCAATGGGGCTAGGTATTTCCATTCTGCCGCAAGTCGCGCACACCCATGACGATGAGGGAAGCCTAACCTACCTGCACATCTCCGGCACCACGCCCACCCGCGAGATCGCGGTGATCCGGCACCTCCAACGCTACCAAAGCCGCGGCGCCGAGCAGTTCCTCGGCCTCCTGCGCGAACACGCCCGCACCGGAGGGTTCGCCACCGCCCCCACCCTGGCGAAACCGGCCGCCGATCCCGCGCCCGCCGGCCACACCGCGACCTGACAATTGCGCTTTCGCAAAAAAGCCCAACGCTCCCTCTGTTCATGCCGGCCACCGTCGACCATCACGCCCTGCCGAAGGGCCGCGAGACCGCCACCCTCCTCACCCTAGGGACGGTGCAGTTCACGCACGTGCTCGACTTCATGATCATGATGCCACTGGGCGCGCAACTCATGCGCGTCTTCGACCTCACGCCAGCCCAATTCACCCATCTGGTAGCCTGCTACGGGCTCGCGGCCGCGGTCAGCGGTTTCATCGGCGGGTTCTTCATGGATCGGTTCGACCGGAAGAAGGCGCTGCTGTTTACTTACGCCGGATTCGGGCTCGCGACCCTCGCTTGCGGACTGGCCCCCAACCATCCCTGGCTGCTCGTCGCCCGCCTCGTCGCCGGAGCGTTCGGCGGACTCTCCGGCTCGCTCGTGAGTGCGATGATCGGCGACATCATCCCGCCCGAACGGCGGGGCCGGGCCACGAGTTTCGTCATGTCCGCCTTTCCTGTCGCCTCGGTACTCGGCGTTCCGGCCGGACTGATGCTCGCGGGAAAATTCAGCTGGCACGCTCCGTTCTTTCTCCTCGCGGCGTGCTCGGCGGCCAATTTAGCCCTGGCCACCCTCGTGCTCCCCCACCTGAGGACGGCCCTTCACGATCACCAACCGATCCGGCAGATGCGCGCGATCCTTTCTCACCGCATCCATCAGCGCGCCCTCGCCCTCGGAGCCGTCCTCATCATGGGCGGTGGCTGCCTCATCCCCTTCGTCGCCCCATCCATGGTGGCCAACATGGGCATCGCCGAGACCCAACTGCCCATCGCCTACGCTGTCGGCGGCGTGTGCTCGCTGATCAGCATGCCCATCGTCGGCTGGTTGAGCGATCACCTGGACCGCTTCCGGCTCCTCCTCTGGATCTCCGTCGCCGCCAGCATCGTCGCGATCGTCCTGACCCGCCTCGGCGGGTCCTCCCTCGCCTTCGCCTCGGTGATGATGGCGTTGTTCATGGTGACGATGTCGGGCCGGTTTGCTCCCGCCATGACGATGGTGACCAACGCCGTCGAGGCGCGCTACCGCGGCGGGTTCATGGCCGTGAACGCCGCCCTCCAGCAGGCGGCCAGCGCTTTCGCCAACGTGCTGGCCGGCGTATTCGTTACCAGCGACGCCTCAGGCCATCTGGTCGGCTACCCGGTGCTCGGCTATGTCGCCGTCGGATTTTTCGCCGCCACCGTACTGCTCGCCGCCGGACTGCGCCGCGCAGCGCCGCACGTCGCTCTCCCCGGCCAGCGAATTCTCCCGCTCGTCCCTTCGCCCGCCAAAGCGGCAGCCTGACATGAACACACCCGCTCCGACGCCCGCGTTCAAACGCCCCGAACTCCTCGCTCCCGCCGGCGACTGGGAGTGCGCGCGCGCCGCCCTCGAAAACGGGGCCGACGCGATCTACTTCGGCCTCGAACGCTTCAATGCCCGCATGCGTGCGAAAAACTTCACGCAGGCCGACCTGCCCGCGCTGATGGCGTTTCTCCACCGCCGCGGCGTCAAGGGCTACGTCACCTTCAACACCCTCGTCTTCACCAACGAACTCGCCGACGCCGAGGACTACCTCCGCGGCATCATCGCGAGCGGGGTCGATGCCGCCATCGTGCAAGACATTGGGATCTGTCGCCTCATCCGCGCCCTGTCCCCGGACTTCCCGATCCATTGCTCAACGCAGATGACGATCACGAGCGCCGCCGGCGTCGCCTTCGCCCGCGAACTCGGCGCCCAGCTCGTCGTCCTCGCCCGCGAAAATTCCCTCGCCGACATCGCTAAAATCAACACCGCCCAGGCCGCCGCGGAGGTGCAGCTCCCCTTGGAAGTCTTCGTCCACGGCGCACTCTGCGTCGCCTACTCCGGCCAATGCCTCACCAGCGAGTCGCTCGGCGGCCGCTCCGCCAACCGCGGCGAATGCGCCCAGGCCTGCCGCCTGCCCTACGATCTCATCTCTGACGGCGTGCAGGTGCCCCTCGGCGACAAACGCTACCTCCTCAGCCCCCAAGACCTCTCCGGCCTCGAGGTGCTCCCCGACCTCGTCCGCGCCGGAGTCTCCTCGCTGAAAATCGAAGGCCGCCTCAAGTCGCCCGAATACGTCGCGAGCATCACCCGGGTCTACCGCCAGGCCCTCGACAAGGTCATGGCCGACCTCACCGGCGTCGCCGCGCCGAAATTCGAACCCCAAACCGCCCGCTACGAGCTTGAGATGAGTTTCTCCCGCGGTCTCTTCACCGGTTGGTTCCAGGGCATCGACAACCAGAAACTCGCCCACGCCCGCTTCGGCACCAAGCGCGGCGTCTTTCTCGGCGAAGTCACGCGCGTGCAGAACGAGTCCGTCGCCCTCCGCCTCGCCGCTCCGCTCAAGCCCGGCGACGGCATCGTCTTCGACGCCGGCAAGCCGGACGAACGCGAGCAGGGCGGCCGTGTTTACCAAGTCGAACACCGCGGCCCGCCCGACGGCGAGACCACGTTACGCTTCGGCCACGGCGACATCGACTGGCGCCGCGTGCGCGCCGGTCAACTCGTCTGGAAAACCAACGACCCCGCGCTCGATCGCGAGGTGCGGACGACGTTTGAGGGGGAAAAAATCCGTTTCCAGCGCCCGATCACCCTCGAGGTCCACGGCCGCGCCGGCACGCCGCTCACGCTCGTCGCCCACGACGGCCATGGCCATGTGGTCCAACTCGATTCTGCCGTGCCTCTCGCCGCGGCCGCGAACCAACCGCTCACGCCCGACCGCCTGCGCGAACAGCTCGGCCGGCTCGGCGGCACCCCGTTCCGGCTCGGCGATCTCCGCTCGCACCTCGAAGGCGACGTGATTCTCCCCGTCAGCGAGTTGAACCGTCTCCGTCGTGAATCGGCCGTTGCCCTCGAAAATCTCCGCGCGCAACCGCAGCGCTGGCAGCGTTCCTCCGCCGACCTCCGGCCCTCCACTCTCCCAACGCCGCGGCCCGCTGCTGCCGCCGGCGCCCCCGAACTGATCGCCGTCATCCGCCTCCTCGAACAACTCGACGCCGCTTGGGCCGCCGGCGCCCGCACGCTTTACTGCGAATTCGAAAACCCGAAGCACTACCGCGACGCCGTCGCCCGCTTCCGCGAACTGCAGGCCGCCGAATCCGTTCTTCCGCCCTCACCACGCTCCACCCTCAACGAGCCACCTCCACCCAGCAGCATCTGGGTCGCCCCGCCCCGCGTGTTCAAACCCGGCGAAGAATGGATCTTGCGACAAGTGCGCTCGTCCGATGCCGACGGTTACCTCGTCCGCAACCACGACCACCTCGCGTTTTTCAAAGGCGACCGCCGCCGCGGCGATTTCTCGCTCAACGTCGCCAACCCGCTCACCGCCGACTACCTCCTCCACCATCACGGGCTGGAACGCGTCACCGCGAGCTACGATCTCAACATCACGCAGCTCGAAGCGCTCCTCCAAGCGGCGCCGGGCACCTGGTTCGACATCACCGTCCACCAGCACATGCCGATGTTTCACATGGAGCACTGCGTGTTCTGCGCGTTCCTCTCGACCGGCAAGGATTACCGCGACTGCGGCCGCCCCTGCGACACCCACCGCGTCGCACTGCGCGACCGCGTCGGCGCCGAACTCCCGCTCAAGGCCGACGCCGGCTGCCGCAACACCGTTTACAACAACCGCGCCCAGACCGGCGCCGAATACGTCGCGCGCCTCGTCGAACTCGGGGCCCGCAGCTTCCGCGTCGAATTCGTCAACGAGGGCGCCGACGAAGTCACGCGCACGCTCGCGCGCTATGGCCAGCTCCTCCGCGGCGAAATCGCCGGCGCGGAGCTCTGGCGCGAACTCAAACTTCTGAACCAGCTCGGCGTCACGCGGGGCCAGATGGAAACGGCTCCGCGCCTCATCACCAAAAAAACGTAGCCGCACCGGTGTGGCGACTGCACAGGCCCATTTGGGCCGATCATCGGGCGTGCACCGGACCCCATGATGAACCAAACTCTGGTCGGGCGTTTTTGCGAAAAACGCCGCGTGCCCGCGGCGCGCTGCGCACCCGCGAGGCTGAGCCACTGCCTCTATCCGTGGGCCCGGCTGCTGCAGAGGCTGCTTCGCGCCATCAATCCCGAAGACTTCGAACGCGATCTCGAGCGCATCCGCGCCACCGGTCGACTGAAGCGCGCCACCGACCTCGCCACCGCGGTTGCGGAATTCAATTACCAGCCGACCAACAGCGGTCGGCTCCGCTGTGAAGGGAAGCTTCGCGCCTCGGTGACCCGGCTCCAACCGCTCCTGCTCGACCCGCGGGCCGCAGACGCCGTCGGAGGCCAAAGTATGGCCCCCTGTCCCGAACGCCCGCGGCTCAGCCGGTGCTGACCGGTAAGAGAAAATAGAATTCGGTGCCGCGGCCGGGTTCGCTGGCGCAGGCGATACTACCGCCGTGCGCGACGACAATTTCGCGGGCGATCGCGAGGCCGAGACCAGCACCGCTCTTTTCCTGGTCGGGCGCGCGGTAAAACCGGTCGAACACATGGGCGACGCTGTCCGCCGGAATGCCCGCCCCTTCGTCCCGCACCCCCAAACGGACAAACCCCGGCTCGGCGGACGCCGACAACGTGATCACCCCGCCGGGGGGTGAATATTTCGACGCGTTGGTCAGCAGGTTCATGAACACATGGCGGAGGCGTTCCGGATCGAGCCAGAGGCGCACGCCGGACAGGCCTGGGGCGACGTCGAGGACGAGCCGCTGAGCGGCCGCCACGAAGAAGCTACGCGCCTCGCGCGCGATCTCGTCGAGCAGTCCCGCGAGCTCGATCTCCTGGCGGTTGAGCGACGAGGCGCCGGCCTCGAGGCGCGCCAGATCGAGCAGATTGTCCAAAATGCGGAGCAGGCGGTCGGAATCATCGCGGGCCGACGCGAGGAGTTCCCGCTGCGGGGCAGTCAGGCCTTCGAGCTTTTGCTCGAGCAACAGGTAGACCGCCATGCGCAGGCTCGTGAGCGGCGTTTTCAGCTCGTGGCTCACCGTGCCGACCAAATTCGTCTTCGCATCGTCAAGCAGCCGGAACTTCGTCACATCCTGCAAAATCACGGCAGCACCCTTGAACTCCGTCAGCTTGTCGCCGATCGCGAGGATGCGGGGGAGATAGTGCCGATCGCCCAACGGCACGACCTTCGCGTAGTCCCCCGGCAAGTAATGTTCGCCGGTCTCCAGCACCTGCGCCAGCGGTTCGGCGAGTGCCGGCGGAAACTCCGGCAACCCGAGCGCCTCGGCCGCCGGATTCCGAATCTCTGTCGTGCCGTCGCGCCCCACCACAAACACGGGTTCCGGCGTGGACGTCAACGTGGCTTCCATCGTGCGTTGCGTGCGGAGCACTTTCGCGAGCGTCGCCTCGCGATAGGAACGCAGCTTGGCCGACATCGTGTTGAACGCCCGGGCGAGCTGCCCGAGTTCGTCGCCGGAAAACTCCGGCACCGGGCGGTCGAGATCGCCTTCGCCCACGGCGACCGCCGACGCCGTCAGCGCCTTGATCGGCTTCAGCAGCGACGACGCCAACCGCCACGCCACAAAGATCGACAGCGCGGCGGCGCCGACGATCGCGGTCAGCAGCACGCGCTCGGTCGTCGCGGCCAGCTGCTCCGCCCGCGCGGCTGTCTGTTGCGCTGCGGCGGCATCGCGGCGGGTGAGCGTTTCGATCGCATCGAGCACGCGAAACAGCGCGGTGGCATCTCCCTGCTGGTCGCTGCGCGACCCCGCGCCGCCGGCCCGCAACGCCGTCGCGGACCGCGCCAGAAAATCTTGAAAGGCGCGGTCGAGCGAAACGACCAAGGTGGCCCGCGGCGAGCCGGCCGAGCTGTGGGCCTGCTCCATGAGGGCACGCAGAAACGCCGCCCGGGGTTCGTCGAATGCCCGCTGCGCGGCCAGCGGATCGCCGCGTTGCGCATCCCGGACCGCACCGCCCATCTGGGTGGCGGATTCGCGCATCTGCTGGAGCGCAGCGATCGCGCGGTAGTTGTTGACGAGATCGCGCGAGAGCGAACCGGCCAGTTCGCGTCCCACCCGGATCGCATAGGCGCCCGTGCCGACCAAAATCAGCAGGAGCGGCAAAAGGCCGAGGTAAAGTCGCGTGCGGAGCATCGCGGAGGGCGGTCAGAGCAGACCAAGCTTCTGGCGTTTACGGTAGAGCGTGGCCGGATCGATCCCGAGGATCCGCGCCGCCTCATCGAGACTGCGCGCACTCGTCAGAATTTTCCGGATATGCTCGGTCTCGAGGGCCTCGAGCGTTACGCGGGCCCCGACGACGAGCGCCGGATCCGTCTGCGCCCAAAACTCCTCGGGCAGGTCGGCCAATTCGATCGTTTCGCCCGCCGCCAGAATCACGGCCCGCTCGATCACGTTGCGCAGTTCCCGCAGATTCCCCGGCCACCGGTAGGCGGCCAACGCGGCGGCGACATCCGGCGCAAAGCCGCCAATTTTCTTGCCGAGACGGGCGGCGAAAAACCGCCGGTAGCTCTCCGCGAACCGCGCCAGATCCGCCGGCCGCTCGCGCAGCCCCGGCAACGCGAGACTGATCACGTTGAGTCGGTAGAACAGATCTTCCCGAAAGCGCCCCGCTCTCACCTCGTCGGCCAGCGGCCGATTCGTCGCGGCGATCACGCGCACGTTGGCCCGCCGGGGTCTCGCCTCGCCGACGCGCTCGTATTCGCGCTCCTGCAGGAGGCGCAGGAGCTTCGGCTGAATCTCCCATGGCAGCTCCCCAATTTCATCGAGGAAGAGTGTGCCACCGTCAGCCGCGGCCACCTTGCCAAACGTATCCGCCACGGCGCCGGTAAACGCGCCCTTCACGTGACCGAAAAGTTCGCTCTCCAGCAATTCCCGCGAGAGCGACGGACAGCTCACCGTGACGAACGCAGCGTCCCGCTGGGCGCTGCGCCGGTGGATTTCCCGGGCCAAAATACTTTTGCCCGTGCCGCTCGGGCCGAGAATGAGCAGGTTCGCCGACGAGGCGGCCGCTTTGAACGCGATCTCGATCGCCCGCTGGGTGCCGGGCTCGGCGGACGCGAGGTCTACGGGCGGCGAATCGGTGGCGAGCTGGTTTTCTAGCGAACGGACCCGGGTCTCGAGCACGCGGGCTTTCTCAATTTTCGCCAGCACCGCGCGAATCTGGTCGGGCGTAAACGGCTTCGGGAGAAAATCGAATGCCCCCCGCCGCATCGCTTCGACAGCCGTGGCGATGTTGGCGTAGGCCGTAAACATCACGACGGCGAGCGCCGGCTGGGCCTGCAGGAGTTTCGCCAGCAGGTCCAACCCGTCATCGGCGCCCAATTTCAAATCAAGGAAAACCGCCTCGAAGGCATCCTCATCGATCGCCTTGAGGGCCCGCAGCGCGTTGGGCGCCTCGGCGCTGGTGTGCCCGACGGCCTCCACGGCCATGCGCGTCGTTTTTCGGATGGCCGGTTCGTCGTCGACGATGAGAATACGCATAGCGGGGAAACAGAGTATGGCTGCGGGCGCTGCGAGCGAAATGCCAAAAACAAGGCGGGGCCGCTTGCGCGACCCCGCCAGGTCCAGCTTCAACTTGGCAATTCCACTGGCTATGCCTGCAGATGTTGCCGACTCCATTCGACCGACGTTGCTCCGGCCGGTTCCGCACCCGCCGGGAAAAATGAGCGCCGGTCGAACGTGCGCACCCGGTCGGTTTCAACCGCAGCCCCGGCCTGGTGGTCGGCCAACACCAGCAGGCAGAGCAAGGATCCCAGCAGAAAAAAGGCAGCGATGAAGACGATCATGACTCCCCCGACCGCCCAAACCGTGCCAGCCCGCGCCCCACGTGGGGAAACGGCTGAAGACCTGAGAGTTGGTTTTCGCCAGGGGGCGGCCGTGCAACGAAACCGCCCGCGTCGTCGGGCAAATTGCAGAATCGTCCGACCGCACCGCCGGCGTTGTGCACGACCGGTAAAACGAGGGCCGATGGATTTTCCTTGTGTCGAACCGCCGCGCAAAACCCTCTAGGCCTCTCCTGCACGCCCCCGCTATGTCCACGCCCGCCGTCCCTCACCAGCCCATCTCGCCCGCCGTCACCGCGCCCAAGCTCACCGACCTGGAGATCAAAGACGCGCAGCTGATCTTCGGTTCGGTCTGGCAAGGGCTGGAGGAGGAATACGGGCGCGAGCACCTCCGCTTCCCCAAGGAAATCATTTTGCTCGGCGGCGCTCCCGGCGCCGGCAAGGGCACCAACACGGCCTTCATCACCCACGCCCGCGGACTCACCTGCCCGCCCATCGTCGTCAGCGCCCTGCTCGACTCCCCGGAAGCCAAGGCGCTCAAGGATGGCGGCAATATGGTGGGCGACCGCGAAGTCGTCGGGCTCCTGCTCCGGCAGTTGCTGCGCGCGGAGTACCACGACGGCGCGATCTTGGACGGTTTCCCGCGGACTAACGTCCAGGTCGAATGTCTGAAACTGCTCGTCGGAAAAATGCACGGGCTGCGCCGCGAATTCTACGGGACTTCGCTCAGCATTCATTTCCGTCAGCCGACGATTCACATCATGGTGCTGTTCGTCGATGAGAGGGAATCCGTCGCCCGCCAGTTGAAACGCGGCCGCGAGACTAAAGCCCACAACGAGGAAGTCCTGCGCTCCGGCGTCGGCGAACGGATGGAGGATCGCCCGACGGACCACGACGAAGTCCTGGCGCGTCGGCGCTACCGCGTCTTCAAAGACCAGACCTGGGAAGCCCTCCAGTCGCTCAAAGAAACGTTTCACTATCACTTCATCAACGCCCAAGGCACCCTGCACGAGGTCGAACAAAACATCCTCAAGGAGCTCAATTACCAAAGCACCCTCGAGCTCGATCCACGCACCGTCGACCGGCTGCGCACGGTGCCCGTGGCCAACGAAATTATCGTTCACGCCCGCCAAGAGCTGGTCAAGCGCCTGGACAGTTACGAATTCGACCAACCGGAACTCTTCGGCCAGGTGGTGGGGTTCATTGCCAAAAAAATCCTCCCGATCGTGCAGCGCCACGCGATTTCCGGGGCGGCCCATGTCAATACCGAGGACGTGCTGCTGGAGGACCCCATCGCGCTCGCCATGTTGATCGACGTATTTTCCGAGCGCGGCTTCCACGCGGTGGTCGATCTGCACCGCATCGAAGTGCCCGAACGCTTCGATGTCACGACGGGCGTCATTTCCTGTCGGGTCAAAAAGGTTTTCCGGATTCAAATCCGCTTCCAAGGTTCGGAAATCCGCCGCGGCTGATCGCGAGACCGGGGCGGGCGGGCGCGGGGCCGGCGCGTCTTATTCGTAGCGCAACGCCTCGATCGGATCGAGTGACGCGGCCTTCCACGCCGGGTAGAGTCCGAAGATCACCCCAATGCCGCCACACACGGTCAGACCGATGCCGGCCCAGAGCCAGGGGAAATTGATCGACGTATTCATCAAGTAGGCCGCGGCATTGCCCCCGCCCACCCCCACCGCCACTCCCACCACCCCGCCGATCAGCGACAGCGCCACCGCCTCCGCGAGAAACTGCAACAGGATGCTCCGCTTCTTGGCCCCGATGCTCTTCCGAATGCCGATCTCCTTCGTGCGTTCCGTCACGCTGACGAGCATGATATTCATCACGCCGACCCCGGAGGCCAGCAGCGCGATCGAGCTGATCACCAGCGCTCCGGCCGCCACCACGTCGAGGATCTTGTTGAACATCTCGATCAGCGATTCGTTGGAGAACACCTCGAAATCGTTGAGATCTTCGGGGTGCAGCCCACGGACGAGGCGCATCGCGCCGATCGCCTTTTCCTGCACCGCCGCCAACTCCGCCTGACTGGGCGCCTGCACGTTCATGCTGATCGAACGGAACGAGCGGCCGTAGATCGCCAGGAACCGGGAAATCGGCGTGATCACCAGATTGTCCGGGCTCCCGCCGAAGGACGATCCCTTCGGCGCCAGCAAACCGACGACCGTGTAATTCTGGCCGTTGATGCGGATGAGTTTCCCCATCGCCTCCTCATCGGGAAAAATCTTCTGGATGACGTCGGCGCCGAGCATACACACGGGCCGGCCATATTCGACGTCGTCGGCCCCGAGATTGCGGCCGGCGGAAATATCGAAATTGAACGCCGTCACGTAGTTCTCGTCGGTGCCGAGCAGGCGCACGTTCGCATTCGTGCGCCGGTCGCGAAAAATCACGGTCTGGCCGCCCCGGCCGATCTGCAAATTCACTTTGGCGGAGTCGCCCATGAGTTCTTTAAACCGGCTCGCCATCGCCGCAGTGACGTCCCGGCGGTTCCGAAACCGATTCCAATCCGAAAAGCTGATCGCGGGAAATTTGTTGATCTGAAAACTATTCGCGCCGAGGACGTTCAGGCCGGTCTCGATCGAGCCCCGCATGCCGTTGATAAACGTCATGACGCCGATCACGGAAAACACCCCGACCGAGATGCCGAGCACCGTCAGGCTGGAGCGCAGCTTGTTCGCGGTGAGCGACGAGAAGGCGAGGCGGAAAATTTCGGCCAGGAGCATGGCGAGGTCGGCTTACTCGTAGCGCAGGGCCACGACGGGATCGAGTTTGCTCGCCTGCCAGGCCGGAGCGAAGCCGCTGAAAATACCGGTCGCCACCGAGGCGCCGAGGGCCAGCAGCACCAGGCCCAGCGAAAATACGAGGGGAAACTCGGGCAGAAACGCCGCGACGATCGCCGACAGACTCCAGGCCATCGCCAACCCGCCCAGGCCGCCCAAGAGGCAAATGCTCACCGCCTCGATCAGGAACTGCAGCAAAATCGTGCGGCGGCGCGCCCCGAGGGCCTTGCGCGTGCCGATCTCCTTCGTGCGCTCCTTCACGCTCACGTAGGTGATGTTCATGATGCCGATCGCCCCGACGAAGAGGGCCAGCCCCGTGATAAACAGACCGCCCAGCGCGATCTTCTGTTTGATCGGATCGATCTGCTCTTTAATGACATTCTGACTGTTGATTTCGAAATCATCCTTCTTCTCCGGACTGAGCCCGCGCAACCGCCGCATGAGCCCCCGGAGTTCGTCCTTCGCCTCGTCCATCCGCGACGCATCGACCTGCACCCGCACTTCGGGGTCGGCATAGCGCAGCGGAAACATCCGGCCGAACGCATCCAGGGGCAGCAGCACTTTGGCGTCCCACGAAAAACCGCCGAGCCAGCCACCCTGCCGGGCCGTGACGCCGACGATGGTGAATTGCTGGTTGCGGATCCGAATCGTTTTCCCGAGGGCGGTGAGGCCGGGAAACAGGGCGTCGGCCACGTCGAATCCGACCACGGCGACGTTGCGCGCGGCCCGACTTTCGACGTCGGTGAAGAACCGGCCCTCCTTCATCTCGGAACGCACAATCCGGGCGAGGTCCGCGGTCGTGCCGACAATGCTGACATTGCTCACCCGCAACTCTCCGTTGAGGACCGTCGCATTCCAAGCGACCGCGGGCACGGCCAGCTTGAGCGGTCCGTCCGGGTGGCCGGTAATCCAATCGTTGATCGGATGCGCGTGGGAAATACTGATGTCGCGGCGATTGCGCAGCGTCCACCAATCGTCGACCTGCTTCCAGGGCCACTTGCCGACGTAGAGCACATCGTCGCCCAGACCGGAAAGCGTCTTCTCCACGCCGGCGTCGATGCCGAGAATCGCCGTGCCCATCAGGGTCACGGCCACAATGCCGATGATCACGCCGAGGGCCGTCAGCACCGAACGCAGCTTGTTCGCCGCGATCTGGGCAAACGCGATCGCGAAGGACTCGGTGGTCTCGTAAAGAATGCGGGTCACGGGAAATACATCCGCTTCACTCCACCGCCGTGTCGCTCTCGATCAGACCGTCGCGCAGGCGCACGATGCGGCGGGCATGGCGGGCGATGTCCTCTTCGTGCGTGACGACGATGATCGTGTTGCCCTGCTCGTAAAGCTGTTCGAACAGCGCCATGATCTCTTCGCCGGTTTTGGAATCGAGGTTGCCCGTCGGCTCATCGGCCAGAATAATCGAGGGGTCGTTGACGAGCGCGCGGGCGATGGCGACCCGCTGGCGCTGACCGCCGGAGAGCTCGTTGGGCTTGTGGCCCATCCGCTCGCCGAGGCCGACGTTTTCCAGCGCGCGCTGGGCTTTCGCGAGGCGGTCGGTGCGCCCCAATCCCGCATAAATCAGCGGGAGCTCGACGTTGTGCAGGGCGGTGGAGCGCGGGAGGAGATTGAACGTCTGGAAGACAAAACCGATCTCGCGGTTGCGGATCTCGGCGAGTTCGTCGTCGCTCATCGTCGCGACATTCTTCTGGCTGAACTCGTAATGCCCGGCGGTCGGCGTATCGAGACAGCCGAGCATGTTCATGAGCGTGGATTTCCCGCTGCCGGAAGGCCCCATGATGGCCAAGTATTCGTTGCGGTGGATCTTCACCTCCACGCCGCGGAGCGCGTGGATGATCTCCGCACCCATTTTGTAGAGCTTGGTGACCCCTTCGATCTCGATGACCAGCGGGCCATGGGGGCGGACCTTGCGCTTGGACGACCTGGCAACGGAGGGAGTGGCGGCGTGCATAGGAGAGGAGAACGGGGACAGGGGAGGAGAACGGGAGGCAGACCAACGCCGCGGATTACTTTTTTTCCGGACCTTTTTTGCCCTTCTCCAGGATCACCGTCATGCCGTCTTTGAGCGTGCGGGTGATCACACCGAAGCTGCCGCTGACCACTTCTTCGCCCGCTTTCAGACCGGATTTGATTTCGATGTGCGTCGTGTCCTGCACGCCGGTCTCCACTTTAACGAGCTTCACGCTGTCGCCGCTCTTGACGAAGACGACGCGCTGAAGGTTGTCGCGGTCGGCCTTGTCGGCCTGCTTTTGCAGCTTGTCGTTAACGGCAGCGGCCGAGCCCGGGCCCTTGTTTTCGTTCGCCACCTTCTCGCGGTCCTTGGCGACCTCCTCGATCGTCTTGCTGCTTTCCTTGGCGCGGACGGTCACGCTCTGGATCGGAACCGCGACGACGTTTTCCACGGTCTTGGTTTCGACGTCGGCGTTGGCACTCATGCCGGGCCGGAGAGCGACGTCCTTGTCGAGGATGCGGATCTTGACGAGAAAGTTGGTCACTTCGTCCTGCGTATTCATGCCGGTGACTTTGGCGGCGGAACCGATTTCTTTTACCACGGCGTCAAACTTCCGGTTGGGATAGGCATCGATGGCGACCTTGGCCTTGTCGCCCACCTTCACGTTGATGATGTCGTTTTCGTTGATATTCACGCGGACTTCCATGTTGGCGAGGTCGGCCACGCGCATGACTTCCGCGCCGCCATAGGAACCCGTGCCGGCGACGCGTTCGCCCAATTCGGTGCTGAGGGAGCTGATTTTGCCGTCGATCGGCGCGAAGATGATCGTCTTGGTCAACTGGTCGCGGGTCTGGTTGAGGGCGCCTTCGGTGCGCCGCACGGTCGCCTCCGCATTTTCGAAGTTGGCTTGGGCAACCTCCAGGGCGGTGCGGGCCGCCATAATCTCGGAATCGGACAGCAGCTTCTTCGCGTAAATATCCTCGGCGCGCTTGAGGTCGTCCCGCGACTTGAGCAACTGGGCTTTGCTTTGCACCACCCCCGTGCGCGCGGCGACCAAGCCGGCCTCCTGCTGCTCCACCTGCGCTTTGTAGACGTCGGGTTTGATGCTGAGGAGCAAGTCGCCTTTCTTGACGACGGCTCCCTCGCGGAAGGGCAACTGGACCACCTCGCCGGAAACTTCCGGGGCGATCTTGACCTCCACCTCCGGCTGGACCTTTCCGGTGGCAGAGACGATCTGGACGATGGTCTTCGTGACCGATTTTTCCGTCGTCACGACGATCTTCTGGCCCTCGGATTTTTTCTTGAAATAGGCCCCGACACCGAGAGCGATCAGGAGCAGAATCGCACCGAAGACGAACCACTTCGTCTTGGATTTCTTGGGCGAAGTCGCACCAACGGAGGCGGGTTTGGACACAGTGGAGTCAGAGTGCATGGAAGTCAGAGCTGCGTTGGTGGGCAATCAGGGGAAAGAATCTCAGCCGCTTACGCAAGCAGCGGGTTTCCCGCTCGCGGCGCAGCCAAGGTGGCCGGCCCCACCGCGAGCCGGCCCCGCCACCCCGCGGATAACGACGCACGAAAGGGCGCGGCTGCCCGCGGCGAAAAAGGGCAACGCGTTTGCGACGAAACGCGGCGCTTTCGAGCCCAAATGAGCCGCCCCGGCGATGCTGGGACGCTGCGGGCAAAGGACGAAAAAGCGGGCGGACACGTAACGACAACCCGGGCCGGCGGCAAAAGTTGCAGCCAACTGTGACGAGCCGCGGCACGGGAGGATGAGAGGAGGCCAACCCCCACGAAAAGGCACGCCGGGAGGGGCGCGCCTCAAGCGATGATCCGACCGCTGGGCGACCGCCGTCGGTCGCCGTCTGTCCGGCCGGCGTTCAGAATTTTTTCGTGATGTAAAAATGCACCCAGCGCCGGCCAGAGAGTGCAGCGTCGTGGCGTCACGGCTGTCGATGGCGCCCACAGCGCCCAACGGCACCCGCCTACGCAACAGCGGAATCAGCGGCGCCATCAGCGCCCACATCATCGCCCGCCCGAGTGCGGGATCGCGCGGCCGACGAAATCCACCGTACGGCCCAATCTCAGGGCGGCGCGGGCGTTGCAATAGAGCCCGAGTGCGAGCGCGAAATCGAGAAACGCCCAGCCCGCGACGACGATCGTAGTCTATCGGCTTGGTCTGGGGAAACCGGGGCGTTCATCCGCGTGTGATCGGCCGAATTCAAGGGGTTAAACCCGCCTAACGCCAAACCCGCCTGATCCTGCGACGAACGGCGATTTACAGCGGCGAAGCCTGCGACGAAGGGCACGCGAAAAACCGCGCCACATCGACCTTCGCGTCAAATGGCCCGCCGTACGTCACGTGGTTCACCCATTGCCGCGCCAGCGCCGGCGCGTGCAAGGCGCCCTTCGATCCGAGCCCGTTGAACACGCCAAGCCGCGCCATCGCGGGGTGGCGACCCACGACCGGGTGCTTGTCCGGGAGGTTCACCCGCACTCCTGCCATCTGGCCCGTCACCGCAAACGCTCGTCCTGGCAGGAGCGCCCGGGCGCTCGCCTCCAGCGCGTCGCGCGCCGCCGCCGTGGGGACTGCGTCGATCGCACCCGGCTGATGGGTCGCCCCGATCCACGCGACACCCGGCGAAACCGGTAACACCCAGTGCCCCCGGTTCAAGATCACCTCTGGCGCGAGCCCGTCGACGGCCAGCGTCAGCATCTCCCCTTTCGAAAACTCCCACGGCACGAAGCCAAACGCCCCACCGCGCGCGCCCGCCACTCCCGTGCAATCGATGACTAAGTCGTGCCGCGCCAGCTCCGCCGCGACGTCCGTCACACCGGTCCGCAGCCGCCCCATCGCCCGCCAACGCTCGCGCGCCGCGGCCAGGAGCGCGGGCAGATCCACCCGCGCGGCGCCTTCGATCCAAAAACCGTCGCCCGCCTCCGTCACGGGCCCCGCAAACACCCCCAGCTCTCCCCTCGCCCGCTTGTCCGCCAGCACGCGCCGCTCGCGTTCGTCGGAAAATATTCGCCGCACCCGCATCTCGCGCCACAGCGGCACGCCCAGCGCGGCTTCGAGTTCCCGATACGCCGCCCGCGCCACCGGTAGCCGCCCATCGATTTCCCAGCTCTTCACCAGCCGCCGTCCCGTGATGGGATTGATCATCCCCGCCGCCACGCCCGACGATGCGGTCGCGTGTCCCGCGTCGGCGATGGCGAACGGAAAACCCGCCCGCTCACATTCCCACGCGAGCAGGGTTCCCGCCAGCCCTTGGCCGACGATCAGGAAGTCGGCACGCATGGTGAATCGAACGCGCGTCCCGCGCTCAACGCGCCGTCCGCAACGCCGGCAAACTCGCCGCGGCCGTGGCCTGGCCATGGCGCTTGTTTTTTTCGTCGGGCGTGCGCAGTTGGATTGTCTCCGCCAGCGTCGGGAACTCGGCGCGCAACACCGCCCGCGCCCGCTCCAGAATCACCTCGCCGCCTTCGCCCGACGTCACCCGACCGAGGACCAGCAGGTTTCTCACCTCGTAGAACTCCGCGTAATGCGCAATCGCGTAGCCAAAGCACACCCCGATGGACTCGTAGATCGCCCGCGCCCGCGCATCGCCGGCCTTCATTGCATGTTGCACTTCGATCAATTGTTCCGGCAGCGGCAGCGTCGCCGGAAAGTCGAACCCTGCACGCTTGGCGAGCCGCCCCACACCTTGCTGGGAAAAATACTGCACGCCGCAGCCGATGTCTCCCGACCACTCGTCACGCGGCGCATCGGACCGGTAGTCGATGGGAGCGAAGGCGAGTTCGTTGAGCCACGGCGTGATGTTCCCCGCCGGGGTGACGTAGCCGCCCGCCTGGCTTGTGCCCATGGAGACGCCGAGAACCGCATTGTCGTTCATCGACATGGAGCCCGCGAGTGCGGTGACCTCGCCGTCGTTCACGACCTCGAACGGCACGCCGCCCCAGCGTTCTTGCAGCGTGAAAAACATCCGCCGGATGTGTTTTTCGAACGCTTCCGCCGGCACCCCGCGAAACAGCGAAGCGGCGCGTACCTCGTTGTTCACATAGACGCCCGCCGCGCTGCCGCCGATGGCATCGACCCGCGGCAAGTGCGCCGCGGCGCGCTTGAGCGAGTCATGGACCCCTGCGATGTGATAGCTCGGGTCGTTCTGAAAATACGGGTCCCAGGCAATCTCCTCGGAGAATACCACCTCGCCGTCGATCAGTGCCGCCGCCTTGCGGTCGCTGCCCCCGAGATCGAAGCCGATGCGACAACCGCCCAAGTTTCGGCCCATCGGCAAACTCGTCTCGACCGTCGCCGGCAGCGCGTCGAACGACGACGCCTCGACCGAAAACACGCGGCCGAAAATCTTCTGCCCCATGAAATCGTAGTCGAACGCCCGCGCGCCCGTCGGGCTGTAGACTTTCGCCAGCGCTGCCGCGATCTCGCCCGCCCCGGCCACGAGCACCTGCGGCCCGCCTTTCATCCACAGCAGAAATTTCAAGAGCCGCTCGGCATAGGTCAACGTGAGCGCCGCCGCCGGATGCCCCGCCGACAGCACGCGGCTGTCATGGCGAAACACCGCCCCATCGGTCCGCACGAGCACAACCGTGAAGGGCCGGGAACCGGAATCGGCCGCCACCAGCGCGCGATACGCCCGGTGCCACAGCGTCGCAGGCAAAAATTCAGGATCGAGGGACGGACGGAGTTGGGGAGCGACGGAGAGCATGAGGGTAATATTTTTTTCGGCGGTCGCCGGGTAGGACACTATTTTTTCTCTGCCGCCCACAGCGCCGCGCCGACGATGCCGGCATTGTTGAAAAACTCCGCCGGCACCAGCTTCGCCCGCGGTTTGATGAACTTGAAAAACTTGTCGTGGTCCGCACTCACGCCGCCACCGACGATGATCAACTCGGGCCAGAGCAACGTTTCGAGCACGGCCACGTAGTCGTGCAGGCGACCGCCCCACTCTTTCCACGAAAGCTTCTTCTGCTCAAGCACGGAGGCGGCGATGAATTTCTCGGCCGACTTCCCCTGCTTGCCCCACGGAAAATGCCCCAGTTCCATCGCCGTGACCACGCCCTGATAGGCGAAACACGAGCCGACGCCCGTGCCCAGTGTGAGCAGGAGCGTCTTGCCCATGAACCCGCGGCCCGCCCCGAAGTGCATCTCGGCCACGCCCGCCGCCGCCGCATCGTTGATCATCGCGATGGGGCAGCCCGTCGCCTGGCCAAACAGTTTCGCGCCATCGCAGCCGATAAATTTTTTGTGGAGGTTCGCCGACGTCCAGATCGTCGCGTCCTCGATGACGCCGGGAAAACCGATACCGATCGGGCCCTTCCAGGAAAAATTTTCCGCCATCGCCTTCACCGCCCCGGCCATCTCGGCCGGATTCAGATTGTCAGGCGTATCGATCCGAAAGCGTTCCGAGCTTAGCTTACCCGTTTTGGTGTCCACAATCGCGCCCTTGAGCGCGGATCCGCCGATGTCGATGCCGAGGGTTTTCATAGAGGCGCGCGAGGCAATCGCCCCACCCTCCCCATGGCAATCCGCGTCTGCGTCTGCTCGAACCGCCCCCGACGGGGTCAAAAGGCAAACGTCGAGCTCAGCACCAATTGCCGCTCCCCCGGGCGCAGCCGCTGGGTGATGATGGCCCGGCCCGCGCCGTCGTCCTCCGCGATCCAAGGCAGCAGCGTGCGATCGTCGAGGATGTTTTGCCCGCGGAGCTGAGCCGACCAGCGAATCTTGCGTCCCATCGCACTAAATGGCCGGGTATACTCCACGAACGCATCAAGATTCGTCGAAGGCGTGCTGCGAAACGGCCGCGTAGCGTCGAGCAGTGTGCCGGCGCGCGCGAAACCGATCACGGGCGCGTTGCGCCACCGGAAGGCCCCGCCGGCCGCGAAGCCCTTCAGCCACGACTCGCGCTCGAATTGGTAACGGCCGACGACGCTCGCCTGCCACTCGTAGATCCGCACCTGCCGGATGCCAATGATGCGGCGGTCGTCGCTCTCCTCTTGTTTGATCAAACCGACGAGCTGCCCGACCGTCGTGCCGTCGGTACTGACCACGGCGCGCGAGGACTGCCCCAGCCAGGCGGCGTAATTTTGAGCGAGATAGCGGAACGTGTAGCTGCCCTGATCCTGGAGCAGGCTCACGGTGCGGCTCGCGGTGGCCAGCAACCGGAAGTTCTTCGTGATATTCGCGACCACTTGAAACTCGAGGCCCTGGGTTTTCTGGTCCTTCACATCGCCGGCCGCGGGATCGACGCGCTTGCTGCCATCGATCGCATCCCAGATTTGGTTAATCCATGTCGTCTTCCGGCCGCGCGTGACCGCGGTGTCCTTGATGTTTTGCTGCGAGGTCTCGAAGTAGCCGAACGTGCCCATGACGCGGTCCTGGAACAGCGAGAGCTTGAGCCCCGTGTCCATCCCGCGACCGCGCACCGGGGGCAAAATTTCATTGGCGAACGTGCGCACGCCCTGGCTCACGGCCTGGTAGTTAATCGCCTGGTTCACGTAGAGGCTCACGTGACGGTGCGGGTTGAGCACGAGACCATAGAGGTAGGGCCGGCCGATGCCTTCGACGGCCGGGAGCGGCGTCCCGCCCTTCGCCCCGGAAGAAAAAAGTCCGCGCGCATCGCGGGCGTAGTTGGTCTGCGTGATCTTCGACTCGTCGCGCCGCAGACCGGCCGTGATCGCCGCGAGATTATCGAGGAAATTGATCTGGCCCGCCAAGGAGAGCGACGCCACGCGGGTAAAGTCGTTCCGCGGCTGACGCGTCTGCTCCCAGCTCGATCGGATGCCGTTTTCATTGATCGGGGCGAAATTCGACGTGAAGTAGCCCGGTCCGTCGGGTCCGAGATAGGACCGGCGGCGCACGTTGTTGCGCGCATCGCTGAGGTCCGGCGTCGAGAGAGGGAGCGGCGTGAGATTCACCTCGGTAAACGTCTCGAGATAACCGTGCGCCGCCTCGTGGTTGTAGAGGCCGGCGAGTGAAATGCGGCCGAGGCCGCGGTTAAACACTTTCACCGCGCTGAAATCCTTTTCGTAGGACAACGTCGCGCGCAGCTGGTGGGTGTCGTTCGTCGTCTGGTCGATCTTGGGCGCCTGATCGGTGTAGGGACGGCCGACATGGGGATTCGGCTGGCCGTTGGGCAGCTGGGCGTTGGTGTCGATTTCGACGGCGAAGCCCATGCCGTTGCCGTCGAGATTCTCGCGGTCGTTGTGATCCTTGCTCGCGCCGAGCTCGAGATTCAGGCCAGGCGCAAAGCGATGCTGGACGATGAGCGAGTAGTTCTGGTCGTCGAAATCCACGCGGTCGGCGTCGCCGGCGATGTAGCGGGTGAGCGGCACCGGACGGTTCGGCGAACCCGAGCCGAAGCTGAATACGTTTTGCCGCGCCCCGCGGATGAAGGGCCGCGAGCCCCGGCTCATGCGCGACCAATCCATCGCGCCGACGCCGGGCACGTAGGCGGGATAGCCGTTGGTCGCGAGAAACTCGACGCCGGTGACGGCCGTCGTGCGCTGCGCGACGGGAACGATTGGCCGGCCCGCATCGATCCACGGGTTCACCCAGTCGAAGGTTTCATAGGGCCGCGGGATCTGCTGCCGCAGCCGCGTGACCTCGGCGTTGGCGTAAAGCACGGTGTTCGGCGTGAGCTGCGCCGTAATCGTGCCGAAAATCGAGTCGCGCTTATCCTTCGCCGGCGCGTGCTGGCTACCTCGGTCGTCGTGCAACCCATCGAGGCGCAGCGCGAGTTTGCGCGGCACGATCACAAGATTGGAATCAACCGCCGTGCGGAATCCGTCGAACGAGTCGACGCGCAGTTCGAGGGTGTGCGAGGTGCGGCGCAGGTCGGCCTTGTTCGTCGTGGCGTCGATCGCGCCGCCGGGATTGCCGATGCTGAAGAGAATCGAGTTGGGGCCGCGCGTAAACGTGAGCCGCGACATATTGTAGGCGTCGGGCTTCGTGAACGAAGTGAAGAAATTCGTGGAGATCGAGCCCGAGCGGTAGCCGCGGACGACGAAGGGCGTGCCGCTGCGCGGGCCGTTGGAATTCGCGTCGTCGGCCGTGTTCGTATAGGTCGACGTGCTCGGCACGAAGTCCAGCACATCGGCGTAGTTGAGCGCGCCGAGGTCCTTCATGAGATCACCGGTGATGATCGTCATCGCCGAGGCGACGTCTTTCACCGCCGTGCGCAAGCGCGTGCCGGAGAGCGTCTCGGTCGGCGCGTAGCCCGCGTCCTGATCTTCGCTGAGAATAAACGGAGACAGGGTGACGAGCGGTTCACCCTGAAACGGTGCTGTCGGCACGACTTGCGCCGATCCGGTCAGCGAACCAAAAACCGACCAAGCAAGGGCAACGACCGCGGCACAGCGAGCGATATTCATGGCGATAGAAACGAAAGGGACGACGAATCCTCACACCGTCCGGCCCAGGAGCCCGGTCAGATCGACGGTGCGCCAGACCTGGCGGCTGAATCCGGCATACATCTGCGCCGTGACGCGGGGACCATCCACCGTCACGACCGCGTAGCCCGGCAGGTCGGCATACTCGAAGGCTTTCACGAACGGCTTCTCCGCCTCATACACAGCGCGACGGGCCGTCTCGGTATCGGGGGAGAACTTCGGCTCCACCTTGATCTGATCTCCGGTGTAATCCGCGAGGCCGGAGAGCGGCATCTTCGCGGTGACATCGGGCCCGCTGATCACGCTGCTCAGCGCGAACTGCGCGAAGCGTCCGCCGCCGGCCGCACGCGCCAGGGTATTGTATCGGTGAATGTGCCCGCCGAGCACGAACGCGTGCTGCCGCCCGAGCAGTTCCAAAAACTTCTCCCGCTTGGCCTTCTCCTTCTCGCTCGCAAACACGTGCCACGTCGCCCGCGCGCCGTAGGGCACGACCGGCGGATGCACCACGACGAACAGGTGGTCGGCGGTGCGCTTCGCCGCAACCGCTTCAAACCACTCCAGGCTCGCGGCGGTCTGGTAGGCGTCGAAGAACGCGAACTGGGCGTTGCCGCTCTCGATGCTGAAAAACGCGTTGTTCACGGAGCCGGTGCCCGGCGCGACCGCCGCCGCCTCGCGCGAGAGGAACGGATGAAAGACCTTCGCAAACGCGTCGCGCGCGCCCTCGCCCGTCACGTCGTGATTCCCCTTCGTGAAGAGGAACGGCGCCCCCAGCTTCGCGTCGCGGACGAACGCGACCGCCTCGTTGTTTTGCCGCGTGGCGAGTTCCTCGTTGCCACAGAGGCCTTCGACGAGATCGCCCGCCTGCAGGACGAAGGCCACGCGGGTCGCCGGCGTGCGGTTGAGCTCCGCCACCGTCTCGCGTAACGTCGTAAACAGCTTCGGCATCACCTCGGCCGTGATCCGGCTGTAGTTTTTGATCTGGCTGAGGTCGCTGGGATGGGTCTTGTCGAGCCACGCGAGGTCGTGGTGCTCCAGCTTGTCGAAGTGGAGATCGCCGAGGAGGACGAAGGAGAACTTGTGCGCACTCGTCGCGGAGGAGGCGGACGCACCTGGTAAAGAAGGAGCGAGAGCTGCGCCGGTGGCCGTCGCCAGCCTGCCGAGGAAATTTCGGCGGGTGAGCCGTGAGTTCATAAGCTGCATGATGGTGAGCGTTCGAATCTTCGAAAGCGGACATTGGATCGTCCTTTTTTTTCGATCAGCAAGCAACATCACCGCTGCCGCGTAATCGTAACCATCCCGATGCTTCACGATGACCTTGTTCCGCGTCGTTCTCCGTTCGGGGAAATCCCCATCTCGCACCCGACCTGGACGGATAACATCCCTGCCGACTGGGCTAACGAGCCGTCACGCTCAGCTCCGCCACGGCCGGCGGCGAATCGTCGAGGGCGTGTAACGCGGTGAACCGGATGAACCGTCCCGCCCCCGGTGCCGTGGGCGCCAACGTCTGCTCGCGCGGGTTCGCGCGGATGTTGGCGAATTCACCTTCGGCCGCCAGCACCCACGCCTGGCCATCGGCACGGGTGGCAAACTCATCGCGGTCCACCACCCCTCCCGTGCCGCCATCGGTCGGAGACTGATCGCTGAACGCGCCCAGCTTAACCGTCGCACCCAAGTCGATCACGACTTCCATCCGCCCCGCCGTCGCCGCCCGCGCCGGCAGACACCCGAGCGCGGACCGTTCCGCGCTGCGGCCGCAGCAACGGGGCCGCCAACGCGGCCGCACCCAGGTTCGAATCGCCCCCCCAGCCGTGGTGGGGCGCACGGCCAACGCCGCCGATCCGACGCCGGTTCTCTGCCCTGCTCGGACCGGGGAGCCGACCTCCGGCACCACCCGGCACCGCGTCGCCCCGGCCCCGGCTGACACCGCCACCCTCGCCATGGCGCCCGCCTCCGGGTGGCCACTCACTCCTTCCCACCGCCGCAGGCTCGCCGACTGGACCTAGGGCGCACGCTACAACGGCACGATGGCCCTCGATCAATCCTCTCGCCGCCCGCGCAGGCGGCGAGACACCTCACGGTGCCGTGGCGCCGGGCACGCGGTGGATCGTGCCCGTGATCACACGGCTGACCTCGGCCCCGGTCGCGTCCTGCACGCGGCACGTCAACTCAATGATGGTGGCCGGCGCGAGCTTCGGGAGGGTGAGGCGGAGTTTGCGTGGGTCGGCGAGGACTTCGGCGCGGGTGACGGCGAGCGCGTGTTCGTTCACGCGCGGGCTGCCGTAGCTGGCGCTGCGTTTCAGCTCCCAGACTTTGACCCCGTACCGGGCGGCGTCCGTGGCACTGGCGGCCGTCAACGGTTCGCTGAAGGTGAGCTCGATGCCGCCGGGGATGATGCGCCACGCCGTGGGCAGCGCGGCGGGTTTTCCGGTGGGGCGCAGACGGTAAAAACCGCCTTCCTGCTCGGTCTGCGAGGTCGCCCAAGCGGAGAGGCCGGCGAGGTAGAGCTGGCCGTTGGTCGGATGCACGCGACCGCGCATAATCCCCGTGGGGAAATCCGGAATCGGCAGGCGGCAGAGCGCGCCTTGCGCGGTGTCGCCGGTGCCGTCGGCGACGACGATTTCGATGCGGCCCTGGCCGTAGGAGAGATTGAGGAGCGCGCCGTCGAGGGTGCCCCATTTTTCGCTGTTGATCCAAACGAGTTCGGCGGGCGAGCGGTCGATGGCTTTGTCCACCCAGAGCAGCGGCGGCGCCATCGCGGTGTCGGCTGTATCGGCGGGGGCACCGTAGCTCCACATGTTGCCGAAAAACTTTCCGGGCGTGACGCGGTTGATGCGGTTCATCGGCATCCAGTGGCCTTCCTGGTCGGTGACGAAGAAAGAGCCGTCGGGGTTGAGGCACACGCCGTTGGCGGCGCGAAAACCGTTGGCGAGAATTTCGGTCTTCGCGCCGTCAGCGGAAATTTTCAACAACGTCCCGTGCTGCGGGACGAGGGCGGTGCGGGCGTGGCGGGCACTCTTGGCGTAATAGAAATTTCCGGCGGCATCGGTCTGCAGGCCCATCGCGAATTCGTGGAAGTGATCGGTGACTTGGTGGTCACTGTTCACGTTCTCGTAGAAATCAGTCTCACCGTCGCCGTTGAGGTCGCGCAAGACGACGAGCTGGTCGCGGCAGGTGACGAAAATCTCGGAGCCGCGGAGCTTGATGCCGAGCGGTTGGAAGAGACCCGAGGCGATGCGCGTCCACGCGACCGTATCGGTGGCACCATCGATGCCGTCGACGCGCCACACATCGCCGTCCCAAGTGCAGACCACGGCCTGCTTGCCGCCGGGGAGAAAATCGATGCCGCCCGGCCGCACGCGGGCGCGCCACGGATTGCTCTGCGGTAAGGTGAAGCGCTCCCACGCAAACGCGCCCTTCGCCTCGCTGCGCACGATGGGCGTATCGATTTTCTCCGGCCAATGCGCGGGGCTGCCGCGCGTGAACGCCGCGAGGTCGCGCGGCACGGCGGCGGGTTTTTCGAACCCGATCGTGCCGGCCTTCGCCAGGCGGAGCGCGAGGCGGACGGGCGTGGCAGACGCGGGGATTTTCAACGTGATGAAGCGTTCGTCGCCCGCGAGCACGAGCGCGGCCGGTCCGGTCAGCGCGACGGCGGTGCCGGCGTTGGCGACGCGCACGAGAAGATCGCGGGAGGATTGACCGATGTTGAGCGTGCGGACGAAGACGGGGTGCGCGGCAAGGGATTCGAGATCGTGGCTTTCGAGGATCGCGGCGTCCCCAACGGTGTAGGCAATCACGGCCCGTTCGCCGGCGCGGTAGAGGCCGCGGTAGCGCTGCCAGGCGCGCGGCAGCGAACCGTAGCGCCGACCATCGGGGCCGACGAAGCGCGGGTCGTCGAAGGTTCCGGTGGCGGGATTGGCCCAACCGGGGCCGTCGGCGGTTTCGAATTGAAGATCGCCGATCGTGCGCGGATGGACGACGTGGCGGCTGTTGAAGTTGATCCCCTCCCAATCGATAAAGCCCTCGCCCGTCCAAGCGCCAGCGACCCGCAGCGTGTCATGTTCGAAGACGAGCCACGCCTGACCGGACGAGATGCCCCCGGGGCCGGCGTCAAGGCGGACGGCGATGCCCTTGTAGGCGAGATTGGCACCGGGTATGATCGTATCGAGCGCGTTGCCGGGCAGCTTGGTCGCGGCGGCGCGCCGGGCGTTGTCGGCGAGTTCAAACGTACCGATGAGAAACGGACCGTAGTCCATGTCGCGCCACGGCTCGCGCTTCACGGGCGTGGGACCGACGGAGTCGCCCTTCGGCAGCCCGGCGAGATAGGCGTCGGTGACGGCGGCGTACTGCGACGGGTTGTTTTTGGCGAGGAAGGTCTCGCGGATGTAGTGAATGACGTCGTACTTCTCGCGCGGGACGAGCTGCGGCTGCGGGGCCATGAGGCGCCACCCGCGGGTGAGCGTCTGGTACATCGTGTGCGGGTCGGCACCGTGAGAGAATTTACCCTCGGCGAAACGCAGGGCGTTGGGGATGGAGCCGGGGAGATTGAGGTCACCGTGGCAGGCGTGGCAGACGAGCTGGTAGATTTTCTCGCCGCGCGCGACCGCAGCTTTGTTCCCGCTGCGGATCAGGCCGGCGTGGTCGATCGTCTTCTCGTAGTCGGGCAAGGCCGATTCCGGCAGCAGCGGCGCGCCCGGGGGAAGACCCGCGTCTTGGGCGGGGGCGAGGGTGGCGGCGCAGGCCAGGCCCATCCAAAAAGAAAAATGAGCCGCGACAGAGTGGAGGGATAACATGAGCGTGGTGGGGCCGGAACGACAGCGGAGGTGCGTCTTTGCTGTCCGACCGGAGCCCGTCCAACAAGCCAAAGATCGTCGCCAGTGGCTTGTGGTCCGGGAGGTCGCGCGGCCAGCGCCCGCTCCTTCCTCCCGGGACCGCACCGGCCCGATGATCGACTCCCTGCACCTGATTTTTCCGAGGACGACCAAGGTCTTGCGAACTCGCAGAAAATCCCGCCCCCGGGCAAGGACCGCTCCCCCCGGAGCGCCCCCCACAACCTGTCCTCCGCACCGGCACGGCGGGTCGAAGCAATTTCCCGGCGCCCCACCGATCGCCGCACGGGCAACCCACGAAAACCCCGCCGCCCGCCGCGCCCGGTCCAGCCGCTCCGCCCAAAAACTCAGTGACAGCCGCAGCCCTCGCCGCACCCGCCACCGCCCGCACCGCCGCCGTGCGCGTGCCCGTGGCTCAGCTCCTCCGCTGTGGCCTCACGTGCGCCCACGACTTCGACGTCGAACGTCAACGCCACGCCCGCCAGCGGATGGTTCCCGTCGAGCAAGACTTCGTCGCCCTCGACACCGACCACCGTCACGACCGGGGCCTGCCGATCTTCACCCGTGCGAAACGTCTCGCCGATCTGCACCGCGCCGTCGACCGGCAGCAGGGCGCGTTTCACGCGTTGCACCTGCTCGGGATCGCGTTCCCCGTAGGCTTCGGCTGCGGGCACCTCCACGCGGGTTTTCGCTCCGGCCACGACGGTGCGCAGCCGCTGGTCGAGCCCGTCGATGATCTGTCCGGCACCCTCCAAATAGGACACCGGCGGATTGCCCGCCGAGGAATCGAGTACGCGACCCTCAGGGTCGCGCAAGGTGTAGTGGAAGGTAACAACGCGGCGGTTCATGTTTCGTTTCGCAGGACTTCGAGAGGGGGATGGTCGGCGACACCCCGGTTGGCAAGCAAGCCCGTGATGACCGTGACCGCCACCGCCGCCGCCATCGAGGCGAGCAGGGCCGGCACCGGGAGCGACACGCTCGTCTTGAAAACATAGTGCGCGAGCAACGCGTTGCCCGCGATCGCCAGCACGCCGCCCGTCACGGTCGCCAGCACGCCGAGCACGGCGTATTCCACCAGCTGGATTTGCGTCAACTGGCGTCGCGTCGCCCCCAGCGTGCGCAGCAACACGGTCTCTTTGATGCGTTGAAACCGCCCGGTCAGAATCGCCCCCACGAGCACCACAATGCCCGTCACCACCGTGAAGCCCGCCATGAACGTGATCACAAACGCCACCTTGGCGAAAATGCCGTCGAAGGTCTGGAGGATCAGCGCGAGATCGATCGCGGAGATGCCCGGCAGCTCGCGCGCCACCGCCGCCTGCGCGCGCGCGGCGTCGGCCGGGGTGGCGGCCCGCACCGCCGCCGCGAAGGTTTTCGGGGCCGGTTCCAGCACACCTTCCGGAAACAACACGAAGAAATTCGGCTGCATCCGCTGCCACTCCACCGTGCGGAAACTCGCGACATAGGTCCGCATCGGCACGCCTTGCACGTCGAACACGATCTCGTCGCCCAGCGCGAGTTGCAGGTCCTTCGCGAGCCCTTCCTCCACCGACACCGGCACGCGCGGCTCGCCCGCTTTCGCCCGGCCGATCCACTGCCCCGCCGAGATTTTTTCGGTTTCGTCGATCTTACCCCGGTAACTCGAGCGGTATTCGCGCGTGAGCGTCCATGACGGAATGCGTCCGCTGTCGCGCGCTGGCTGGCTGGCATTCGCTCCGCCCCCAAACCGCGCCGCCAACCCGCCGCCTTTGCCGCCCTTCGCCTCCTTAGCGGCCCCCGCCCGCGTCAGCACTTTCGTTTCATCCTGCAACAGCTCCGCGACGGGTTGCCCTCGGATCGACGCGATCTTCATCGTCACGATCGGCGCCGAAACCGTGATCGGCGTGCCGGTATCTTTCAAAATTTTCTCCAGCTGCGGATACTGGTCGTCCTGCACGTCGAAGAACATCAGGTTCGGCCGCGCCCCGGCACCCACGCCCATGATCTTGTCGAGGATCGTCGCCCGCACGAGCACGAGGTTGATCATCAAAAACGTGCCGAGCCCCAGCGAGAGGAGCAGCAGCACGGTGCGGTTGTTCGGCCGATGAAGATTCGCGAGCCCCTGCCGCACGACGTAGGTCAGCGGCTTGCGCGGCACGAATTTTTTCGCCGCCCACGACACGAGCTTCGCTAGGCCGCCGAGCAAACCGAAGCCCAGCGCCATCATCCCCGTGAAGCCGAGGCCCGTCTGCCAGTGCCCCGTCTGCAAAATCGCGAAACCCAGCACCGCCGCCGTAATCGCCACGTAAACCACCGGTGTCAGCGGGTCCAGCCGCGCGGTCTCGCCGAGCGCCGAGCGCAAAGCCACGAGCGGCGACACGCGCCGCACCGTCAGCAACGGCAGCAGCGTAAACAGCACGCAGATCACGAGGCCCGCCGCCGCGCCCTTCGCGAGCGAGGCCCACGCGATGAACAGCTCCACCTCGAACGGCAGAAAATCCTTCATCACCACCGGCAGCACAAACTGCACGGCCACCCCCAGCGCCGCCCCCACCGCCGAGCCGACCACGCCGAGCCCGATGCCTTGCACCAGATAGATGGCAAACCCGGTGCGGCCGCTCGCGCCGAGGCAGCGCAGCACCGCGACGGTCGCGACCTTCTGCTTGATGTAGACATGCACCGCGCTCGCCACCCCCACCGCCCCGAGAAACAGCGCGACAAATCCGACCAAACTCAGGAACGAATAGATGTCCTTGAGCGTCGTTCCAAGCTGGCGCTTGCGCTCTTCGACGGTGTCAAACTGGAAGCGCGCGCCCTGGAATCGCTCCTTCATTGTCCGGGCGAGGGCGTCGCCATCCACACCCGGCCGCAGCTTAAGGTGCACGCGGTGCCGCGCGAAGCCGTCTTTTTTCAGCAGGCCGGTCGCCTCCATCGCCGCCGGGGAGATGAACACCCGCGGCGAAAACAGCGCGATCACTGCCGCGTCGCCCGGAATCTTTTTCAACGCGCCCGCCACCTTGAAGGTGCCCGCGCCGAGCCGCACTTCGTCCCCCACCTGCACACCGAACTGCACGAGGAGCGTTTCCTCAAGCAGGGCCGATTGGCCGTCGGCCAACTGCGCCAGCGCGCCCGCGGGCGTCGTCACCAGCTCGCCGTAAAACGGAAATCCGCCCGACATCGCGACGAGCTGGACCAGCTTCCGCTCGCCGGCGCCTTTCGTGAAATTGAGCTGGGTGGCAAACGCCACCTCCGTCGCAACTTCACCGCCGACGCCGCGAAAATACTTCATGGCCTCTTCGTCAAACGGCTTGCGTGCCGTGACCGCGAGATCGGAGCCGAGGAGGGACTTCGTCTGCAGCTCGACCGTGCGACGCAGATTTTCGCCCATCGACCCGATGCCCGTGAGCGCGGCGATTCCGAGGACGATCGACAGGGAGAACAGCGCCAACCGCCGCCGCGAAGCCCGCGAATCCCGCCAGGCCATTTTGAGGATGAAATTCATGCGAAGGAGGTGCCCGCCCTTACGCCACTTCGTCGCTCACCACCACCCCGCCCTTCAGCCGGATGATCCGCCCGCATTTCTTCGCCAATTCCAGATCGTGCGTCACCAGCACCAGCGTCGTGCCTTTCTCGCGGTTGAGCCCGAAGATCAGCTCCACCATCGCCGCCGCCGTGTCACCATCGAGATTGCCGGTCGGCTCGTCGCAGAACAGAATCTTCGGCCGGTTCATGAATGCCCGCGCCAGCGCCACCCGCTGCTGCTCGCCGCCCGACAGCTGCACCGGATAGTGGTCGCAGCGCGCCCCGAGCCCCACCCGCCCCAACAGTTCCCGCGCCTCGGGTTCCCGCGTGGAATCGCCCGCCAGTTCCACCGGCACGAGCACATTTTCCAACGCCGTCAGCGTCGGAATCAGCTGGAAATTCTGAAACACGAAGCCCACCTGCGCGTTGCGCACCAACGCCCGCGCGTCCTCGTTCATCTCGCCGATGCTCTCGCCCGCGATCTCCACGGTCCCGCTGCTGGGCCGGTCGAGCCCCGCGCACAACCCGAGCAGCGTGGTCTTGCCGCTCCCGCTCGGGCCGACGATCGCCACGCTCGCGCCGGCGCGGAGATCAAAACTCACCTCGCGCAATACCGTGAGATCGCCCCCGGCCGCCGTGCGGTAAGTTTTGGTGAGCCGCTCGACTTTAAGCATGGATTGATCACTCATCATGGGTGCCGCCCACGAAAGACACGAACGACACAAAAGCCAGCATGACTCCGCGTTCCCGCCGCAATCCCTTCCGCCTTTTCGTCGCCGTCGGCTGTGGCTTGGTCACCGCCCTTGTGGCCGCCGCCGAGCCGCGCACCCTCGTCTTCTTCGGCGACAGCCTGACCGCCGGCTACGGGCTCGAAGATCCCGCCACCCAAGCCTACCCGGCTCTCGTTCAGGAGAAAATCTCGGCGGCCGGCCTCCCGTGGCGGGTCGTCAACGCCGGGCTCAGCGGCGAGACCACCGCCGGCGGCGCCCGCCGCATCGACTGGATTCTCCGCCAGCCCGTCGACCTCTTCGTGCTCGCGCTCGGCGGCAACGACGGTCTCCGCGGCATCGAACCCGGCATCTCCCGGGCCGCTCTCGCGCGCATTATGGAACGTGTCCGCGAAAAAAATCCCGCCGCCCGCCTCGTCGTCGCCGGCATGATGATGCCCCCGATGCTCGGGGCCGACTATACCCGCGAATTTTCTGCCCTGTATCCCGAACTCGCGAAAAAATACTCCGCCACCCTCATCCCCTTCCTGCTCGCCGGCGTCGGCGGCGACCCCGCCCTGAATCAGGACGACCAGATCCACCCGACGGCCCGCGGCCACGCCTTGGTGGCCGAAACCGTCTGGCGCGCGATCCAACCGCTGCTCACCCCATAAGGGCGGCCGCCTTATCGTCGCCCGCTCCTGGCCCTGATTTCTCGGCCGCTCACCGCCGTGCACGCCGCACCGCTGCGTTTGCCCGTCAGCACACACCTAGGGGCCTCCACGACCTTGGCGGAGTATATCGCCCGCGCCTCCACGCCCACCCACGGAATCGACTCGTCGCGGCACGAGGCCCAGTTCACCGCCAGCGTTCTCACCCGCCTCAACCGCGACCTCGACTGCCTGAGCGCCGCCACCCTCGCCGCCCGCTGCCGAACTCCCGCCCAGTCTCCCCGTCTTCCGCGTCTTCCGCGTCTTCCCCTCTTCCCCGTCTTCGCC
>CANHJG010000057.1 GCA_947461205.1 Opitutia bacterium
CTCCCCGAACTCCGTCGCGGGCGCGTCGCCGTCTGCGTCGCCACCCAACTCGCCCGCCTCGAACACGACGCCTACAGCCCCGTCTTCGGCTGGCGCTCCCCCGCCCAGGCCTGGGCCATGACCCAGGCCCAACTCGCTTGGTATCGCGCCATGGAAGAAGCCGGCGAGATGACCGCCCTCCGCACCCGCGCCGACCTCGCCGCCCACCTCGCGCGCTGGAGCGACCCCGCCCTCGACGACGCCACCGCCGCCGCCCTCCCCCTCGGCTACCTCCGCAGCCTCGAAGGCGCCGACTCCCTCATCACCCCCGCCCACCTCGCGCGCGCCCACGCCGACGGCCTCCGCGCCCTCGGCCCCGCCCACTACGGCCCCGGCGTCTACGCCCAAGGCACCAACTCCAGCGGCCCGTTCCCCGACCGCGGCCTAGATCTCCTCCGCGCCGCCGACGACCTCCGCCTGATCCTCGACGTCACCCACCTCAGCGACGACTGCTTCTGGCAAGCCCTCGAACGCTACCGCGGCCCCGTCTGGGCTAGTCACCACAATTCCCGCACGCTCGTCCCGCACCAACGCCAGCTCGCCGACGACCAGTTCCGCGCCCTCGCCGCCCGCGGTGCCGTCGTCGGCGTCTGTCTCGACGCCTGGATGATGGTGCCCAACTGGACCCGCGGCCAGACCACCCCGCAGTCCGCGAATCTTCACCTCACCACGCTCGTCGATCACCTCGACCACTACTGCCAGCTCGTCGGCAACGCGCGCCACGTCGGCCTCGGCAGCGACCTCGACGGCGCCTTCGGCACCGAGCAAACCCCGCTCGATCTCGATTCCATCGCCGACCTCCAAAAACTCCCCGACCTCCTCCGTGCCCGCGGCTACAGCGAAGAGGACATCACCGGCATCCTCAGCGAAAACTTCCTCCGCTTCCTGCGCACCGCGTTGCCCTGAACCGCCCCTCCGCCCTCCGTGTTCATCCGTGAAATCCATCGTTAAAAATTCCGTCGTTCGTTTTTGCGCAGCCGTCCTCCGCCTTCTCGTCCTTACCTTCACTTTCCCGCTCACTCTCACTTTCACCGCGTCGGCTCCCGCCGCCGACACCCCGCGTCTCCCCGCCTGGCGCGAACGCATGGCGCCGCTTGTCCCGCTCACCTACCTCGCCCGCCACACCGGCACCGCCACGCCCCTCACCATCGACGGCCGCCTCGACGACCCCGCTTGGGCCGCCGCCCCGTGGACCGCCGACTTCGTCGACATCGAGGGCTCCCTGAAACCCAAGCCCCGCTTCCGCACCCGCGCCAAAATCCTCTGGGACGACACCTATCTCTACATCGCCGCCGAACTCACCGAGCCGCACCTCTGGGCCAAGCTCACGCAGCACGACGCCGTGATTTTCCAGGACCCCGATTTCGAAGTCTTCCTCGACCCCGACGGCGACACCCACGCCTACTACGAATTCGAACTCAACGCCCTCAACACCGGCTGGGATCTCTTTCTCCCCAAGCCCTACATGGACGGCGCCAAAGCCGACAACGCCTGGGCCATCCCCGGCCTCAAATCCGCCGTGCACCTCCGCGGCACGCTCAACGACCCCTCCGACACCGACACCGGCTGGACCCTCGAAATCGCCTTCCCCTGGACCGCCTTCGCGCCACCCGGCCCACTCGCGGTGAGTGCACCCCGCGCGCCCGCCGAAGGCACCCAGTGGCGCCTGAATTTCTCCCGCGTCGAGTGGCAGGTCACCACGCCCGCCGGCCGCTACGAAAAAATCCCGCAGACGCCCGAGGACAACTGGGTCTGGTCCCCGCAAGGCGTGATCGACCTGCACCGCCCCGAAATGTGGGGCCTCGTCCAATTCACCCGCCGCCCCGCCCCCGCGCCCGTCGCCATCACGCCCGTCCCCGGCCTCGCCGCCCGCACCACCGCCCTCGATTTCTACTACGCCCAACTCGATCACCACCGCACCCACCGCCGTTGGGCCACGACCTTCGCCGAACTCAACTGGGCCGCCCCCTCTCCGCCCGCCGCCGCGCCCATCTTCACCCCCACCGCCGACGCCACCGGCTACACCTTCGCCGTCCCCTTCACCGACGAGATCGGCCGCCGCGCCTGGACCATCCGCCAAGACCGCCGCCTCTCCCTCGAAACCCGGCCTTGACCCTCCCGCCGCCCCTCCCGCGCTTGACCATCCCGCGCTTGCCCAGCCGCGCCCCCTCCCGCCACGCTGCGTACACGTGACTCCCCGCCCCCCACGTTTCGCGCCTCCGCGGCTCTCCCTCGCTTGGCTCCTCGTCGCCGGCGTACTCCTCCCCGCCGCGCGCGCCGCGCTGCCCGCCGCCAACCTCGAATTTTTCGAAGCCAAAATCCGCCCCGTCCTCGCCCAGGATTGCTACGAGTGCCATCGCACCGGCGGTAAACGCAAAGCCGGCCTCGCCCTCGATCACCGCCAAGCCCTCCTCGACGGCGGCGACTCCGGCCCCGCGATCGTCCGCGGCGATCCCGCCGCCAGCCTGCTCCTTCAGGCAATGCGCCACACCCGCGACGATCTCATGATGCCGAAGGCCGGCGCGAAACTGGAGCCCGCCGTCATCGCCGATTTCGAGCGCTGGATCACAATGGGCGCGCCGGATCCGCGCGATACACCGCCCAGCGACGCGCAAGTCGCCGCCGAAACCGATTGGGACGCCGTCCTGCAGCGCCGTAAGAACTGGTGGAGTTTCCGCCCCCTCCAAAAACCCGCGCTCCCCGGCCTCGCCGCACCCGACGCCAGCCCGCACCCCGTCGACCGCTTGCTCGCCGGCCCCCTCGCCGCCGCCCAGCTCACCCGCGCCCCGCGCGCCGACGCCCCCACCCTCCTGCGCCGCCTCAGCTTCGCCCTGCGCGGCCTGCCCCCCACCGCCGCCGAACTCGCCGCCTTCACCGCCAACCCGGACCCCGCCGCCTTCGCCCTCCAGGTTGATACGTTCCTCGCGTCGCCCCGTTTCGGCGAACGCTGGGCGCGTCATTGGATGGATTGGACGCGCTACGCCGATTCCCACGGCAGCGAGGGCGATGCACCCGTGCCCTACGCGTGGCGCTACCGCGACTACCTCATCCGCGCCTTCAACGCCGACGTACCCTACCACCAACTCGTCCGCGAACACCTCGCCGGCGACCTCCTCGAAAAGCCCCGCCTCAACCCCGCCCTCGGTCTCAACGAGTCCGCCCTCGGCATCGGCCACCTCCGCATGGTCCTCCACGGCTTCGCCCCCGTCGACGCGCTCGAGGAAAAAATGCGTTTCACCGACGACCAGATCAACGTCGTCTCCAAAACCTTTCTCGGCCTCACCGTCAGCTGCGCGCGCTGCCACAACCACAAATTCGATCCGATCAGCCAAAAGGATTTCTCCGGCTGGTATGGCATCTTCTCCTCCTCCGCCCCGGCCACCGTCGCCGTCGATGCGCCCGATCCCGCCGCGCCCCCGCGCCGCGCCGAACTCGGAAAAATCAAAGAATCTCTCCGCCTAACTCTCGCCGATGCGTGGCTCGTCGACGCCGACGCGCTCGCCGCCACACTCTCCGCCCCCTCCCCCGCGCTCACTCAAGCCATCGTCGCCGCCAAAGACCCCGCCACCCTGCTCCATCCGTTTTGGCTCCTGCGTCCAACCAGCCCCGAAGCCCCCGCCCCGCCCGACGCCCTCGCCGCCTGGCGCACCCAAGCCGCCGCCGCCGAACGCCAGGGCGACCGCCCCTTCGCGCAGCACTGGGATCTCACCCGCGCCGCCGACTTCGCCTCGTGGCGGCGCGATGGCGCCGGCGCCACCGCGGTCAGCCCCGCCGGCGCCTTCGCCGTCGCCCCCGACGGCGACCGCGTCCTCACCGGCATTTACCCCGCCGGCGTCTACTCCCACCTCGTCTCGTCCAAAGACCGCGCCGTCCTCCTCTCCCCCAAATTCATCCTCGCGGAAAAACACGACCTCTGGCTCCGCGTCGCCGGCGAAGGCGCCGCCATCGCCCGCTTCGTGGTGCAGAACTACCCGCGCGACGGCACGATCTACCCGGTCCAAAAACTCGCCCGCCCGCAGCAGCAATGGGTCAAGCTCCCGCTCGAATACTGGGAAGGCGACCAAATCCACGTCGAGCTGACCACCGCCGCCGATCATCCTGTGCTCGCCGACCCGAAGGCCACGCGCTCGTGGTTCGGGCTCTCCGCCGTCGCTCTGACCAAGACCGGCGAACCCGCGCCCGCCGGCAAGGGGGAATTTACCGCGCCCATCCTCTCGGCGGTCGCGGACCGCAAGGCCACCACGATCCCCGACCTCGCCGCCGCCTACGCCGCCGCCGCGCGGGCGAGCGTGCAGGCCTGGCGCGACGGCCGCGTCACCGACGCCCAAGCCCTCTTCCTCGATCATCTCCTGCGCGCCGAACTGCTCCGCAACCGCCCCGCTGAACTCGCCACGACCCAGCCGCTGCTCACCGCCTATCGCGCGCTCGAGTCCGCGCTCCGCGAACCCACCCGCGCCCCCGGCGTGCTCGAGACCGGCGCCGTCGATCAACCCCTCTTCCACCGCGGCAATCACAAGCAGCCCGGCGAACTCGTCGCGCGCCGCTTTCTCGAAGCCATCGACGCGAAACCCTACTCCACCACCGAGAGCGGCCGTCGCGCCCTCGCCGAAGATATCCTCCGCCCCGACAATCCCCTCGCGGCGCGCGTCATCGTGAACCGCGTCTGGCACCACCTCTTCGGCCGCGGACTCGTCGCCACGCCCGATAATTTCGGCCGCATGGGCGAAGCGCCCTCGCACCCCGAGCTCCTCGATTTCCTCGCGGTGTGGTTCGTCGAACACGGCTACTCGATCAAAGCCCTCCTCCGCTTCCTCGTCACCTCCGAGACCTGGCAATTGGCCAGCACGCCCCCGCCCGGCGCCCCCGACCGCGATCCCGACAACCGCCTCCTCTCCCATACCTCCGTGCGCCGCCTCGAAGCCGAGGCCATCCGCGACACCTTGCTCGCCGTCTCCGGCGATCTGAAACTCGACCCGCTGGGCGGCCCGCCGGTGTTGGGGCGCATCCCGCGCCGCAGCGTCTACCTGCGCGTGAAGCGCAACGACCTCGACCCGTTGCTCTCCACCTTCGACGCCCCCGTGCCCTCCGGCCCCACCGGCCGCCGCGACGTCACCAACGTCCCCGGCCAATCCCTCACGTTGCTCAACGACCCCTTCGTCCGCGAACTCGCCGAACACTGGGCGCACCGCCTCGCCCAAGACCCCGCCCTCGCCGACGCCCCCACCCGCATCCGCGTCATGTTCCTCCAGGCCCTCGCCCGCCCGCCCACCGCCCCCGAACTCGATCGCTCCCTACGCTTCCTCGCTTGGGCTGCCACCCCCGATGCCTCGGCACCTGCCGGCAAATCGGCGGCGGCCTCTGCCCCCTGGGCCGACCTCGCGCACGCCCTCTTCAATTTGAAAGAATTCATTTTCATTCCTTAGCCCCGTCACGTCCCCGCCGCTCCCATGCACACCCCGCTCACCCGCCGCGACATGCTCCGCCGTTGCTCCACCGGCTTCGGCTACCTGGCGCTCTCCGGCCTCCTCGCGCAAAAAGGCTACGCCGCCCTCCGCACTCCCGCGCCCGATTTCAAACCCCGCGCGAAAAACGTCATCTTCCTCTACATGTCGGGCGGCGTCTCCCACCTCGACTCTTTCGACCCCAAGCCGCTCCTCGCCAAACTGGCCGGTCAACCGATGCCCGTGAAGGTCGAGCGCACCATGTTCAACAAGAACGGCCAAATTTTCCCGAGCCCCTTCGAGTTTCGGAACTACGGCGCGAGCGGCATCCCGATCAGCTCCATGTTTCCCAAAATCGCCGCCGCCTGCGCCGACGACCTTGCCGTCATCCGTTCCATGACGTCTAAGGTCAACGAACACGCCCAGGGAAACTATTTTTTCCACACCGGCTTTCCCACCATGGGTCACCCCAGCGCCGGCGCCTGGATCAATTACGGCCTCGGTTCCACCAACCACGATCTCCCCGGCTTCGTCGTTCTCCAAAGCGGCGGAGCCATCGCACCCCACGGCGGCGTCGGCCTCTTCAGCAACGGGTATCTCCCCGCCCAACACCAAGCCTCGATCCTCAACGCCGATGTGCCTGACGCCGTCCCGAACATCACCCCGCGCGAACGCGACCTCGTGCAGCGCGGCCGCCTCGATTTCGTGCGGGCAGCCGACACGGAATTCCTCGGCCGCGCCGCCGGCGACGCGCAGGTCGAAGCCGCCGTACGCAACTACGAGACCGCCTACCGCATGCAGTCCGCCGTGCCCGAGCTGGTAAATCTCTCCGGTGAATCCACCGCCACCAAAACTCTCTACGGCCTCGACGACCCTCACCCGCAAAAGGCCGCCTACGCCCGCCAGTGCCTCCTCGCCCGCCGCCTCATCGAGCGCGGCGTGCGTTTCGTCGAGCTGAGCTGCATCAACGAAAAAATCGGCGCCGGCAACGCCCCGAATCCCTGGGACCAACACGGTGAGCTGCACAAAGGCCACGCCGCCATGGCCCATCAAGTCGACCAACCCATCGCCGCACTCATGACCGACCTCAAGCAGCGCGGCCTCCTCGACGAAACCCTCGTGATCTGGGCCGGCGAATTCGGCCGCACGCCGTTCTCGCAGGGCAGCAACGGCCGCGACCACAACCCCTACGGCTTTTCCATCTGGCTCGCCGGCGGCGGTGTCAAAGGCGGCACCATTTACGGCGCCACCGACGACCTCGGCTATCACGTCGTCGACAAACCCACCACGGTTTACGACCTCTGGGCCACGGTCCTCCACCTCCTCGGCCTCGACCACACCAACCTCACCTACCTCTCCGGCGGTCGAAACTTCCGCCTCACTGACGTCCACGGGGAAGTGATTCGCGATCTCCTCGCCTGAGCCCTCCCGCGCCGCCCCGCGCCTCGGGTCCGCCCGCCAAAACCGCCGCCGGCACGCCGGCCGCCTCACGCCACGCCGGATCGCCGGCCCAGCGCGGGCCCCGCTCAAAACGACCGCTGCGCGGAGCGGAGCGCTCCATCAAACTCGGGAGCGTTCGGAAACCGCAGGTGGGCGGCGTCCCACACAAGTTTTTTTCCGCGGGCGCGAAGCGCGACATTGCCGAGCAGAACCATCTCGGTCAGCGGTGCCGCATAGTCGAAGTTCGAGCCCGGCGCCGGCCCGCCCTTGCAGGCGTTGATCCACTCGAGGAAGGGATCGCCGCCGGGCACACGCGGCAATGACTTCGCTGGTAACTTCGCCTCGCGCATCCGCGCCTCGGGGAGCAGGCGCGGGCTCGCACACTTCTCGCTCGGATCGTAGATCACGCCTTTGTCTCCGATCATCAGGTAGCCGTGTTTGTTTTCAAATGCCCGCGTGGGCTCGAGCTCCTTGGGTCGCTCGGGCAACTTACCTCCGTCATACCACACGACCTTTACCGCCGGCTGCGCGCCGCGGGCGGGAAATCGGTAGGTGATGATCGACCAGTCGGGAAATGTCTCCTCCCCGCATGGCGCGGTCTCCGCCTGGATCGATTCCGGGGCCCCCAGATCGAGCGCGAAAAAGGGACCGTCCATGGTGTGGCAACCAATGTCGCCTAAGGCACCGCAGCCGAAATCCCACCAGTTGCGCCAGCGACGCGGATGATACTCGGCACTGTAGGGCCGGGCGGGTGACGGTCCATTCCAGAGGTTCCAATCCAGTGTTGCCGGCGGGATCTCGCCCGGCGCCGGCCGCGTGCTGCGGCCTGACTTGTAGGCGCCGAGCTCCATCTTTTTCGTCCAAATGTGAACTTCTCGCACCGGCCCGATTACGCCGTCCTGCACCCATTCGCGGGCGAGGCGCACGCCTTCGCCCGCATGACCCTGATTGCCCATCTGCGTGACCACGCCGTGGCGGCGGGCGGCCAACATGAGTTCACGCGCCTCCCAGACGGAGCGCGTCAGCGGCTTCTGGATAAACACATGCTTGCCCATGCTGATCGCCAACATTCCCGCGGCATAGTGCAGGTGGTCCGGGGTCGAGATCGTGACGGCGTCGATGCGGTCGTCGAACTCGCGGAGCATTTGCCGGTAGTCCTGAAACTTCGGCACGGCGGGGTAGCGGCCAAAGATCTCTTTCGCCTGGGCCGCATCCACGTCGCAGAGCGCGACGATGTTCTCGCTGCTCACGCCGGTGACGTCAGAGATGCCTTTGCCGCCGCAGCCAATGCAGGCGATGCGCATTTTCTGGCCGGGCGCCAAGCGACGACCCAGACGGAGCGGCGGAACGAGGCCGGTGCTACAGCCCGCCCCGAGGGCAGCGGCGGCGAGTGCCGTGGTCTTGAGGAAAGTCCTGCGAGGGAGAGTGTCGGTTGAGTTCATGACATAACCTGGTTTTTGTTAAGAGAAGGGCCCCGTCACGCTCACAGCGCCGCCAACGCACGTTCGATGAGTTTCTTGGAGGCATGCACTCCGGCGACGGGTTCGAGCTTCTTCCCCTCCCATTCGATGGCGACGATCCCCTTGAAGCCGGCGGTAGCGATGATCTTCATGAGTCGGAAATAATCGAACTCCACTTGGTTGCCGGCCGCGTCAAATTCGTGGGTCTTGGCCGAGATCACCGACGCATAGGGCATCATCGCGCGGGTTCCTTCGTAGATGTCACCGCGTAGTTTGCCGAAATCCGGCATGAGCCGGCAGTGCGCGTGCCGCAGTTGTTGCATGATCTCCGCCAGGAAGGCGCCGTCCTGCGTGTGAGCGGAGGCTCCGGGTTCGATGGCGATCGTGATGCCACTAGCCTTGGCCCGGTCTGCCAGCGGGGCCAGTGATTCGGCGCAGCGCGCCACCGCCGCCGCGCGCTCGCCCGCAGCCGCACTGACAAAAAAGCGCACATACTGGCAGCCGAGCACCGCGCAGCGCTCGATCGAGCGGACATGGTCGGCCGGCTTGGCCTTCTTCGTGGCCTTGCCGGTGCCACCCGTGGCATCGACTACACCGGCCATCAGCAGGAACAGGTGCGTGCCGGCGTCCTTCGCGCGCCGCCGCAAGTCGCTCAAGTAGCTGTCGTCGTCGAGACGATCCGGCGGCAATCCGCCTTCCCAAAAATCGAGTTCGGTCAGGCCAAACTCCTTCCGGGCAAACGCGGGATAGTCGAGCGGATCGAGTTGCTTCGACGCAAACAGGGCGCGCAGGGAATACTGGGACAGGCCAATAGTCATTGCGTGGGATGGCGCCGCCGCCCAGCCGGGCACAGATGTAAACGCGGTCGCGGCGGCGGCGGTGCCGCGGAGGAAGTCGCGGCGGGTAAGGAGAAGTGGATATGTCATGATGGAGAAATTCTGCTCCGCCTATTTTCGCAGCCGGGCCGAAACTTCGCGCGCGACCCCCTGCGCGAGGAGAGCGTAACCCTCCTCGGTAAAATGCACGTCAGTCGGACGGCCGACTTTCTCGACGTGCGGTGCGATGGCGGCGTTGAGGTCGTTGATCGCGACGCCATTTTCAGCCATGACCTTGGCCGCGATCGCGTTGTAGGTCGCGATGTCGCCAAAGCGGCGGTTCGGCGCGAGGTTGCCGCCCATCGGCACGGGTGTGGTCGTGGCCCAGATGAGTTTCGCACCCGTGGCCTTCATGCGCTGCACGAGCTGCCGCAGGTTTTTCTCGTAGTCGGCCGGCGCCGCATGCCGCACGCCCTCTGGTGGAAGCTTCGCGTCGTGCAACCCGAAGTTGAAATGAATCACGTCCCACTTTCCCGTGCCCAGCCACTCGTCGATTTTCGTGAGACTGTAGCCGGTGGAGCTGCAGTTGCCGGGCGGGCGGTGCACGTTGGCCTTGCCCTTGAGTGCGGCGCGCACTGGCAGCGTGTAGCCGATCGAAATCGAATCGCCGATCAGCAGCACGCGCGGCAAACCCGGCACGTCCACGATCGGCGCGAGCGCGGGATTGGGCGCAGGCGTGGCCTTGGGCGTCGGGGCGCCTGCGGCCCGCAGTGGGGCGATCGCCGCGCTCGCGCAAAGCAGCGCCGCCAGGATGAACGCGCGGCGAGAGAGGAATGAGGGAGTAGTCATGGGGAAAATCAGCGGATCGTGGAACCAAGGCGCTAGAAAGGGTGCGACAACGCGGCCGCCACCGCGCCCACGAACATCCGCTTCAACCTCGGGACGAGCCAAGGTCGTCGGTGATTGATGGGGCACGGAGACATCAGAACTCGAACGACACTCGACCGGTGATCGTCCGCGGTTCGCCGTAGCCGGCGTAGGTGATAAGGTAATCCTCGTCGAGCAGGTTGTCGGCACTCAGCGCGAACGTCGTGCGCCGGGCGAGCAGCGTCGTCGCGTAAGTCAGGCTCGCCTGCACCTTGTGATACGCCGGGCTGCGGATGGCAGGCACATCGACAAGATTGGGATTGCCGCGGCGTTCGCCGACAAACGTCACGCCCACACCGGCACCGAACCCTTTCGCGACGCCCTCGTCGAAACGATAGCGATTCCACAGGCTCCACTGGCGGCGCGGGGCGTTGGCCGTGGGCAAGCCGATGTTGGCCGGGCGCACGATGTCGCGCGTGACGCGCGTATGATTGTAGGTATAGCTGCCGACCACCTGCCACGCCTTGGCGGGACGAGCATTGAGACTGAACTCCACGCCTTTCGCGCGGTTGTCGCCGGTCTGGACTTGGAAGCCGGGGTGTTCGGGATCGGCCTGCTCGAGGTTGTTGTTCCTTACCTTGAAGAAATTGATCGTGCCGGAGAAGCGTCCATCCGCGCGATCCCAGCGCACACCGTAGTCGGTGCCCGTGCCCGCCCGCGGTTCGAAGGGCCGGCCAAAGAAATCGGTTCTTACCAGCGGCTCATAGGATTCGCTGAAGGCCGCGAACAACGCGACGCGCGGCAGCACGCGGTAGGCCACGCCGCCGCTGAGCAAGTTGGCGGCCTTGGCCTTGCCGCTGAACGACGCCGTCGGCGTGCGGTAGTTGCGCTGCGCCTGATAGGCCTCCTCGCGCCGGTAGCCGAGCTGCACCGTGGCGCGGTTGCGCGCGGTCTGCCAGAGGTTGTTCGCGGTGACGGCGCGCGAGATCAGCAGGTTCTCCTGGTCGCGGAGCACCGGATACGTCCGCCAGTCGCCCAGCGCGTAGCTCGCCGGCACGTCGATGTTGATCGGGGTCAGGTTGGGCGAAGGCTGTTTGGTGATTTCATGCGCCGCGTGCTTGAAATACTCGGCGCCAACGATCGCGCGGTGGGTCACGCCGAGGTAGTCGAACTTGCCGAGCAGGTAGGGTTGCAGCGCGTAGCCGGACTCCGGCTGGTTGTTGTAGGCGGCCGAACGGCCCACGGTGCGGGCGCCGGTGGTGGCATTGATCGTGGCCGTCGTGCCGCCGGTTACGAGATTGCGCCAGCGCTGGAAATGGCGGTAGGTGCCGCCGAGTTTCAGCGTCCACACATCGTTGATCACATGCGTGAGATCGAGGGTGGAGTGGAACACCTCCGAGTCGTGAAACGATTCCGGCCCCTGGCGGTTGAACGAGCGGCGCACCCCGGGCAGGTAGCCGACGTTGCCCGGCGAAAGGAACACGGGCGGCGAGGCCGACACCTGCTCGGTGTGCTGCCACTGCGCGAAGGCGTAAACCCGCGTGGCCTTGCTGAGATTCCACTGCACCACCGGCGACACCGCCATGCTGCGGTAGTTGGCAAAGTCATACGGGCTGCCGTCGTCGCGCGCGGACAGGCCGATCCAATAGGTGACGCGCTTGTCGGCGGTCAGGGGCGCGGAATACTCCAGCGTGCCGCGGGCGCGATCGTAGGTCCCATAGGATGCCATGAACTGGCCCTTGGGCCGCGTTGACGGGGTGCGCGTGACGGTGTTGAGCGCCCCACCCGCGCCGATCGCGCCGGAGAAAAGCGACGAGGGGCCCTTGAGCACCTCGATGCGTTCGATGGACACAGTGTCGAAGCGGCCGAATGTGCGGTAGCCGTTGACGTATTGATTGCCGCCGCCGCCGCCGCTCACGCCGCCGCCGCCGCCGCTGAAGCCGCGGACGAGCACGTCGGTGTCCTGTTGGGCCGCGCTGTCGGTCTCGCGGTTGAACGTGACGCCCGCCACGTATTGCAGCGCCTCGGTTATGTCACGCGCGCCGATATCGAGCATGAACTCGCGCGTCACCACATCGATCGGCTTGGGCAAATCGAGCAGCGACGTGTTGAAACGCGTGCCGGAAAGCACGTTGGTCGCCTTGTAGCCATCGTCGGCGGCGACCGTAACGGTGAACTCATCGAGGGTGACGATCTCGGACGCGGGCGCGGCTGCGGCCCCGGCGGTCGCAGGGAGCGCGATGGCCGCGAGGAGTGCGGAGGAGCCAAGGATTGAACGGAATTTCATTGGGGTCTGGGGTTTCGCAAAACGATCGTGGACGGGGGGAAACTATTTTTTCGGCACAGGCGCGCGCTTCGACGTGGTGACCGAAAGGACCTGGCCGTCACGAAGGAGGGCCGTTCGCAGCGCGGCATAGGGCACGTCCTGCACGCTCGAACGCGCGGCGATGGCCTGCACGGCGGCGGTGGCGGCGGACTGGCCGAGCACCATGAAGACTGGCTCCATGCGCATCGAGCCGTAGACGACATGGCTCGCTGAGATGCACACGGGCACGAGCAGATTGGTGCATTCCGCTTTCTTCGGCGTGAGCGCACGGTAGCTGATGCCGTAGGGCGTCTTCACCGGCATGCCGAGCGTACCCTCGTTGCGCACGAAACCCTGCTCGTCGATATAGCGGCGGACGTTGTGCGAATCCATGGTGTAGGAGCCGCAGCCAACGGGATCGTCGACCCGCTCGCTGCCCTCGCACACCTGTTGGCGCATGACAAACTCCCCGATCATCCGCCGGGCTTCGCGAACATAGAGTTGATGCGGCCAGTGGCCGGTCGCGGGAAACTCATCCTTCGCGAGCCCCCAATGCTTCATCGGCTCGCGATACTTCGCCGGCACGCGCGGATCGTGCGCGACAAACCAGATCAGCCCCTGCTGCCAGCTCACGTGCTCCCGGAAGATGCGCTCGCGGGTCGCATGGTCACCATCGGGGTAGTCGTAGTTGCCGCCAATAAAGTTGAACGAGACCGCGCCCTTGGTGTTCGAGTCGCTCTTGCGATTCGGCATGATGACCACCGGAGGAATATCGAGCAGCGTGTTGCCGAGCACCGGGTGCTCGATTTCATCCGGCCCGTTCGGCCACTCGGGCAGCCGCCGCTCGCTCGTGAGATAGCGCAGCAGGAGTTCATAACGCGCCGGATCGTAATCGGCGGGCTTCGGGAATGGCACCCGGTTCTCCGGCACATCGGTCAGGCACAGCCGGAAGCAATACGCCTGCACGCTTGGGTCCGCCGCGCCCTCGACGCCCGCCCCCGCCGCGGGCACGCCGAAGATCGTGCCACTGGAGGGATCGCCGGGCCGCACGTAGGGATCGACCGCGCGGAAAAAATCATGCCCAACGGGACGCGGCCGCTCGCGCATGTGCCGCCACTGGTTGCCGTTCTTCGTTTCGCCGAACGCCGCGTTCGCTTCCCGGCCCACCGTGTAAGCCACGCCCGCCTTGGCCATCACGTCGCCCTCGTAGCTCGCATCAATGAACACCTTCCCGCGAAACCGCCGGCCCGATTCCATCGTAAGCGAACGAATCTCCGCCCCGGCTTTTTCGACCCCGCGTTTCAATTCCAGCCGTTCGCCCAACGCGACCGTCACCCCGGCCTCACGCGCCATGTCGCGAAAAATTCGGTCCGCCACGTGCGGTTCGAAGTGAAACATCACGTCGCTGTCGGGATCGTGCCGATGGCTCCGGTAGGTCGCCAGCGTGCCGTGCTGCCAGGCGCCGGGCTCCGCGTAGTAACGTTTCACGCGCCGGTAGAATTCGCGGGAGACGCCCCCGATGCTGTCGGGATGCCCGAAGTCGGTCGCACCGAGCCCGCCGCTGCTCAGCCCGCCCAGCTGTTGGCCCGGCTCAATCAGGAGCACGCGCGCCTTCAGACGCGCCGCCTGCACCGCGGCCGCGACACCGCCCGACGTCCCGCCGTAGACGACAACATCATAGGCCGGCGATTCGTCGGCCGCGCGCCCGCTGGGCGCCGGCAGTGCGACGCTCGCCGCGAGAACCACGGCAAGCGTGAAGAGGAGGGAATGGGGGTTCATGGAAAGGAGAATCACCTGGCCTTGTGCTCGATGATTTGGCCCTGGGCGAGGAGCTGCGCCCGGAGCTTGGTGCGATCGATTTCCTGCACGGTACAGCGCTGCTCGTTCGCCAGCGCCGCGGCCACGCCGGCAGAGTGCCCGATCGCCATGAAGACCGGCTCCATGCGAATCGAGCCGTAGGCGACATGCGTCGCCGAGAGACACACGGGCACGAGCAGATTGGAGCACTGTTCCTGCTTCGGAGTGATCGCATCGTAGGCGATGCCATAAGCCTGCTTCACTCCGAGACCGATGGTGCCCTCGGTGCGCACGTGGCCGTTTTCGTCGACGTAGCGCCGGACGTTGTGCGAATCCATCGCGTAGCCGCCCATCCCGATCGGATCGGGCACCGGCTGCGTGCTGTCGCAGTGCCGCTGCGTCATCACGAACGCCCCGTGCAGCCGCCGCGCCTCGCGCACGTAGAGCTGGTGCGGCCAATGGCCGGTGTCGGTGAACTCATCCTTCGGCAGGCCCCAGTCCTTCATCGGCGCGCGGAATTTCTCGGGCACCCGCGGATCGGTCGCCATGAACCAGATCAAGCCCTGCTGCCAGCTGACATGCTCGCGGATGATCCGATCACGCGTCGCGTAGTCGGCGTCGGGATAATCGTAGTTTCCCCCGACGAGGTTGAACCCTACCGGGTCCTTGTTGTTCGAATCACTCTTCCGGTTCGGCATGATCACGACCGGCGTCGGGCGCATCAGATTGTTGCCGAGAACGGGATGCTCGATGTCGCCGCCGTTGGGAAACTCGGGCAGCATCCGATCGCTGTTCAGATAGCGCGCGATCAGTTCGAACTTCGCGGGATCGTAATCTGCCGGCTTGGCGAACGGGACCCGGTTCGCCGGCTCGTTCGTCAGGCAGAGCCGGTAGCAATACGCCTGCACGCGACTGTCGCCCTGGCCCTCGGGGCCGGGGCCGCCGGGATGCACGCCGAAGATCAGGCCGCTCGCGGGATCGCCCGGACGCACATAGGGATCGACCGCGCGCCGAAAGTCGTGCGCCGACGGCACCGTCTTCCCGCGCCGCAGCAGATAGGGCTGGTTGCCATTGTGGGTCTCACCAAACGCCGTGTTGGCTTCGCGCCCGACGAGATAGCTCACGCCCGCCTTCGCCATCACGTCGCCCTCGTAGGTCGCATCGATGAACACGCCCCCGCGAAAACGCCGACCCGACTCCATCACGATCGCCTCGATCGCCGTGCCGCGCTTCATCACGCCCGCTTTCAGGTCGAGGCGCTCGCCGCGCACCACCTCGACCTTCGCCTCGCGCACGAGGTCGTCGTAGATCTTCTCCGCGACATGCGGCTCGAAGTAGAACATCACGTCATCCTTGGGATCGTGCTGGTTGCTCTGAAAATCCTCGGGCCGGCCATATTTCCACGCGGCCGGATTCGCGTAGTGTTGCTTCACCCGCCGGTAGAATTCCCGCGCAAGCCCGCCGATCGCATCCTTCTTGCCGATGTCCGTGGCGCCGAGCCCGCCGCTCGTCAGCCCCCCGAGGTGGCGGCCCGGTTCGATCAACACGACTTTTTGGCCGTGGCGCGCCGCCGCCACCGCGGCGGTCACTCCGCCGGAGGTGCCGCCGTAAACGACCACGTCGTAGGTCGGGTCGACGGCGGCCCGCATGTGCGTTGAGCCAAGAGCTCCAAGCGCAACGAAGAGACAGAGGAAAAGTCCGGAAGAATATTTCATGGGGTTGGGTTGAAACGGACGGGAGCCCGGGGCTTCACGGTTCGGCATAGACGTCGAACTCGGCGTAAAACGTATTGTTGAGATAGAGCGGATTGATCGACTGCGTGGGCTCCACAGCCCAGAGCAGGTAGCGGTAGCGCCCGACGGCGCCCCGGGCTGCGGTGATCGAGCAGGCCTGCTGCGCCGGCCGATCAATTGGCTGCATTACGCGGAAGAAGTCGTCTGAGTTGACCCGGGCCACCTGCCTCCAGCCCGCTTGTTCGAAGTCACCGTCGATGGCCGGCGGCGTCTCGCCGTCGTAGCCGTAGAGCGTAAATTTCTGCACGGCGCGCACGCGGTTTTGCGGCGTCCGATCCTGGTGCCAGGAAAACGTATTGATCTTCGCAATGGAGACCGCCCGCCCGAGATCCATCAGCAGCGCACCCGCGGCGTTGTTGTCTAGGAAGACTGATTCCGCCGGCGAGTCCTGAGCCGATTGCCCGCGTCCATCGATCAGCAGCTCGACCGCTCCACTTGGAATCGCCGACACCGTGCGCAGCGCGCCGCGCACCAGCCGGATTGAGGCATGTCCGGCCGACCGATCCGCGTAGTCGAGATTCGACGGCGGCTCGATTGTGGGAAAGCGAAACGCCGCCGTGCCGTCGCCGCGCTCAATCCGCACCATGACTTGCGCCTGCCCCGCCTCGACCGAAAACGCCTCGCCTTCCCGCAGCCGATGCCGCGACTTCATCCCGTCGAGCAGCACGTAGACTTCGCCGGACGTGACATCGACGCGGCTCTGCCCGTCGGGCGCGACGGCCGTGACAAACTCGGTCCCCACGTCGACCACCTGCGCAGTGCGCGTGTTGACCGTGAAGCCCTTCGAGGCCGGCGTGTCGGCCCGCGCCTTGATCTGGCCCAGCGTGAGGAACGCACCATTGCCCGACGTCGCTTCAAAAATGCACGGCCCCAGCAATGTGACCACGGCGCCGCTGGTGAAGCGCAGCACGGCGGAACCGGATGAAAGCTGTAAACGTTGCCCGCGGGTGACGGCGTCGCCGGGGCGCGCATTCTCACCGGCCGAGACCCAGCGGCAGTCTCGCATCTCCCCGAAGGTCGCGACAATTTCCGGCCCGTCCGGTGACGCAGGCGGTCCGCGCAAATGGAACAGAAACGCGATGGCGGCGACTGCGGCCATCGCGCCTATCGCCCACACCCACCTCTTGAAACCTGCAGGAACGGGATGAGCGGTGGAAATCGGCACGATGTCAGCGAGTTGATCTTCCTCGGTGGCAAGCGCCGCATGCAGTCGCGCGAGCCGGAGATAGGATCGCCGCGACTCCGCGTTGGCGGCGAGTTCGAGCGAGAGCGCCGTGGCTTCCTCGTCGGTGGCACGGCCGTCGATGAAACGCATTGCGAGGTCGGTCAGTTCGTCGCGATTCATTTTCCTGCCTCCGCGGTCTTGCGCTCCATGCAATCCACCAAAGCCTGCCGCGTCCGCTGCAAGAGTTTGTAGATTGCCTCGGCGCTCCGGCCGTGACGCTCGGCGAGAAGACCCACGCTACTTTCGTCGACATAATAGCCGTCGAGGATGCGCCGATGCTCGGTCGGGAGTTGTTCGCGGCATTCCGGTAGATGGCGTTCGCGCTCAGCCAACCAACCCGCCTCGGCCTGCTCGGTGGCCAGCAGCGCGACAACAGCCTGCTCGGAAAGAACCGCACGTCGTTGCGATCGGCGCAAAAACCGCCGGGCTTCCACACGTGCGAAACCGCAGGCCCAGTTAACGAACGGTCGCCCAGTGTCGAACTCGCCAAAATGCCTCCACAGCGCCACCGCCGTTTCCTGGACGATGTCGCGCGCATCGTGCCGTTGCGGGACAAATACGAGCACCGAACGCAGAATCGCGGGCTCATGCGCCAAAAACAGGCGCATGAATCGCTCGTGTTGCTCGTCCGGGGTAGGCATTGGGTTTCGCTATATATCCGCACGGCGGCCAAAAATTGGACAAAATAGTTTCGGTCGGCGGCGGGCGGCCTCGTTCCCCCGGCCTCCAACGACGGTTCCTAAACCGCCAGCTCCGCCCGCACCGCCTCATCGCGGACGACGTCGCCCGTCCCGCCCAAAGCGCGGCACGCCGCGTTCACCTCGTCCGTCACCGCCGGCGACGCCCGAAACTAGGTGATGCGGGGCAGCGGTGCGCCCTCCGCGCGCCTCTGCTGGTGTTTCCCTCGGGCGCGCCCTCGACGATCGCAAGCAACCACCGCAGGCCCGCCCGCGCACACTGCGCCGCAAGCGCCGACTCCGTCCGCTCGGTCTTCGCCGCCACCCGCGCGTGATTCCCGCAGCCCTACGGCCGCTTTTTCCTCGAATCCTGGGACGCCCACGGCCCGTGGGTGACCACCGCCACCGACGGCCTGCGCTTCCTCCGCGCCGCCATCGGCAGCCGCCCGTCAGCGCTCGTCTCCCCCGCCGCCTCGGCCTCGCCGCCCGTATCGATCATCGCGAATACGCCGTCCTCGGCTGCGATCTCGCGACCTGGCTCAACGAGGGCCTCCTCGACTACCTCGTCATCGGCCAACGCACCCTCGGCGGCTACACCTTCGATCTCGCCCCCTTCGTGAAACTCGCCTGCGCCGCCCGCACCGACTGCGCCGTTCTCTTCGGCGAGGAGGGCATCGTCTCCGGTCACGACCGCACCGCCGCCGAAGACAAACTCATCGCCGCCGGAAAAATGGCCGCCCCCGAGAGCGCCTCGCTCTCCCTTGAGCACCACCAAACCCGCGCCGCCTGCGGGTATGCCGCCGGCGCCGACGGCATCCACCTCTTCAACGAAAACAACCGCGGCGTCATGCAGACCCTCGGCACCGTGCCAGCCGCAACCCCGTCATCCCCGCGAAAACCGAACCCACACGCGCCCGCGCCTGCGGGCGCCCCACCGCGGGCCGGGCGTGACGTTCCCCCGAGCCACCCCGACCGCCCCGCTCCGCGTGAGGCCAGTCCCATCATGCCGGATGTCGTCCCTGCTTGAGGTAGGATGGAGCCGAGGGTCGTCGCTGCGCCGCGGCCGGCCGCCCGACCACCGCTGGGACCCAACCGCCGTCGGTCCGAGCCAGACGCATGCGGGTGGAGGCGCTGGAGCGACGTCAGACGACGCACCGCGTTCACTCGGCGAAAACGGCCCTCCCATGATCGCCGGCCGGGGCCGGCCTCGCCCCACCCACGCCGCGCTGGCAGCCCCACGTTGCCAGGGTCCCCACCCCCTCGCCCTCCCGCAGCCCGTGCCGACCGGGCCAGGCCTTGACGTTTTCAGCCCGCCACGCCCCCCTTTCTTGGCTCCACCTGGCGCTCGGATTTAACCCACCCCCTCGCCCTCCCCTGCTCACCCCTCCCATGGTCACCCCTCGTCTCCTCGCCACACTCCTCCTCGCCGCCCTCCTGCTCGCGCCCGCTCCCGCCGCCCTCGCGCAAACCCCGCCCCCGCCCAAAGCCACGAAGGCCGCCGCGAAAAAGGCCGCGCCGGAAAATCCGCCCGTCGTCAAACCCACCCTCGCCGAGGTCCGCTACGGCCCGCACGAGCGCCACGTCCTCGATTTCTGGCGCGCCACCTCCGCCACCCCCACGCCCCTCGTCTTCGTCATCCACGGCGGCGGCTGGCAAAATGGCGAAAAAGAACGCGTCAACAAATTCGTCAACGTCGAGGGCCTCCTCGCCCAAGGCATCTCCGTCGTCGCGATCAACTACCGCCTCATCAAGCACGCCGAGGCCGAGGGCATCACCCCACCCGTCAAAGCCCCGCTCCACGACGCCGCGCGCGCCCTGCAATTTGTCCGCAGCCAAGCCACCGCCTGGAATCTCGACCAATCCCGCATCGGCGCCGCCGGTGGTTCGGCCGGCGCCTGCTCCAGTCTCTGGCTCGCCTTCCACGACGACCTCGCCGATCCGCAGAGCCCCGATCCCATCGCCCGCGAATCCACGCGTCTCTTCTGCGCCGCTGTCACCGGCGCACAGACCACGCTCGATCCCGCACAGATGAAAACCTGGACGCCCAACAGCAAATACGGCGGCCATGCGTTCGGCCTCGCCACCTTCGAACAATTCCTCGCCGCCCGCGACCGCCTCCAACCCCTCATCGCCGCATACTCGCCCTACCACCTCGTCACCAAAGATGACCCCGCCGTCTACCTCATCTACGGCACCCCGCCCGCCCTGGGCCGCGACGAAAAAGACCCGACGCACACCGCCAACTTCGGCGTGAAACTGCAGGAGCACTGCCGCGCCAACGGCGTCGCCTGTGAACTCATGTATCCTGGCGCCAAAGACGTCGCCCACGCCACCGCCCAAGACTACCTCATCGCAAAACTCAAATCCCGCGCGGCGAAGTAGCCGTTCAATTCCCCCCGCTCCCGTCCCCCCGTTGGTCATCCTCGTCCCACTGCGCCCAATGTCTCCCCTTTCTCCCCTCGCACGATTCTTTACAGTGTCCTTGTTCATCGGACCTTGGGCCTTCCCCCTCGCCTTCGCCCAGCCCGCCGAGGCGACCGCCGCCTCCGCCGACCTCGCCGCCCTCCTCGCCCGCCCGATCATCGCGCCCGCGCTCCCACTCGCCGAGGTTCGCGCTTACACCGCGGGCCGCGTGCCCGCGATGCCCACCCTCACCACCCTCGCCGACTGGAAAACCTTCGCCGAGCACACGCGCCGCGACGTCCTCGAAAAAATCGTTTTCCGCGGCGACACCGCCCGCGCGTGGCGCGACGCATCGGCTCGCGTCGAGTGGCTCGACGCCATCCCCGGCGGACCCGGCTACACCATCCGTAAACTCCGCTACGAAGCCCTTCCGGGGCTCTGGATCCCCGCGCTCCTCTACGTGCCCGACAACGTCTCTGGAAAAATTCCCGTCCACCTCGCCGTCAACGGCCACGACAAAGACGGCAAGGCCGCCTCCTACAAACAACTCCGCTGCATCGCCCTCGCCCAACGCGGCATCGCCTCCCTCAATGTCGAGTGGTTCGCCCAAGGCCAGCTCCGCACCGACGGCTTCAGCCACTACCGCATGAACCAGCTCGACCTCTGCGGCGTAAGCGGCCTCGCACCGTTCTATCTCGCGATGTCCCGCGCCCTCGACGCCCTCCTCGCGCTGCCCTACGCCGACCCCACCCGCGTCGCCGTCAGCGGCCTCTCCGGCGGCGGCTGGCAGACCATCATGATTAGTTCGCTCGATCCGCGCGTCACCCTCGCCAATCCCGTCGCCGGATACTCCAGCTACCGCACGCGCGCAGAATTCCCCTCCGACCTCGGCGACTCCGAGCAAACGCCCAACGACCTCGCCACCGTCGCCGACTACACCCACCTCACCGCCCTTCTCGCCGGCCGCACCGCGCTCCTCACCTACAACGCCAAAGACAACTGCTGCTTCGCCTCCGACCACGCCCTGTCGCCACTCCTCGCCGCCGCCGAGCCCGTCTTCCAACTCTACGGTCAGCCGCACCGCCTCCGCTCCCACATCAACCTCGACCCCGGCACCCACAACTTCGAGCTCGATAACCGCCAAGCCTTCTACCGCATGGTCGGCGACACCTTTTTTCCCGGAGACCCTCGCTACCGCGCCGAAGAAACCCCCACTCCCGCCGAACTCAAAACCGCCGCCGAGCTCACCGTCCCGCTCCCCCCCGACAATCTCGACTTCCACCAGCTCGCCGCCGCCGCCGCCCAGCAGCTCCCGCGCCCCGGCCCCGCCACCCGCGAAACGCTCGCGGCCGTCATCCACTACCAACCGCACGCCGTCACCGCTCCTCCGCCCACCACCGAAACCCGCGGCGACACCACCGCCGCCTTCTACGCCCTCCGCGTCGGCGACGCCTGGACCGTCCCCGTCGTCGCTCTCACCCGCGGCACCCCGCGCGGCACCACGCTCCTCGTCGCCGACGCCGGCCGCAAATCCCTCCCCGCCCGCACCGAGTCCCTCCTCGCCGCCGGCCAACGCGTGCTCGCCGTCGATCCCTTCTACTTCGGCGAATCGAAAATCAAGGAGCGTGATTTCCTCTACGCCCTCCTCGTCGCTGCCACCGGCGACCGACCCCTCGGCATCCAATCCAGCCAACTCGCCGCCCTCGCCCGCTGGGCCCGCACCGAATTCAAATCTGCGCCCATCGCTCTTGAATCTATCGGCCCGCGCCTCGGCCTCGCCGCCCTCGTCGCCACCGCCCTCGAACCCGCCGCCATCGCCACCCTCCGCCAAACCGACGCGCTCCCCTCCCTCCACGAAGTCATCCGTCAAAATTGGTCCGTCGACCAAAAGCCCGAACTCTTTTGCTTCGGCCTCCTCGAACACTGCGACATACCCCAACTCCGCACCCTGGCCGGCTCCGCTCGCCTCAAGTAAACGCTCTCCATGAAGCCCGCCATCGTCGCCCCGGGATACTCTGCCTTTCTCACCGACGTAAAGAGCCGCATCCAGACCGCCCGCCTCGCCGCCGGTCGCGCCGTCAACCGCGAGCTCGTGCTCCTCTACTGGGACATCGGCCGAGGAATCTTAGAGAAACAATCGGTCCAAGATTGGGGCGAATCGGTCGTCGAGCGACTCTCCGCCGATCTGCGCACCGAGTTCCCTGACATGCGCGGATTTTCTCCGGGCAACCTGTGGCGGATGAGACAGTTTTTCGAAGTCCACTCCGATCCCGAATTTCTCGCGCAACTTGCGCGAGAAATGAAAACCGGCGATCGCCAAACTAACCGCGAAGCAATTCTCGCGCAGCTTGCGCGAGAATTGCTGGCACAGGTTCCGTGGTGGCATCACGTCGAGTTACTGGCCAAGGTCAAAGCCCCTACCGCCCGCCTCTTCTACCTCCGCGCCACCGCCCAATTCGGCTGGAGCCGCGCCGTCCTCCTCAACCAGATCAAGGCCCAAGCCTTCGAGCGCGCGAAGTCCGAGAAGAAGACCCACAACTTCGCCGTCGCCCTCCCCGAGCACTTCGCCGAGCAGGCCGACGAAATGCTCAAGAGCCGCTACAACCTCGAATTCCTCGGCCTCGCGCGCCCCATGCGCGAACGCGAACTCGAGGACAAACTCATCGGCAGACTCCAGCACTTCATCTTGGAGCTCGGCTACGGCTTCTGCTTCGTCGGACGCCAATACCGCCTCGCCCTCGGCCGGAAGGAATACTTCGTCGACCTCCTCTTCTACCACCGCTTCCTCAAAACCCTCGTCGCCTTCGACCTCAAGGCCACCGCCTTCGAACCCGAGTTCGCCGGCAAAATGGATTTCTACCTGAATCTCCTAAACGAAAAGGAACGCGCTCCCGACGACCGCCCGTCCATCGGCATCATCCTCTGCGCCGAAAAGGACGACGTGGAAGTCGAGTTCGCGCTGAAGTCGAAGACCAACCCCATCGGCGTCGCCGAATACCAGTTACAGTCCAAACTCCCCGCCGAGTTCCGCGGCAAACTCCCCACGGCGAAGCAACTCGCCGATGTTGCGCGCGCGGTGCTACCGTCCCGCTCCACCTCGGCGTCCGCCGCCAAGCCGCCAAAAACACCCGGCTAGCTTCCCCACTCCGTAAATCCCGTCCCGCGTGAACGCCACCCCTACTCCCCCCGCTTCCCCCTCCAAAATCATCCGCCGCGTCCACCTGTATCTGGCGCTGTTCCTCACGCCCTGGATGCTCGTCTACGCCCTCAGCGGACTCGTCCTGAATCACGCCGAAACCGTCCGCGGCTGGTATGGCGGGAAATTCAATGACTTCGAAAAACTGGAGGAGCGCCCTTATACCGCCGCCTTCTCCGCCGACGCCCCCGCGCGTCTGATCGGCGCCCAAATCCTCGCCGACCTCGGTCTCGCCGGCTCCTTCAACGTCCAGGGCACGCCCGCTCAGCCGAAACTCGTCATCACCCGCAACGCCGCGCTCACCGCCCATCGCGTCACCTACTTCCGCACCGAAAACCGCCTCCTCATCGAACAACAATCGCTCAGCACGCCCGTGATGCTCAACCGCCTCCACTTTCGGCACGGTTACGAACAACCCTTCATCTCGGCAAAAATCTGGGGCTTCGCCGTCGATCTCGCCATCGTCGGCATGCTGTTCTGGGTCGTCTCCGGAATTTGGATGGGGTGGGAAATCAAACCGGCCCGCACCGCCGGAGCGGTCTTCGCCCTGGTCGGCTGCGGCGCCTTCGGTCTCCTGCTCGCCACCATTTGAGGAACACCCACCATGCCAAACTGGAACCTCCTCTTCCGCCGCACGCATCTCTACCTCGGCCTGCTGCTCATCCCGTGGATGCTCGTCTACGCGCTCTCCACCTTTGTCTTCAATCACGGCGAACACTTCCGCGCCTATCGCGCCGCCGAGCCGCTGTGGCTCCCGCTCTGGGAGAAAGACTACGCCTTCGACGCCCCGGCCGACGCCGCCGGCCTCCGCGCCGCCGCTCAACGCCTCCTCGCTGAACACGACCTCCCGGGCGCCTTCTTCGCCCGTCGGCAGGGCCAGCGCCTGAATATCAACGTCCAAAACTTCTGGCACCCGCGCCGCGTGACCTACGATTTCACGACGAAAAAACTTCGCGCCGAGGAGCGCCGCTCCACCCCACTCGACGTGCTTATCCGCCTCCACGAACGCACCGGCTATGGCCAGGGCGGCCCGCTCAACCACCTCTGGGCCTGCTTCGTCGACCTGTTCTCCGTCGCGACCCTCGCCTGGATTGCCACCGGCCTCACCCTCTGGTGGAAACTCGGCGCCACCCGCCGCTGGGGCTGGCTTGCGCTCGGCGGCGGGGTCGCGACCTTCGCCACCCTGGTGCTCACGCTTTGATCCTGCCTCTCCCCCTGCCGGCCCTCCCGCTCCCCATGCCTGCCCTCCCGCTCCGCCCGCTGCTCGCCTTCGCCTCCGCCCTCGTCGCGCCCCTCCTTCCGGCTGCCGACTCGCCGCTCGAAACGTTTTTCCGCCGCCACCTCGACGAGCGTTTTGCGCTCCACCCGCTCGAAGCCACCCAGCTCGGCGACCATCGCTTCGACGACCAACTCGATGACCTTTCGCCCGCCGCCCTCGCCCGGTCCCTCGCGCACCTGAAAGCCGCGCGCACGAAACTCCCGCAGGCCATCGACCGCGCCCAGCTCTCCCCCGACGAGCGCATCAACTTCGACCTCTTCGTCCACGAGCTCGATGCCGCGATTTGGCTCCACGAAAATACCCAGCCCTACGCGACCAATCCCCGCATCTACACGGACTACATCGGCGACAGCGTGTTTCTCCTCCTCGCCCAATCGCGCCTACCGAAGGAAACGAACATCGCGAACGCCCTCGCCCGCATGCGGCAGATCCCCGCCATCGTCGCCGCCGCAAAACAAAATCTCACAAACCCGCCGCGCGTCGTCCTCGAAACGGCCATCCGCCAAAACCAAGGCTCCATCGGTTTCTACGAACGCGACCTCTTCGAACTCGCCGGCTCCACCTCGCAGCTCGCTGCACTCAAAGCCGAGGCCGCCCGCGTCGTCCCCGTGCTCAAAGATTACCAGCAATGGCTGGAGCACACCCTCCTCCCGCGCGCGACCGGCGAGTGGCGGCTCGGCCCGCAAAAATTCGCGCCGAAACTCGACTACACCCTCAACGCCGGCCTGAGCGCCGACGACGTGCTGCGCGCCGCCGAGTCCGAGTTCACCCGCGTGCATCAGGAACTCTACGTCATCTCTCGCCAGCTCTGGTCGCGCTACTTTCCCACCGCCGCGTTACCCGTCCCCGACGAATCCGGCCGTCGCACCACCATCGCCCGGGTGATCGCCGCAGTCTCGAAGGAACACGGCAAACCCGAAGAGCTCGTCGCCGACGCCCGCGCCACGGTCGACCGCATCAAGACCTTCATCCGCGAAAAAGACATCCTCCGCCTCCCCGACCCCGACCGCTGCCAGGTTATTGAGATGCCCGAGTTCCAGCGCGGCAATTCTCTCGCCTACATGAACGGCGCCCCGCCCCTCGATCCCGACGCCCCGAGTTTCTACGCCATCAGCCCGCCCGCGAGAGACTGGGCCCCCCAGCGCACGCAGAGCCTCCTCGAGGAATACAACCGTCACATGCTGCAGATTCTCACGATCCACGAGGCTTACCCCGGCCACTACGTGCAGCTCGAATACTCCGGCCGCTCCCCGTCCTACCTCCGCCGCGTGCTCCAATCCGGCGTGATGATCGAAGGCTGGGCCGTCTACACCGAACAGATGATGCTCGACCAGGGCTACGGCGACGGCGATCTCGCGCTCCGCCTCAACCAGCTGAAATTTTACCTCCGCGCCGTCGCCAACGCGATCCTCGACCACAAGCTGCACGCGCAAGCCATGACCGACGCCGAGGCGATCCGCCTCATGGTCGACGGCGCGTTTCAGTCCGAGGAGGAGGCGCGCGCGAAACTCATCCGCGCCAAGCAAACGTCCACGCAACTCAGCACCTACTTCGTCGGCCGCATGGCCCACGTACGTCTGCGCGAGGAAATGCAGCGCACCCTCGGCGACACATTCCGTCTCGGCCGCTACCACGAGGCCGTCCTCTCCCACGGCTCCATCCCCATGAAATATCTCGCCGAGCTCGTCCGCGCCAATCCCGCCGCCGCTTCGAAATAGTCCGCCGGCATCATCCCCTCGCCTGCACCCCCCCTCGGCTCGGCACTGCGCCGCATCGCGCTCGGGGCACGGCTCGGACTGACTCCGCGGCCCCCCGCCGCCGAACCGCTCAACCTCGGCTCCCACGGGGAACTCTTCGGCGACGAGTGCGACGCCGGCGTGACGTGGAAAACAGGCGCCAGCCCCGCCGCCCTGCGCGGCCGGACCGTCCGCCTCCGCGTCGAACTCAACGACGCCGACCTCTCGGCCCTGCGCTTCGCCGATTGAACGCCGCGGGCCGGCTCCGGCGGCGAGCCTAATCTCGAAGCTTGCCGACCACAGCCGCTCGCGCCAATCAACGCCCAGCCCCGTGAACCCCGAGTTTCCCTCCGACGCTTCGCCGTCTGCCGACCACCGCTGGTTCAACGACCACGTGCTCCCGCACGAGCCGATGCTGCGCGCGTGGTTGCGCAGCCGCTTTCCGCGCGGTGTCGAGCTCGACGATCTCGTCCAGGAGGCGTTCACGCGCGTGCTGCGCGCCCGCGCCAACGGAGCAGCCATGCATTCGCCCAAGGCGTTTCTTTTCGCGACCGCCCGCAACCTCGCCCTCGACGTCCTGCGCCATCGCCAGGTTTCCGGCCAAGATACCTTAGTGCCTTTCGAATCCTTGGACGTCTTGGATGGGAGCGACGGCATTCCGGAAACCGTCGACCGCCACGAGAAACTCGAACGCTTGACCCTCGCCATCCAGTCCCTGCCCGAACGCTGCCGCGAGGTCATGACCTTGCGCAAAGTCTACGGACTGTCCCAGAAGGACATCGCCGCGCGCCTCGGCATTTCCGAGTGCACCGTCTCCGCGCAGCTCACCATCGGCGTGCGCAAATGCACCGAGTCGTTTGCCCGCGACCGCCGCGAAGCGGGTCTCCGATGAACGCGCCCACGCCCGACGACCAAGCCGCGGAATGGCTCATCCGGCGCGACCGCGGGCTCACGCCCATCGAGCAGGACGCGTATCTGCACTGGCTCGCCGCCGATCCCCGCCACGGCGACGCCCTTGCGCGCCAGCAAGCCACTTGGCGCGAACTCGACCTCCTTGCCGATTGGCGCCCGGAGCACGCGCCCGAGCCCAACCCCGCCCTGCTGGCTCCCCCGCGCCGCGCCGCGCGCAGCCCGTTTCGCTGGCTCGCCCCGGTCGCCTTGGCCGCCGCCGCCGGTGTCGCCCTCGCCCTCTTGCTGGAGCGCGCGGCCCGCCCACCCTCCGCCGCGGCGCCGGCAGAAACCCCGGTCGCCACCAGCTACGAAAAACGCCTCCTCCCCGACGGCTCCGTCCTCGAACTCAACCGCGGCGCCTCCGTCTCCGTTTCCTACACGGCTGCCGAGCGCCGCGTGCATCTCCTGAGCGGCGAGGCTCACTTCACGGTCGCGAAAAATCCCGCGCGCCCTTTCATCGTCCACGCCGCCAGCGTCGAGACGCGCGCCGTCGGCACCGCTTTCAACGTCCACCTCGGCGCTGCGTCCGTCGAGGTCCTCGTGACCGAAGGCAAGGTCGCCGTCTCCGAGGTGGAGCGCGTTGACCGCAACGCGCTTTCCGCGAACGCAGAGGCCAAACCAACGCGTTGGGCTCAACCCGTTCCACCCCAAAACACCTTCCTGATCGCTCACGAGCGCCTCACGGTTCCGCTCGCACCGGTCTCATCCTCTCCCGGCCCTGCGCCCACCCTCACCCCCATCGCCGTCAGCTCCGCCGAAATCGCCCGCACCCTCGCGTGGCAGCCGCGCCTCCTCGAGTTTTCCGCCGCACCCCTGGCGGAGGTGGTCGCCGAGTTCAACCGCCACAATACCCTCCAACTCGCCCTCGCCGATCCCGCCCTCGCCAGCCTCCCCGTCACCGCGTCCTTCCGCTCCGACAACGCCGCCGGTTTCGTCCGGCTCCTCGAGGCCACCGCCGGTGTCCGGGCCGAGCGCCGCGGTGAGACGATTTCTCTCCGCCGCGCGATTTCTCCTTAGTGTGTTCGGCGCGGTAGGCCGTCTTGCCCAGACACCGACCTTCCCCATGCCTCACCTACCCCGTCCCACGCGTTGGCTTCGTGCCGCCGCCCTCGTTGCCTTGGTCGCTTGCCGCGTGCTCGCCGCCGGTTCCACGCCGCAAAAATTCGACCTCCCCGCCGGCGACGCGGCCACCGCCCTTCGGCTCGCCGCCCAACAGGCCGGCCGCGAAATCATGTTCCCCGCCGCCGTCGTCCAGGGCGTTCGCGTGACCGCGCTCCGCGGCGAGTTCACCGTCGAGGACGCCCTCACGCGCCTGCTCGCTGGCACCGACCTCCAACTTGTGAGCGATCCGGGCTCCTCCGCCCTGGCCGTCGGCCGCGCCACGCCCGCCGCGCCCCTGCGCAACCCGTCCCCGGCCACCTCGGCGTCACCCTTGCCGCGGGCCGCCTCCGACGCCATTCTCCTCACCGCCTTTGAGGTCAAAGAGGACGCCTCCGACACCTATCAGGCCACCAACACCAATTCCGTCACCGGCACCACTGTCGCGCTCGGCAAGACCCCCCTCGATGCCAAGGTGTTTAACCGCCAGCTCATGGACGAACTGGCCGTGGTCGACATGACCCAGATGCTCTCCCAGCTCGGCGGTCTCGGCTCCGCCATTATTGCCGGGGGCAACGAGGAAGTTCGCGGCGACCTCGACGGCGACCGGCAGGACCCGAAGAGCATGACCATGCGCGGGCTCACCATTAACAACCCCCGGCGCGACGGCTTCCTGCGGGCCGACACCGCGCTGATGGACTCCTTCGACGTCGAGCGCGTCGACGCGCTCGGCGGCTCCAACTCGCTGCTCTTCGGTTCCGGCGATGCCGGCGGGGTGATCACCACCAACTCGAAGCGGGCCGCGTTGGGTCGTCCGCTGCGGGGCTCGCTCTCCGCCGGCGGCGACTCCGAAGGCAGCCGCCGCTACACCCTCGATACCGGCGCCGGCTTCAAGTATTGGGGCTTCCGCATCAACGCGGTCCACGGCGACACAAAATATTTTCGCCCGGCCAACCGCCAGCTGAATGAGGGCCTGACCCTCGCGACGACCGTGCGGCCGTGGAAAAACCTCGAGATTCGCGGCGAGTGGCGCCACCTGGTCCGCGACACCGACTATCCCAACTCGGGCATTGTGCGTGCGCCGCTCACCCAGTTGCTGCCCACCGGGGAGCGGCTGGACAACCAGAGCACGCGCTACATTGCGGCTTTTCCCAATGCGCTCGCGTTGACCGACGGCCTCATCGATCTCACGAAGGCCGACACCCTCTTCGGCCCTTACCAGAACTTTGCCTTCAAAAACGTCAGCAAGTCGGTCGTCGCGGAAGCCAAGCTCGCCGAGGGTCTCGGCCTGCAGGTGCGCTATGGCCACGATGCCCGCGTCAACAATGGGCTGACCCCGACCAACAACACCATTTTTGCCCCCGGCGCCGCCGGCAACCTTTACGTGGATCCGGCCACCGGGCAGGTCGGCACAAAGTGGGCCTTCAACTTTCCCTTCCCGGTCTTGAACCCCTTTCATACCGGAGCCCGCGGCTACCGCGCCGCCCTGGCCTACCAAAAAGATCTCGGCCGGTGGGGCTCCCACCAAGCCAGCGCGTTTTTTCAGGACATGCAGTCGTGGACGAACCAGGATCAGTGGGCCTTCTACGAGGCCGACGCGGCCGGCAACGCGCCCGTGAACCCGGCGCTGATCAGCGTGCTCGACTCCGGCCGCATCCGCATCCCGGCGGTCTGGGTCCCCGTCAATCCCACCCAGATCGTGGGCGGCCAGAAATGGCCCTTCTCCTCCCTCGTCCACCCCAACGGCAAAACCTACGTCTCGCAGCCGCTCATCTTCGCCAACGCCGTCCCCCCCACCGCGGGCAACCCCCTCGGCCTTTCCGGCCCAATCAACCCCGCGACCGGTCAGAGCACCGTCAATGGCTACAGCCACGAGGACGTCAATGAGCGCAGCCACGGCTTCAGTCTGTTCAGCGAGTGGTGGAAAGGGCGGATCGATACGATGGTCGGCTACCGCTCCGAAGAGGCGGACGGCCTCCGCACCAACATCGGCCTGAAGCGCGGGCCCATCAGCTACGACAGCCTGACCACCGGCGCCGTCGTCGACACCCCCCTGAAGGGCGTGCGCCTCTCGTTCAACTACGCCACCAACGCCAAGATCAACTTCGACACCACCCGCGACATCTACAACCAACCCCTGCCACCCGGCAAAGGCGTGAGCAAGGACATCGGCCTGAAGTTTGGGATGTGGCAGGACCGCGTCTCGGGTAATTTCAACTACTACCAGTCCGAGGCCCAAAACTTCACGGCCACTATCGGCAGCCGCAATGACGTGGATCCCGACGGCATCAACGGCCGCAACGGAGGTCCGTCCTACACTTATAGCAAAACGTCCGACGGCTATAACCTCTCGCTCTCCACCCGGCCGACCCGCGGCTGGGAAATCCGCGTCAACTTCGCCACCGCCAACGGCAGCGAGCGCACCGACGTCGACCTGCCCCAATTCTACAACGACCAGTTCAACACGACCACCGTCAACGGCCAGACCGTCGTCGGCGTCCGCGCCACGGCGGGCGGCGCCGTCACCCCCTTGCTCGTGCCCGCCGACCCGAGCAACCCCGCCTCGGCCAAGATCCCTCTCTCCGTCGCCATGATGAAGGATCCCACCAGCCCCTATGTCGCGCAGCTTGACATCGAATCAGGCCAGATCCTCAACGCCCAAGTGCTCGGGCTGCTCACCCCGGGCGTCGGCACCGGCGTGACCGGCCTTCCGCTCAGCGACCACCAGCTCGGTTTCGTCTCGCCCTCCGGCGGCAGCCTGATCGTCCGCCGCGCCGGCGAGAAAACCATCGGCTACGCCGAGCGCAGCTACAGCCTGATCAACCGCTACCAGTTCCACGAAGGCAAACTCCGCGGGCTCGTCCTCGGCCTCAGCAGCAGCCTGCGCGACAATCAGCGCGGCTATATGTACACCGACGCCGCCGACGCGAACAAACGGAAGATGTACTATTTTCCGGACCGTCTCTTGCACGATCTGTTCGCCGTCTACCGGTTCAAGCCGGTGGGAAAAATTCGCACTTCCCTGCAAATCAACGTGACCAATCTGCTGGACGCGAATGAAGTCGTGTACCTTGTCCGCTCGACCAACGGCAGGCTCCGCTACGCGCAATGGCTCAACAACCCGCGCAAGCTGGGCGTCACCACCACGGTGAGTTTTTGATTCTGGTCGTCCTCTCGCGAATCCGCTTCCGCTGAAAATCCTGTTCCTCTGAGTCAAAAGATGAAACGCCCCTTCGCCCTCCTCGCCACGCTACTGCTGGTCGCGCGGATGCCCGCGCAGGAGGCACCGCCCACCTACGACGTCGTCGTCTACGGCGACTCCTCCGCCGCCGTCACCGCCGCCATCGCCGCCCAGCGCGACGGCCGCTCCGTCATTCTGGTCAATCCCACCGGCTTCCCCGGCGGCATGAGCGCCAGCGGGCTCGGCGCCAGCGATTTCCTCGGAAAACGAAACACGTTCGGCGGCATCGCCTCAGAGTTCTACGACGCCATCGCCGCCGCCTACGGCGAGAAATACATCCGCAGCTTCGA
>CANHJG010000058.1 GCA_947461205.1 Opitutia bacterium
GCCACGTCCCTTCATCAGCCCGCGTCATTCCCGGAATTTATCCGTGTTCATCCGTGTAATCCGTGGTTAACTCTGCTCTCTCCTGTTTCCCGATCTCTCTTCTCCGAATCAATGGACACCACGCGCAAGCCCTCCTGGCTCCGAGCCAAACTGCCTTCCGGCCCCGGCTACAACGCCACCCGCCAGCTCGTCGACCAAAACGAGCTGCACACGGTCTGCCAGAGCGCGCAGTGCCCCAACCTCGGCGAATGCTGGTCCCGCGGCACCGCCACCGTGATGATCCTCGGCAACATCTGCACGCGCTCCTGCAACTTCTGCGCGATCCAGACCGGCCGCCCCACCGAACTCGACCTCGGCGAACCCGCCCGCGTCGCCGACGCCGTCGCCAAGATGAATCTCAAGCACTGCGTCATCACCAGCGTCGCCCGCGACGAACTCGCCGACGGCGGCGCCGCCGTCTGGGCCATGACGATCCGCGCCATCCGCCACCGCTGCCCGGACACCGCCATCGAAGTCCTCGTCCCCGATTTCAAGGGCAACCTGGAGCATGTCGACGTCGTCCTCGACGCCAAGCCCGACATCTACAACCACAACCTCGAGACCGTCGAACGCCTCCAGAAACCCGTCCGCGTCCAGGCCCGCTACGACCGCTCCCGCTCCGTGCTCCGCCACGCCAAGAGCCGCGGCTTCGTCACCAAGACCGGCATCATGCTCGGCGTCGGCGAAGAGCAACACGAGGTCGAGCAGACCCTCCGCGACATCGCGTCCGACAAAACCGATATCCTGACCATCGGCCAGTATCTCCAGCCCTCGCCCAAGCATCTCCCCATCTCGCGCTGGGCCCCGCCGGAGGAATTTCTCCACTGGAAAAACTTCGGCCTGAGCCTGGGCCTCGGCGTCGTCGAGAGCGGCCCGCTCGTCCGCTCCAGCTACCACGCCGACGAACAGTCGCAGAAATACACCGGCGCCGAACACCTCAATAACGCGAACGCGCTCGCCAGCACTTAAATCCGGCTCTCGCCGCAGGCCTGCCGCCACTCTCGCCGGTTTGGGCCACGACGACGGGAGGTGGGCAATCTGTCGACCGCCGACTCATCGCCCGTTTCTCTGCGGAATTCTCCGCTGCCCGCCGCCCTCCGATGGACCTGCCAACCCCTCCACCGGCGAGCACCCTCCGCACCGGGAACTACAACCACCTCATCACGATCGAGGCCAACAAGCGCGGGGGCAAACCGTGCATCCGCGGACTTCGTATCACGGTCTCTGATGTGCTGGACTATCTCGCCGGCGGCATGACCGAACAGCTCCTTCGCGAGCGTTTCGACGAGATCACTCTGTTTGCGGATGATCCCGCGGCGGCCTTTCTTCCGCTGCCGTAGGACCCCATGAGGCTCGCCTCGCCCGCTCTGCCTGCCATGGGCCGACCCGCTCCTTCTTACCGAAGCCCACTCGCCACAGGGCCGACCAATTTTCGCCCATCGGCGAAACTCATGACCGATTCCCTCCCGTCCCGCCTTCGCCCGAGTCTATCCATCCACCTGCACTCACTCCCGCCCCCGCGCCGCCCCCATTCCCCACGCCAACACCCCGCCCAACCCGAAGCCCACCGCGTTGACCGTGCCGTGCACCGCCCGCATCCAAGGCACGTCCAGCCACGGCAGCGGCGCGGCGAAACTCCGGGCCGCATAAACCGCCGCGAACGTCATCCCGAAAAACAGCGACGCGCCCGCCACCAAAAAAAAGCCGCGCTTCACGGGCGATCCCGTGCTCGGCTCTGTCCCGAGGCGCACGTGCAGCACTGCCACCGCCATTCCCGCCAGTGCGAGTCCACACTCGGCCGCACCTTCAAACGCCGGCCCCCAGCCGAACTGCGTCGTCGCGATGCCGACGGCCACCGCCGGCACGCCCAGCACCACGCCCACTGCCGCGCGCGTCGCGAGCCGCGACTCCGGAAACGCCCGGACCGTCAGCCCCGCCAGCAAAGGCAACAGCAACCCCGCGAAGTGAAAATGCACCGCCGTCAGCGCGACGATCGCCCCGTCAAACCCCAGCGGCCGCTGTCCCGCGCGATCGGCAAACACCCATGCCCCGCCCACCCCGAGAAACATAAACGCGAGGTCGCCGCACAGCCGGTCGAACGGCCGCCGCCAGCCCCCTTGCCGCACGCGCCGCCAACCCGTGGCCGCCACCAGACCGCACACGATCACCCACGGGGTCGCCGCGAGCGCCGCCCATCCGCCCGGCGGCCGCGCACAGGCCCACAGCAGCAGCAACGCCGCGGGCAGTTGCCCCAGCCGCGTCAGCGCAACGAGCACGGCGAGATTGCCCCGCTCCCGCTCGTCCGCCGCCAACTCCACCGCCAGCGGCACGAGCACGAGCGCCGCGAGCAGCAACAAAACCTGCGCCCACGCCGCTCCCTGCAGGTTCGGACCGCTCAACCCCGCAAACAGGAGCCACGCCACGCCCCCGACCTTCGCGCGTTGGTTTGCGCTCATCTTGCTCGTTTCGTCGCCCGCCGCCCGATCGTCAGTTTCATGACGCATCGAGCAACGCCCCGCGCCGTTCTGCAAGCTCGGCCCGGCCCCTTCCTCCACCGTGCCACCCCCCCCCGCTCCGATTCGCCCGCGGCGCCCGCCATGCCATCATCCCCCGGCCGCCCTCGCGCTTTTCCGCCTCTTTTTCCGTGTCTTACGCGTCTTCCCCCGGCAGAACCTCCGCTATGAAATCCCGCAAAGACATCGTTGAAAACTGGCTGCCCCGCTACACCGGTGTCCCGCTCGACGAATTCGGCGAATACATCCTCCTCACCAACTTCGACCGCTACGTCCATCTCTTCGCCCAGTGGCACCGCGTCCCGATCCGCGGCAAGGACAAGCCCATGCCCAGCGCCACGTCGGGCGACATCACAATCATCAACTTCGGCATGGGCAGCGCCACCGCCGCCACCGTCATGGACCTCCTCAGCGCGGTCAAACCCAAGGCCGTCCTCTTCCTCGGCAAATGCGGCGGACTCAAACACCGCGCCGAACTCGGCGACCTCATTCTCCCCATCGCCGCCATCCGCGGCGAGGGCACGAGCAACGACTACTTCCCGCCCGAAGTACCCTCGCTCCCCGCCTTCGCCCTGCAAAAAGCCATCTCCACCACCATCCGCGATTTCTCCCGCGACTACTGGACCGGCACCGTCTACACCACCAACCGCCGCGTCTGGGAACACGACGAGATTTTCAAAAAATACCTGAAGAAAATCCGCGCCCTCGCGATCGATATGGAGACCGCCACCATTTTCATCACCGGCTTCTACAACGAAATCACCACCGGCGCCCTGCTCCTCGTCTCCGACCAACCGATGACCCCCGACGGCGTGAAGACCGCCGAAAGCGACCGGCAGATCGACGAGACCTACGTCAACGACCACCTCAAGATCGGCATCGCCTCGCTCAAGCAGCTCATCAACAAGGGCGTCACTGTGAAACATCTGCAGTTCTGAGGGGCGCCGCGCCCCCCTCCCTCTGCCGCCCACCGACGCGGCGGCGGAATCCCGCAACGGCGCCGCGCCCGCCGCGGCTGCTCTTTCACCCGTCGCGCCGTTAAATCCCCGGTCTCGGCATCCGGCTGCCCGCCCCGGCCTCACCCGCGCTCGCCGGCCTGCAAAACCCCGTCGCCGCCCGCCAAATCGACGACGCCACCGAGGAACTTTTCGTCGACTGCCAGCCCAGCGCGACGCTCGCGGCCCGCTGAATCCGCCGCGCGGTTACGGCGCGACCTCAAACGCAAACGGCGCGAACTCCTCGCGCCCGCCCAGCTTCACCTGCGCCCAAATCACATACCGCCCGGCCTGCGGAATCGTAATCTTGAAGTTCAGTTCCGGCCGCAGCGCATCCGGTTTTTTCGTCAAATCCGCCTCGACCGGGTGGAGGTGCGCGAAGCCGCTCCGCGCCTCGTCGAACGCCACCAGGTGGGCAAACGCCCCCATCACCGGTTCCAGCGGCACCGCGCCGCCGTCGCCCCGCGTGATCGAGAATTTCAAATCGGCCGGCTGCCCCGCCCGCATCGGCCGCACCGCCGGCACCAACGCAAACGCGTAGGGCGACCGCGCGTCGGCCGGCCCCGTCGACCCACCGACCGCCGCCACCTCCGCCTCCGCGCCCGCATACAGCCCCCGCCCCGTTGCCGCCGGCGTAAAGTCCGCGAATACCCGATACGCCCCAGCCGACCGCGGCGTCCACGCCATCGTCCACTCGCCCCGCGCGCGCCCCGGCTCCGGATGCACGTGCTGGTAATCGGTGAGCGTGGGGTCGACGATCAGGAGGTGCAGCTTGCGCGTGTGCGCCACGAGCAGGTCCTGCGCCTCGACCGCTTTTCCGCTCGCCGTCTTCAGCACCACCACACCGCGCACTTCGCGCCCGGTCGCGAGCGGCGCTGCCCATTGCACCGTCATCGTCACGGGTGACCGCGCCGCCACCACCGGGATGAACTGCGGATTCGACGGATCGCAAAATTCGATCGCGTTCTGCCCGCTCACCCGGAAATCCATGTGGTTCAGATTCGTCCCCGTCGGCAGAAACCGCATGCCCACGAAGACGGCCAGCGCTCCCGCCGTGATCCCCGCGATCCGCTTCCACTCCGGCGCCGTCATCGGTTTCCACCCCGGGCCGCTCATTGGCGCATCCTCGCAACAAAGTCCTTCGGCTCCCACGCGCTGCCGTCGGCGCGGTGCACGATTCTCCCGTCTTCTCCGATCAGTAGCGTCGTCAGCGTGTGCTGGATCAGGTCGCCCTTCAGTTCCGCGATGACGCCAAACTGCGTGAGCAAATCCTTCACCGCCGCGTCCGGCCCGGTCAAAAACGAAAAGTTCGCCGTGTCGATGCCGCGCGCCACCGCATACTCCTTCAACACTCCCGGCGTGTCGTAACCCGGTTCGAGCGTGATCGAAACAAACTCGATCCCCTTCACCCCTTCCGCCGCCGCCTGCTTCTGCGCCGCCAGCATCTTCGTCGTCGACGCCGGACACATCGTCGCCACCGGGCAACGCGTGAAAATAAAATTGATCATGACCCTCTTCCCGCGAAACCGCCCGCTCTGCACCACCCGCCCTTCCTGGTCATAGAGCGAAAAATCCGGGATCGCCTCGCCGACTTCGCGGTAGGCGTTCTTCCCGCGCGTAAAGGTGTCCTGACGCAACTTCAACGCCCCGGCGGCCACTGCGTCCGCCGCGCTCTTCTCGTCCGGCCAGATTTTTTCCAGCCGGAAATCCCCGTCTTTGCTCGGGACCAGCTCCGCCCGGATCCGTTGCCCCGGCTTGGCCACCGCCGCATCGCCGGCCGACACCACGAACTCCATCGTCATCGCCGGCATGTAGCCCTTGATCTCGTCATGCTGCACCACGAGGATTTTTTTCGCGGCGTCGCCCGACACCACCACCCCGGTGAGCGCATACCGTTCGGCGACCGCCGCCGGACCTGTCGGAGAGACCGCCTTCTCGCCTGCCACCGCACGCTCCGCGCCGGCCGGGCCGACTGGGTCAGACTTTGCGCACGCCGACATCAAGAAACCAGAAAGCGCCAGCGTCATCGCGAAGGCATTAGAATTCATGTCACTACGGATTCGCCCGGAGATAACTTTGTCAAAGGGTTTGCTGCCGTCAGTGTCCGCCCTTCTTTTGGCCACTCTCTTTTTTATGGCCACCACTCGCGTATCGTACCGCACTGCCACGCACAAACCCGCCCTCGCGGGGTTTGCCGCTTTTGCGGCCGTGTGGGTCTTCGTCTTGGTCGCTCTCGGCGCATTCACCACCAGCATCGGCGCGGGCATGGCGTTTCTCGACTGGCCCTTGTCGAACGGCTCGGTCAACCCCGCTGGCTGGCTGACCGATGTCGCGATGTTCGCCGAACACTCCCACCGCCTCTCCGGAGCCACGATGGGCCTGATTGCGATCGCGCTTGCCGTCTGGCTCTACCGCGCCGAATCCCGCACGTGGTTGCGCCGGCTCGGCTGGATCGGTCTCGTGATCGTCGGCCTGCAAGGGTTTATCGGCGGCCAACGCGTCATGCTCGATGCCCTCCACGTCCCCGGTTTCACGATGTCGCTCGGCCAGATGCTCCGCGTCCCCCACGGCGTTCTCGCTCAACTCTACGTTTGCCTCCTCATCGCCATCGCCGCTGGCTGTTCCAGAGCATGGATCGAACATCCGCTCACCGTCGGGCCCCGCGTCCGCCGCACCGCGCTCGTCTGCACCGTCCTCTTGCTCGTCCAACTCACCCTCGCCGTCTTCATGCGCCACAACGCCGCCGGCCTCGCCATCCCCACCTTCCCCTACTCGACGCCGAACAACGATCTTCTCCCGCTCCACTGGGATTATCGGGTCGCCCTCCAGTTTGCCCACCGGGTCATGGCCCTCGTGCTGGTCGTCGCCCTGCCGCTCTTGGTTATTTTCGTCCGACGCGACCGGGCCGCCCCGCTCCCGATGCGCGCCGCCGCTTCGGCCCTTTTCAGCCTCCTCGTGCTACAAATTTTCCTCGGCGCGCAAATCATCTGGACCTTCCGCCGCGCCGATGTGACGACTGCGCACGTCATCGTCGGCGCGCTGACCCTCGCCACCACGTTTTGGCTCACCTGGACCGCCCACCGCAACGCCATCGAGCAACCCACCGCCGCATGACCATCGAAGCCGCCCCTCCCTCGACCGCCACGTTCCGCGACTACGTCGGGCTCACCAAGCCGCGCCTCAGCCTGCTTTCGGTCCTCACCGCGCTCGTCGGCTACCTCGCCGCGCGCCCGCCCTCCAATCCGTCGAAACTCGCTTTCGTCCTCCTCGGCACCTCCCTCGCCGCGGGCGGGGTCGCCGCGTTGAACCAGTGGATCGAGAGCGACACCGACGCACAGATGAAACGCACGGCCGACCGCCCGATCCCCACTGGCAAAGTCGCCAGCGGATCCGCCTTCGTCCTCGGCGCACTGATGTGCGTCGCGTCGCTCTTCCTCCTGTTCGCCAAGGTCAATCTCCCGTCCTGCCTCTTCACCCTCCTCACTATCTTCTCCTATCTCGGCTGGTATACGCCGGCGAAACGCTGGTCGATCTGGAGCACCGAAATCGGCGCCGTGGCCGGGGCCTTTCCTCCGCTCATCGGCTGGGCCGCCGCCGAGGGCACCATCTCGACCCTCGGCTGGGTCCTTTTTGCCGTCCTCTATTTTTGGCAAATCCCCCATTTCATGTCCATCGCATGGACCTACCGGCAGGATTACTCGGCCGTGCATTTTCCCATGCTCCCCGTGCGCGACGAAGCCGGCGGCAAAGTCGCCGCGTGGTCCTTCGTCAATGCGCTCGCCCTCGTCACCGTGAGCTTCCTCCCGGTCTATCTGGGCTTTGCGACAAAAGCCTACGGCCTCGCGGCGCTCGCCGGCGGTGCATGGTTCATCTGGAGCGCGGCCCTCTTCCTTCGTCCCGTCGGACGCGACGTCACCGCCCGAAAACTTTTCTACTGCTCCATCGCCTACCTCCCCCTCGTCCTCGGCGCCCTCGTGGCCGACCGGATGATCAACTTCTAAGCCGCCGCCCGCGACGCCGCGGCGCTCCTGCTGGCCAAGCCACCCGCCGCACCAAACCCGCAGCTTTTCCGGTTCACCGCCTCCTTCGCACTCGCCCCCGCTTCGCCTTTCCTTCCGACCATGACCGTCTCCGATATTCCCGCCCTCAATGCCACGCTCAACGGCGTGGCCTCGCTGCTGCTCACCGCCGGCTTTATTTTCATCAAGACCGGTCGCAAGGACGCGCACCGCCGGACCATGATGGCGGCCTGCTTCGTTTCCGTGATCTTTCTGATCGGCTACGTCGCGCACAAGATCCTCGTTCAAGGCGTGCACACGCCCTTCGGCGGGACCGGGCTCATCGCCAAAATTTATTACACGATGTTGATCTCCCACATCATCCTCGCCGCCAGCATCGCCTATCTCGTTCCCCGCACATTTTTGTTCGCGATCCGCGGCGATTTCGAGCGGCATAAAGCCTGGGCCAAATACACGTTTCCCATTTGGTATTACGTCAGCATCACCGGCGTCCTCGTCTATTTTTCGCTCTATCAGTGGTGGCCCGCGGCCCGCTGAACCCCCCACTGCGCCGCGACCGAAACCGGCGGCCGCCGTTGCTGGCGGAAAATGCCCCTCGCACCTCTGCCGACGGTTATCTGCCACCGGCCGGAAGTGCCCTGCCCGCCGCAACCGTCGCCGAGCTCGACCGCCGTGGACACAAAGCGAAGCTCGCGCGCCTGCTGGCCCTCTCCCGCCAACGCCTCCACCTGTTGCTCGTCGCCCGGACCGCCTTGCCCGACGCCGAGCGCTCTCGGGGACTTGTCGCCGGGCTGAAAGACCGGCCACGGGGCATTGCCCCCGCCCTGAGATCGGCGTCCGTTGGTTGCGGGTTTCGCCCAAACCGGAGCACGGGGTCCCGGCCCGTGGGTTCGAGTCTTTTTCTACACCGACATTGCGATAAAGTCCGCGGCCCGCGCCGACCGCTCCTCCCGTTCGCCCGGATCGACCCGCGGCGCCCACCTCGCTGAGCCACCCGGACGCAAAAAAGCCGGGCCCAGAGGCCCGGCTCATCTGCGGAAATCGCGACGGCGCGTCGCGTGCCCCGGCCGATTATTTGACGATCAAGACACCCTTCATTCCAACGGCGTAGTGCGCGGGGAAAGAGCAAACGTAAGGGTACTCGCCGGCCTTGAGGTCCTTGAGAATGATTTCATCGCTCTTGCGGGGCCCGAGAAGTGCCGTGTGCGCGACGACCTGGTCCTTGAGGGATTCCGGGACGTAATCGGTGGCCTTCGCCGTCATCGCGGCCGCCGAGAAAGCGGCGCCGTCGGTGCCGGGCTTGAGGACGACCAGATTGTGGCCCATCGCCTCTTTCGGTAAGGTGCCCGTGTTGGTGAGGACAATCTTGATCGTCTCGCCGGCCTTGGCCTCGATCGTGGTCAGATTGTATTTCATGGTGTCGTTCGCGGTGATTTCAATCACGCGCACCGCCGCGGGCGCGGCCGGGGCCGCCGCCCCAGGGGCGGGAGCCGCCGCCGTCGTGGCGGCAGGAGCGGCTTCTTTCTGGCCACAGCCGGAAAGAGTAACCGCAACAAGGGAGAGACAGAGGGGGAGTCGGATTTTCATGGGCTACCGAGGTTGGGCGACCCTTGCGGAACATGCAAACTCGAAGGCTCACATGGCTTCCCGGCTAATGACCGGGACCGCGGCGCTAATAACCCGCCGCGCCACGTGCTAATGTCCGCACCGTTCCCACACTCGCCCGACAACAATTTATGCGCAGGCAAAACCTAAAAACGCCGATTATGGCTTGAAATGCCGAAGCGTTCGCAAACTCTCCTGAGCCTTGGTGTCCAGACCTCTTCTTCTTTTTCCATGACAGCACCCATGCGATTGACCTCCCTCCTCTCGACCTCCGCCCATTGGGGCCGCGCGGCCCTCGCGATGGGCGGCCTTGCCCTGCTCACAGGCTGCGATCTTAACTTCTGGCGGATGGAAGGCCACCAATCGACCATGGTTGTCGACGGTCCGGTCGCCCGCTCGCAGCTCGGTGTTTTTATGGTGACGGTCTGGGTGACCCTCGTAATTTTCCTCATCGTGGGCGGCGTGTTGGCGTACGCCACCTGGAAGTTCCGCGCCAAGACCGAGGCCGACGAGCACGCCGAGCCACCGCCGCAGAGCCACGGCAACCCGCTGGTCGAAATCGGCCTCATCGCCGCATCCGTCTTCGCTCTCGTCATTATTGCGGTCCCGACCCTCAAGGCCATCTGGTACACTCACGATGTCCCTGGCGGCGAAACCCGCCCCCAACTCGATGCCTTGATCAAGAAGGGCGAGGCCTACGAGGTCACCGCGACCGGACTCCAATGGTGGTTCAAGTTCGAATACCCCCTTGAGCAAATCAACGGCGTCGGCTCGCTGGTTACCAGCAACGAACTTGTGATTCCGGCCAACCGCCCTGTGCGCATTAATCTGCGCACCATGGATGTGATTCATTCATTTTGGATCCCCAAGCTCGCCGGTAAGGTCGATATGATTCCAAACCGCGCCAACCATCTCTGGGTCCAGGCGGACAAGCCCGGCTATTTCTGGGGCCAATGCGCCGAGTATTGCGGCGACTCCCATGCGGTGATGCGTTTCCGGGTCGTTGCCCTCGCGCCCAAGGAATTCACCGAATGGCTGGAGGCTCAAAAACTGCCCGCCCGCGACGTCGCGCCGAAACCGGCACTCGCCGGTGCGCCGAAAGCCCAGTTCGCCGCGCTGCGAGCCTTTAAGCGGAACGAATACGGATTCTCCGATAAATACGCTGAAACTCCCTCCCGCCCCCCGCTGGAATCCTGGCGCGAGAAGCAGAACCCCGAGAAAGGCGAAGATGCTGCGCTGATCGCCAAGGGTAAGGCCCTGTTCACCGCCAAGTCCTGCCTGGGTTGCCACGCGATTCGAGGCCACGGCGCCGCGGGCATCACCGCGCCCGACCTCACCCACGTGGGATCCCGCACGACGATCGCCGGCGCTATTCTGGAGAACAATTCTGAACAGCTCCGCCGGTGGATCAGCAATCCCGGGGCGGTTAAACCCGGCAACAAGATGTCGCTCAGCTACGCCCGCACCGACTACTATGGCAACAAGATCGACGGCATCCAACTTACCGCCGAAGATGAAGTCGCACTCGTGGCCTACCTCGAAAGCCTGAAATAATTTTACATCCATGGACTTGGCCCACTCCGTTCCCCTCACGAAACAGGATCACGCACCCTCGGTGCAGCCCAAATTGCTGTGGATTCCCACGGCCAAAAGCGGCCTGATCATGTGGCTCACCACGGTCGACCACAAAAAGATCGGGTTCCTCTACGGTTTCTTCGCTCTGATTTTCTTCATCATCGGCGGCTTCGAAGCGTTGCTGATCCGCGCCCAGCTCATGGTCCCGAACGGCACCGTGCTCACTGCGCAGCAGTATAACACCATGTTCACGATGCACGGGACGACGATGATCTTCCTTGCCGTGATGCCGTTGTCGGCCGCGTTCTTCAATTTCATCATGCCGCTGCAAATCGGCGCGCGTGACGTCGCGTTCCCCCGCCTGAACGCCTTCTCGCTCTGGACCTTCGTGGCCGGCGCCATCATCCTCAACATCGGTTGGTTCATCCCGGGCCCGAACCACGGCGCGCCCGATGGCGGCTGGTTTGGTTACGCTCCCCTCACCTCCAAGACCTATATTCCGAAGCACTCCATCGACTACTGGGTCATGGGCCTGCAGCTCCTCGGCGTCGCTTCGATCGCCGCCTCGCTGAACTTTATCGTAACCATCATCAATATGCGCGCTCCTGGCATGACGATGATGCGCCTCCCGGTGTTCGTCTGGATGACGCTCATCACGGCCTTCCTGATCGTCCTCTCCTTCCCCGCGATCACGATCGCGCTCGTCGAGCTGATGATGGACCGTAATTTCTCCACCGTATTCTTCGAAGTCTCCGGGGGCGGTATGCCCATCCTCTGGCAGCACTTGTTCTGGGTGTTTGGTCACCCTGAAGTGTACATCCTGATCCTCCCCGCGATGGGCATCGTCTCGGAAATCCTCCCGACGTTCTCCCGCAAGCCACTCTACGGCTACCCGATCGTCGTCTTCTCCGGCGCGAGCATCGGCTTCCTCGGCTTCACCGTCTGGAGCCATCACATGTTCACGACCGGCATGGGCGCGGTCGCGACCGCGGCGTTCTCGCTGCTTACGATGTGCATCGCCGTGCCCACCGGCGTCAAGATGTTCAACTGGATCGGCACCCTCTGGAACGGACGTCTGATGATGCGCACCCCCATGATGTTCGCGCTCGGCTTCGTCTGGATGTTCATGATCGGCGGTTTCTCCGGCGTCATGCATTCCGCCGCCCCGGCCGATGCCCAACAGCAAGACAGCTATTTCGTCATCGCCCACTTCCACTACGTGCTCATCGGCGGCTCCATCTTCGGACTCCTCGCCGGCATCCACTACTGGTTCCCGCTGATGTTCGGCCGCCAAGTCAGCGAATTCTGGGGCAAACTCTCGTTCTGGCTGATCTTCATCGGCTTCAACGTGACGTTCTTCCCCATGCATTTCCTCGGACTGAACGGCATGCCCCGCCGCACGTTCACTTACGACGCCAACATGGGTTGGAACACGCCGAATTTCATCGCGACCATCGGCGCGTTCGTCCTCGGCATCGGCATGTTCACTTACTTTGCCGTCATGACCTACACCTTCTTCAAGGGCAAGAAGGTCGGCAAAGATGTGTGGGACGCCCGCACCTTGGAATGGAGCCTGCCGGTTCCGCCTCCGGAGTATAACTACCGCGTGATCCCCACCGTTCACGCCCGCGACGCCTGGTGGTATGAAAAACACCACCAAGAGGAAATCGCCAAGGAGCAGGCCGAGCACGCCAAGGTCGAAGCCGATCACGGCGGCATTCACATGCCCAATCAGTCCATCTGGCCATTCGTCACCGGTCTCGGTCTTCTCATTCTCGGCGTCGGCGCGACCTACTTCGAATCCAATTGGACCCCCGGTATTCACGCCAAACTGGGGACCGTCCTCTTCGGCGGCTTCGTGACGTTCATCGGGATTTATTTCTGGTCGATCGAGGGCAACGCCGGCTATCACCTGCACCTCGACGAACACGGCAATCCGGTCGACGAAAAACACGCGCCACCCGCCAAACACTAATTTGCGCTCCCGCGCCGCCCTCCGCCCCTTCCCTCTCCGTCTTCCTTTAATTTCCACATGAGCAGCCACGCCGGCACCATCGACCACCACCACGATCCCAGCACCTCGACTGGCATTCCGAACAAGAAGCTCCTCATGTGGGCGTTTCTCGCGTCGGACTGCATGTTCTTCGCGACGCTGATTTCGACACACCTCATCTACCGCCTGCATCCGCCGGCCGGTGGTCTCGACCCGAAGGTCGTCTTCAGCCCCGAGCTCACGTCGTTCTCCACCTTCATCCTCCTCATGTCCTCGCTGATGATGGCCCTGGCCGTCACCGCGATCCAGAAGAACAACGTCAAGAGCTGCCGCTGGTCACTGCTCGCCACGATCCTCTTCGGCATGATCTTCCTCGGGTGCCAAGTCTACGAGTTTAACCACTTCGTCCTCGAGAAGAAGATGACGCTCTCGAACAGCCTCCTCGGAACCACCTTTTACACGCTGACCGGCACACACGGCTGTCACGTCGCCATCGGTGTCCTTTGGCTGAGCCTCATGTACGTGCGCTCGTTTAAGCCCGCCGACTCCGACCGGCCTTGGTTTGGAAAAAATCTGGTCCACGTCGTCGTGCTGCTCGCCGCCCTCCTCCTGTCCCTCAAGGCCACCCTCGGTCTCGTGCACGCCCTCCAAGTTGAGCCGTCCTTCGGCGCCGCCCTCGGCCACTTCTTCAAGGCTGAGTTCCTCGCCCTCGCCGGAACCTTGGTCAGCACGGGAATTTTGGTCGCCTTCGCCCGCACCGCCGGCGCGGTGGACTTCAACGAGAAACACGCGATCGACGTCGAGTCGATGGGCCTTTACTGGCACTTCGTCGACATCGTCTGGATCGTGATCTTCACGGCCGTCTACCTGCTCGAGTATTTGAAATAATCCTTACCCGATCCCCCCATGAGCGCCACCGCCTCTCACGCCCCCGCCGCCGAGCACGATCACGCGCACGACGTCAGCAAATACCAAATCTACGTCCAGATCGCGATGCTCCTCGCGGTCATCACCGGCGTCGAAATCATCGGTGTTTATCTGCCCTTCGCGAAATGGCTGATCATCACGATGCTCGTCGTGCTCTCCACCGTGAAGTTCATGTTTGTCATCTTCTACTTCATGCATCTGCGGTGGGACAAACCGTTCTGCACGATCCTTTTTTTCATCGGCCTCGTCCTCGCCGGCGGCACGATGTGGGCGCTCCTCACGCTGTTTTCTGCGGAGGCCAGCATCCCGTTGCCGACCTGAGCCCGGTCCGTCTGGACACAATTATTTTGCGACCCAGGCGGCCTTCGGGCCGCCTTTCTTTTTTCCATGATCGACTGGACCCACTGGCACAATGAACCCTACCTCGTCGGAGGTCTGGTCCTCCTCGGTTGGCTTTGGGCGGTGCTGGCTGGCCCCCTTCGCGCCCGCCTCATCGCGGCGACGGCCGCTCGCGGCACCCCGCTGGCGGCCGACACGGCCTATCCGCGCGCGCAGGCCGGGTGGTTCTACAGCAGCCTGATCGTGTTCTACCTCGCCGTAGGTTCGCCGCTCGATCAAATCGGCGAACGCTTTCTCTTCAGCGCCCATATGCTCCAGCACCAGTTGCTGGTCTACCCCGCCGCGATCTTTTTTCTGCTCGGACTCCCCCACTGGATGGTCGATACCGTGCTGGCGAAACCCCGCCTGCGCGGCGCGGGCCGTCTCCTCACCCACCCGGTCTCGTGCGCCCTCCTCTACACCCTGGTCATCAGCGCGTGGCATGCCCCGTCCCTCTACGACTGGGCCCTGCAAAACAAACTCATCCACGTGGGCGAACACCTCACGTTCTTCGGCGCCGCCCTGTTCTACTGGTGGCCGTTGCTCAGTCCGTCCCGCACGTTTCCACCGGTCGGCTACGGCGCCCAGATGCTCTACCTGCTCGCCGTGCTGATCGCCATGACCCCGATCTTCGCCTATATTACGTTTTCCGGGGACATTCTTTACCCCACCTACGAATACGCTCCGCGCCTTTTCGCCAACTTCACTGCCGCCGCCGACCAACTCCTCGCCGGAGTCATGATGAAGACCGCCGGCATGGGCGTTGCCCTCGCCGCTTTCGGCCTGAGTTTCTTCCGCTGGTTCCGCGCCGGACAGCGGGCGGACGGCGAAAAATAAAAAAGGTGGTCCGCCGGCAAAAGGCGAACCACCTTGGGAGTAGTCGCGACGCGCTTGCGCCGGGCGCGTGTAATCAGGCGCCCGGAGCCGTCGCCGGAATGAGATCGTCGAGCGAATCGCTCTCGGCGCTCACGTCGGCGAAGAGCCACGACGAGAGATAACGCTCGCTGCTCGACGCAATGATCACGACGATCTGCTTGCCCTTATTCTCGGGCCGTTTCGCCAGTTGCAGCGCAGCCCACACCGCAGCGCCGGAGGAGATGCCCACCGCGATCCCGTCAAGGGCGTTGACCTGTTTGCTCACCGGACCGGAGTCGGCCTCTTTCACGCGGATCACTTCGTCGTAGATCTTGGTGTTCAGCACGCCGGGGACAAAGCCGGCGCCGATGCCCTGCAACTTGTGCGGACCGGGCGCGCCGCCGGAAAGGACCGGTGAGGCATCCGGCTCGACGGCGATGATTTTCACGGAAGGCTTGCGCGCCTTCAGCACCTCGCCGACGCCGGTGATGGTGCCGCCGGTCCCGATCCCGGAGACGACGATGTCCACCTTGCCGTCGGTATCGCGCCAGATTTCCTCCGCGGTTGTGCGCCGGTGGACGGCGGGGTTCGCCGGATTCGAAAACTGCTGAAGAATGAGCGCGTGCGGGATCTTGGCCGCGAGTTCCTCGGCCTTGGCGATGGCCCCTTTCATCCCCTTCGGCCCCTCGGTCAGAATGAGGCGCGCGCCGAGGATTTTAAGCATCTTGCGGCGCTCCACCGTCATCGTCTCAGGCATCGTGAGGATCAGTTTGATCCCCTTGGCCGCGGCCACGAACGCCAGCGCGATGCCGGTGTTGCCGGACGTGGGCTCGATCAGCACGGTATCCTTGGTGATCTTGCCGGACTTGATGCCGTCCTCGATCATCGAAAACCCGATGCGGTCCTTGATGGACGACAGCGGATTGAAGAACTCAAGCTTGAGGAGGATTTCCGCGTGGGCCCCGTGGGCCGCGGCCGTCCGATTGAGACGAACGAGGGGCGTATTGCCGATCGTTTCGGTGATGTCGTTGTATATTTTGGCCATGAAGGGATGGGGTGGTTGAGATTTGGGTTTCGGAGTTAAATAGCGTAGTCGGCGTCGAACGAGCGGCCCTGCCGCAGGCGGAGCGTGGCGAGATCGCCGACCTTGAGGCCGAGCGTCGCGAGTTCCGAACGGGAGACCTCGACCTCGACGGTGGCGCGCGACTGGATTTGCTCAAGCGTAAGTCGCGCCTGCGGCCCGGCCGCGTGGATATAGCGCAGGACCGCGACGAGCCCGGGCGACCGGGGGTCATGCGGCGCCACGGCCACATCGTGCGGCCGCACGTACAGGTTGCCTTCGGCCTCCAGCGCGGCGGGATTCGCCCCGGGCACGCCGGCCCCGGCGAGGGCCTGCGCGCGGAGCACGTTCACGTTACCTAGAAACTGATACACAAACGGGGACGCCGGGCGGTCGTAAACCTCCTGCGGCGTCCCGACCTGTTCGATCCGGGCGTTGTTCATGACCACGACCTCGTCGGCGATCTCGAGCGCCTCCTCCTGGTCGTGCGTGACGAACACCGTCGTGAGGTGGATCTCGTCGTGAAACTTGCGGAGCCAGCGGCGCAGCTCTTTGCGGACCTTGGCGTCGAGCGCCCCGAACGGTTCGTCCAGCAGGAGCACGCGGGGCTCGACGGCGAGCGCGCGGGCGAGTGCGACCCGCTGGCGCTGGCCCCCGGAAAGCTGCGTCGGGTAGCGGGCGTCGAGGCCTTCCAGCTGGACGAGTTTGAGCAGCGCGTGCACGCGGTCGGCGATCGCTGAGCCGGCCGGACGATCCCGCCGGGGCAAAATGGTGAGGCCAAAGGCAATGTTCTCAAACACCGTCATGTGGCGGAACAGCGCATAGTGCTGGAACACGAAACCGACCTTGCGCTTGCCGGCGGGGACCTTCGTCACGTCTTCGCCGTGAAAGTGGATCTGCCCGCTGCCGGGGTCGGCGTGCTCCAGCCCGGCGATGATGCGCAGCAGCGTCGTCTTACCCGAGCCCGAGGGGCCGAGCAGGGCGACGAGTTTACCGCGCGGCACCGTGAGGTCGACGCCGCCCAGGACCGTCACGGTCCCGAACGTCTTACGGATATTGGTGGCCTGAATGCTCATGGCGGGGAGGGGAAAATCACGATGCGCGCGCCTGCGCGTGGCGCCATTCGACCAGCGCTTTCAGGACCAGGGTGACAATCGCGAGGAGGGCAAGCGCCGAGGCGACGGCGAAGGCGCCGACGAAATTGTATTCGTTATAGAGAATTTCCACCTGCAGCGGCATCGTATTCGTCTCGCCGCGGATGTGGCCGCTCACGACGGAGACGGCCCCGAATTCGCCCATCGCGCGGGCGTTGCAGAGGATGATGCCGTAGAGGAGGCCCCATTTGATATTGGGGACGGTCACGCGCCAGAAAATCTGCCAGCCGTTCGCGCCGAGCGTGAGCGCGGCCAGCTCCTCGTCGCTGCCCTGCGCCTGCATGAGCGGGATGAGTTCGCGAGCGACAAAGGGAAACGTGACGAACGTCGTCGCGAGCACGATGCCGGGCACGGCAAAGATGACCTTCAGGTCGTGCTCGATCAGCCACGCCCCCCACCACCCCTGCAGTCCAAAGACCAGGACGTAAATGAGGCCGGAGATAACCGGCGAGACCGCGAAGGGCAGATCAATCAGCGTAATGAGAACGCTCTTGCCGGGAAAATTGAACTTCGCGATACACCAAGCTGCGGCGACCCCGAACCCGAGGTTGGCCGGCACGGAAATGGCGGCGGCGAGGAGCGTGAGGCGGATCGACGCCAGCGCATCAGACTCCGCGAAGGCGGAAAAATACGCGCCGAAACCGCGCCGCAGGGCCTCGGCGAATACGGCGGCGAGCGGCAGCGCGAGAAAACACCCGAGGAACAGCAGCGCGACCGTCGTCAGCGTCCAACGGACCCACCTGGGATCGTGCGTCGCCCGCTGGACCGCAGCGTGCGACGTATGATGCGACAGAGTGGTGGAAATGGCGGCGGCCATGAATCAGCGGGAGGGGCGAAAACTAGAAAGGGGGCGGGCGCGGAAGTCGAAGGACGGTTTCGTCATACGCGGTAGTAACGGCGGCTCCATTTCTGCAGCAGGTTGATCACGAGCAGCAGGCAAAACGACGCGACGAGCATGACGACCGCGAGGGCGGTCGCGCCGTGGTAATCGTATTGCTCCAGCTTGGTGATGATGAGCAGCGGCGTGATCTCGGTGCGCATCGGCATGTTGCCGGAGATGAAGACGACGGAGCCGTATTCGCCCAGCGCCCGGGCGAAAGCCAGCGCGAAGCCCGTGATGAGCGGTGGGAGCAACTCGGGCAAAATCACGCGCGTGACCGTCTGCCAACGGTTGGCGCCAAGGCTCGCGGACGCTTCCTCCAACTCGGGTTCCAGTTCCTCCAGCACCGGTTGCAGCGTGCGCACGACGAACGGCAGGCCGATAAACGTGAGAGCGAGGAAGACGCCGATTTCGGTGTAGGCGATTTTTAGGCCGTGCGGTTCGAGCCACTGCCCGACCCAGCCGTTCTTCGAATAGATCGCCGAGAGCGCGATACCGGCGACGGCGGTCGGCAACGCAAACGGCAAATCCACCAAAGCGTCGACGATGCGTTTGCCAGGAAACGGGTAGCGCACGAGCACCCACGCGACGAGTAGACCGAAGACGGCGTTGACCGAGGCGGCGGCGAAGGACGCCAAGAAACTCAGCCGATACGACGCAATCACGCGGGGCGACCACACGGCCGCGACAAACTCGTCCCAACTCATGCCCGCGGTCTTGATAAACGCCGCAGACAGCGGGATCAACACGATGAGTCCGAGGTAAAACAAGGTGAACCCGAGCGACAGGCCGAAGCCGGGGAGGACAGAACGTTCTCTGCGCAGGAAGGACATCAGGGAATCGGAGCCGGGGCGACGCGATCGTGGCGGACAGCGGAGAGCAAATCCAGGGCGGCGGGGGTCAGGTCGACCAGCGAGTCAACGGGCAAGGATGGGCGAGGTGGCAGCATGCGAGCGGCGGTTTATTTGGTCAGATAAATCTGATCAAAGCTGCCGTTATCCAAAAAGTGGGCCTTCGTGGCTTTGGCCCAACCGCCGAACGCTTCATCGATGGTGAAGAGCTGAAGTTTCGGGAAAACGCCGGCATATTTCGCGACGGCGGCGACGCCAGTCGGTCGGTAGAAATGGCGGCCCGCGATGTCCTGCCCCGCGTCGGAATAGAGGTAGTCGAGATAAGCTCTTGCGACGACCTCGGTGCCTTTCTTCTTCGCTACTTGGTCCACGACCGTGACCGACGGCTCGGCCAGAATGCTCAGGGCCGGCACGACGATCTCGAACTTGTCCTGGCCAAATTCCTTGCGGGCGAGATAGGCCTCGTTCTCCCACGCGAGCAGCACGTCACCGACGCCGCGTTGCACGAAAGTCGTCGTCGAACCGCGTGCGCCGGAATCGAGGACGGGCACGTTTTTGAAGAGCCGCTTGATGAAGTCCTTCGCCTTGGCGTCGTCGCCCCCGGCCTGGCGGCGGGCATATTCCCACGCCGCAAGATAGTTCCACCGCGCTCCGCCGGAGGTCTTCGGGTTCGGTGTGATGACGGCGACGCCGGGTTTCACGAGGTCGTCCCAGTCCTTGATTTTCTTCGGGTTGCCGGCGCGCACGAGGAACACAATCGTGCTCGTGTAGGGCGCGGAGTTTTTCGGCAGGCGGGTTTGCCAGTCGGCGGGGATGAGCTTGGCCCGTTCGTGGAGCGCGTCGACGTCCTCGCCGAGCGCGAGCGTGACAACGTCGGCCTGGAGGCCGTCGATGACGGATCGGGCCTGTTTGCCGGAACCGCCATGCGACTGCTTCACGACGACGGTGTCGCCGGTCTGGGCCTGCCAATGGGCGGCGAAGGCCTTATTGAACTCGGCATAGAACTCCCGCGTCGGGTCGTAGGAGACATTGAGCAACTCGATGGTCTTGGCCGAAGCAAGGGAGGCAAACGCGAGCGCCAGCGCGCCGAGGAAACATTTTACTGGGGTCATAGTCGGGAGAGAGGGGCCATGGGCGCGGGGCAGCCGGGCGAGAACCGACGCCGCGGATCGGGTCAGATCGCGTAGTCGCCGAGGAGCTGGTGGATGACCCCTTCGGTGGCGTCGAGGCGGGCGACGCCGGCACGCCGGGCAAGTTTGCGGGCGTGGCGGGCCGGGAGCCTCACCGGCGCCGAGGTGGTGGCGGCCTCGGGTGAAAACGGCAGCGGCACCTGGTTGCGGCGGAGCTTGCGGAGCGTGACCTCGACGACATCGGCGAGGGTGTAACGGTCGAGGATACCGGCGATGGCGTTGCGCACATCGAGCATCAGCATGCGCAGGCCGCAGTGCGCCTCGTCGGGGCACGTGCATTTCTCATAGGCAGTTTGACTGACGCAACCGATCGGAGCGAGCGGACCATCGATGACGCGAACGACCTGGCCGATGGGGATCTTGCCGGCAGGCTTCGCGAGGCGGTAGCCGCCGAACTTGCCGCGCTTGCTCTCCACGAACCCGGCCTCCTTCAGCGCCTGCATAATCTGCTCCAGAAACTTGACCGGGAGCTGCTCGCTCTCGGCCAACTCGGAGACCTGCACGAGCGAGCGCCCCACCTCCGCGGCGAGGCCGAGATTGATGAGCGAGCGGAGCGCGTATTCGCCTTTCTTGGAGAGCTTCATCGAGGAAGTGAGTTAATCTACATTAGATAAGTAGGGATTAAATCAAGCGCCAATTCCCCAAACGCCGGGTGATGACACAAAAGAGGGCCGCGGGAAATCTCCGGCCGGCCCCACGGCAAAGCGCGTGTGAGTTCGGTGGAGGCGTTAACGCAGGAACGACGAAGCCGTGTTCAGCGTGATGCTCTTCCAGAACTCCGACGAATCGGGCTTTTCCACCGTGCCACTGAGACTAAAAGGCGTCTGCATCAGGTAGAAATCCTTGGCGTCCTTCCGGCCGTCCAACTGGCGCAGCTTGTCGAGCGCGCCGGCGACCCGGTTCTTGCCCGCCAGCTGAAGCTGGAGCGCCAACGGACTCTTTTCGAGGGGCACGCCCGGGCGCATGTCCACGCGACCGCTGCCGGTCAGGTGCACTTCGGGGGAAAGAAACTCCAATGACTTCAAGGACAAGGTGCCGTCGGACACACGTTCGCCCTGAATAACGACGCTGTCGAAGGGCATGTCCTTCAGCAGTCGCGCGAGTTCGGCCGCATCGGCGGCTCCGCCGGCGATCTTGTCGCCGATCCCCTGGGCTCTGCCGCCGAGGGCGGCGCCGAGCAGACTGGCGCCGATGGACACAGCCGTCGCCGTATTCGAGGCCGACTGGGCTTTCTGATTCAGGGCGCGCAACACCCCCTTGGAGCCCTTGAACTCGAAGGTGCCGATCGCGCGATCCTGCAACTCCGCGAGATTGAGGGCCGTCCCGCTGAACTTGGCGGCAATCGAGACCACGGTCTCCAAGGCCGCCGGGTCAGCCGGATTGGCCTTCTTCAAGATGTCCCCCACATCGAGGCGAGGCAGGTCGACACTGCCGGAGAGCGCATAGGGGCGGGCTTGCTTGAGGTCGAAGTTAAGCAGTGCGATCACCTTGAAGGGATTACCGTTGATCTGGCCGGAGATGTTTTCGACCGCGAGGCGGTCTTCCCGCGCGGAGAACGCGCCGTTGAACCCGGTGAGCGCGTTCGCCGCGCCCTGCTTGATCGACTTGAGATTAACGTCGATGCGGCCCGCCAAGCCGGCCCAGACCGGCGTGGTATCCTTCACGGGGCCCGCGGGTCGGGCGGTGGAGGACGTTGTGGCGACCCGCGAAGTGCCCGGCGCGGCGGGACGCGGGGTCGGTGCCGTCGGGGGCTTAGGACCGGTAACAGGGGGAGTCAGGGCCTTCGGATCGACCGGGGGCGGCGCGCTGAGCGCAGAAAACGCCTGCAGGTCGTCGATCATCAATTGGTCGCCCGTGACCTTGCCCTCGAAGGAAACGAGACCGGGCTTCATGCCTACCTTGCCTTCCAGCAGGAGGTCGGAACGGCGGTTGTCTTTGGTCACAACGAGCGGGATACGCACCACGCCCGAGTTCGTCGCGTCGAGTTTCGCCTCGATCCCGAGGTCCATCGAGCCGAGAGCAAGCGCGCCCTGGCGGGCAACGAGATTCTTGGCGGTGATGGTCACCTTACCGTCCACCCCGTTGTTCATCGTGCCCTCGAATTTCGCACTGACCGAGCCGCGGATCACCGGGAGTTGGGCGGCTAGCGCAGGCTGTTGGGCGAGCGCCGAAAAATCAGCGTCGATCTGGCCACGGCCCTTAGCCACGAGAGTCTTGTTTTTGCCGGCGGTGGGTGGCGTGGCCTCGCCGTTGACCGAGGCGGTCAGCACGGAGGTCTTACCCTGCTTCAGTTCGAGCCGCTTCACGTCGGCGAACAGCGTGCCGCCCTTCCAGGTGGCGAGGAGATCGGTGGAGAAATCGGCGTCGCGGAGCAACGGCTGGTTGTCCAGCTCCACGCTGACGCCGCGGGCAGAAATGGCTTCGACGGCGCGCACCTCGGCGGCATCGGCCCCCAGCATGACCACCTCGAGGGTGCCCGCCGCGAGCTGGCCGGCGAACTTCGACTTCGCCACGTAACCCTGCGCCCAAACGAGGGGGATCTCGCCCCACTTCACGCGGAGCGCGGGTGCGGCGGCGTTGGGCACGCCGGGCTGTTGTTTCGCGAGATCGAGGGTGATCGGCTGCAAGGCCTCCACGGACGCCAGCACCACCCCACCCTCGCGGTCGATCTTTGCGGCGAGCGTCGCGATCTGGACCGTCACGCCGTCGTGCCGGCCCTTGGCGTTCACGGACAGAGTCAATCGGCCGACTTCGGCAGGAAGATAAGGCTTGGTAAGCGCGACCAGCCTGCCCTGCAACTGCGCTGCGAAGGCGGTGACGGGCTTGGCGGTGCTGCCGGCGGCGGGCAGCGCGATCTCGGCAGAGAGTGCGCCGCCCACGGTGTCGCCGTCCGGGGTGGACAGAGCGAGCTTCGCCAGCTCGGCGATCACGCGCGTGGGCGTATAGTCGACACTCGGGCTCACCGCGAGGGTCAAGCGATCGACGAGGGCCTTGTCGCCTTCCTTCAGCGTCACCGCGCGGAGCGTGAGCGCCTCCGCCGTGGTGAGCGTGACGCGGCTGCCATCGAGCTCGGCATTGACGACGAAAACGCCGGAGAGGTCACCCGTGATCGTACGTGGCTTCACCATCGGCTGCGCCCACCCGAGCGGAACGGCGATGAGCGAAACGCGCGCGAGCTCCGCGCCCGGGCGTTCGGGCGTGAGGCGCTTGTCTTTGAAAGTGAAGGACAGTTTTTGCTGCGCAGCGACCGTAACGAACTTCCGACCGTCCTCGGCGGCGACCTCGAACTCGAGGCGGCCCAGCTGCGCGGACTCCTTGGAGCTGCCGCCTTCGAACGCCGCGCGCACCTGGAGGGGCCCGATGGCGGCGAGTTCGGCGCCGAGTTTTTCCAGGCGGGAAATCTTGCCGGTCACTTCGCCCGCCGTCGTCGCGGCGCCGGAATCGAGATCGTAGGTGAAGCGCCCCTTCCCCGCCAACGCCACCTCGGGCAGCCCGAAGCCCGCCAGCACGGCAGCGAGCTGTTCGCTGCGCACCGCGAGATCCCAGACCCCGCTCATGACGGGCTGGCCGGCCGCGTAGTCGACCTTGGCGTTGAGCAACGGCTCGACCGCGGTGCCGCGGACCAGCGAGACCCGGGCGACGATACTCTCGCCGGCCGTGGCGGCGGGCTGTTCCAGTTTCAAATTCAGTTTGACGCGATCCGCCGGCAGGCCCGGGCCGGTCACACCGGCGTCGGCGACCACGTCGATCACATCAATCCGCAGATCCGCCGTCGTACGCAATTTCACCTCACCGTTCGCCTGGGCGGCGGTGAGCGGCGCGTCTTTCCGTGAATCAGCGAACGTGACGGCCCAGGTCAGCGTGCCGAACTGGCCGGGCGCGAACCCGCCGCCTTCAAGCTTAAGCGCCGCACTCTGGCTGTCGGGCAGCAGCACCTTGGCGTCCCCCTCGATGCGGCCGAGCCGAACCTCGCCCGGGAGCTTGATGGCATTGAGGACACCGGCGAAGGGCGCGAGGGCCGCAGCGGCCGGCGGCGTGGCCGGCTTGGCCGCAGGTTTACGTGCATCGACCTCAACGCCGCGCACGACGACCTTGCTCACGTTAATTTTCTTCCCGGAAAAATAGTCGGTCGCCGAGTAAGCCGCGGTAATTTCCTTCACGCTCACGATCGTGCCGTCCTGCACCACACGCACATCGCGCACTTCGGCCGAGGTCAGCCCCGCCGCCACGTGGCCGATTTCGAGGCTGAGTCCCGGCTGGCCGCTGAGGGCCCGCCGTACCGCCCACGTTTGCACCCAGGGGGTGAAGGCGAGAATGACTGCAAGCAGGACGAGCGACGCCAGGCTGGCGACGATGATGAGCGGGATTTTCAGGCGATTCATGACAGAAGAAAGGGACCTAACGGGCGATTGGTGGCACGAAGGACGCCCATGACAAGCCCCGGTTCCGCGCGAAAAAAAATTAGAAGGCGGATCAGCCGTGCCGGCGAAGAAACGCGCGGGTTCGCCGACGCCCGCCTCGTGATCAGAGCGAAAGCCGCAGGCCGTCGTAGGCAAATTTGATTCCGCCCGGCAGCGCCGCCTCGGCCGGGCCGTGGTCGGTGTGATGCGTTAGATGCGTCAGCCAAGTCTGCGGCGCACCGATCTCCGCGGCGGCGGCGCAAGCCTCCGCGATAGACAGGTGCGAGGGGTGCGGCTCCGGCCGCAGACCGTCGAGCACGAGGATGTCGGCACCGCGCGCAAATTCCACGCCCTCCCGGGGCACCCGTTTGCAGTCGGTGTAGTAGACGAATTTTTTCCCGCTGCTGCGCTCGGTGAAGACGAGACCGAGGGTATTGACCCCGCCGTGCGGGAGCAGCGTCGAGTGAATCGTCCCCTCCGGCAAGTCGAGCAGCGTCGGCATGGTTAAGAGCTTGAACGCCGCATAGCCTTTCGCGATCGGCCGCTCGGCCATCGCGTAAGGATACATCGACAGCACGCGGCCCATCCCCTCCTCGGTCGAATAGACCGTGAGCGCATGGCCGCCGATCAGGTCGCAAAAGCGCCGCAGATCGTCCATGCCCGCCACATGATCGGCATGGCCGTGCGTCAGGATAAAGACGTCGAGCCGGCGGATTTTTTCCCGCAGACACTGCAGCCGGAATTCCGGCGGCGCGTCCACCTGCACGTGGAGCCCGTCCATCACCACGTGAATGGCGGCGCGCGTGCGGCGGTTGCGCGGATCGTCCGACACGCACACGGCGCACTCACACGCGATCATGGGCACGCCCTGCGACGTGCCCGTGCCAAGAAAAATCACTTCCATGGCTCCAACTGATCCGGCCCATCCACGGAAGTCGAGGCGGTGCTGCGCACGACACCCGGTTCAGATCACTTCGCGGACGACATCCGGATAGGCCGGGCGATGACCACCGCGTCGACGAGCATGCCGGCGGCGGCGATCACCGCGCGAGCGGCGGGCACGGCGGTCCGCACGGCGGCGATGTCGCCGATCATAGTCACAAAAGCCTTGCCGCCGAACGCCAGCGCGACGCGCACCTCGTGCAACTGCACGGGCGCACGCTTCGCGCCGGCATCGGCGGCGCGGATCAACGGGGCGACATTCAACGACTCGAGGATTCCCCGGGTCCGCTCGGCGGTGCGACCGAGGTGCAGCCGCGCGCGATGATCACATCGGGGTGGATGCGGGTGATCCCGATCCGATCGATCAGGCAGCGTCCGCCGCCTGGGCTCCGGCGTCCACCGAGCTTTTCACGCCGGACGCATCGCCCGCGACCGGTACCCTGTCTTTGCCGGTACCAATCGACCGCGACCGCAGCCGGCGCGCGATGACGCGATGCGCACGCGCAATCACGCCGCCGGTCGTCTTCGTGATCGGTCGGTCGAGGTTATACGTCGTCTCGCCCATGAGCATGCCGCCGAGGCACCCCACCGGATCGGTGTCCGTCGGTCCGCTCGCCGCCGCGATGCAGGCGCGCCGCAGGATGCCGATCGGCACGGCCAGTGTTTTCGGCTCCCGCACCGCTCCCGGCGATGGTCCGCGTCTGGCGGGTCACCGTGCGGCCTTCCACGGGCGCCGCGATATTGAAGCAGGTTTCGATGTTGCAGCCGGCGACGCCGACTTGGCTCGGAATGCCAGTCGGCGGAATCAGCCGGCCGGTCGGGGTGTAAACCGGATCGAATTCGTCGCCCGCCGGATAGTCATCGCCGAACAAATGGGCGCGCACGGCGGTGCCGCGGCAGGCCGCCTCGACCGTTTCGATGGCGTGCCGGTTCCTGGCTTTGATCCCGACAATTCCGGACGTGGCTCCCAAGGCCTCGATCGCGAGTTGCGTGCCCCGGACCATCGCGGCGGCATGCCGCTCCATAAACGACGGCGTCCTGGCGCAACCACGGTGCGCATTCGGCCCCGTTGGCGATCACCGTGTCGGCCTTCGTCGCGGCTCTTACGGCCGGGGGGAAATTCGCCGCCGCCGCCAAAACAAAAAAGGCGCTCCGCTTTCGCGGGGCGCCTTTTTCAAAAACGAGCGGAGATAACTCCGCGCGGACTTTAGCTTAGTAATCCATGCCGCCGCCGCCGCCGCCGTGACCATGGCCGCCGCCGCCGGGAGCTTCTTTCTTCTCCGGGATCTCGGTGATCATGCACTCGGTCGTCAGGAGCAGACCGGCGATCGAAGCCGCGTTTTGCAGCGCGGTGCGGGTGACCTTCGTCGGGTCAACCACGCCGGCCTTGACGAGGTCCTCATACTTGTCGGTCGCGACGTTGTAGCCGAAGTTGCCCTTGCCGGCGAGAACTTCGCCGACGACAACCGCGCCTTCAACCCCGGCGTTCGAGCAGAGCATGCGGATCGGGTGCTCGATCGCGCGACGCACGATCTGGGAACCGATCTTCTCGTCGCCCTCGAGGACAAGAGCGTCGATGGCCTTCGCGGTGCGGAGCAGCGCGACGCCGCCGCCGGCGACGATGCCCTCTTCCACCGCAGCGCGGGTGGCGTGGAGAGCGTCTTCGACGCGGGCCTTCTTTTCCTTCATTTCGACTTCGGTGGACGCACCGACGTTGATGACGGCGACACCGCCGGCCAACTTGGCGAGACGCTCCTGGAGCTTCTCGCGATCGTAGTCGGACGTGGTCTCGTCGATCTGGCGACGGATCTGCTTCACCCGGCCTTGGATCTCGGACGACTTGCCGGAACCCTCGACGATGGTGGTGTTCTCCTTGTCGACGACGATGCGCTTGGCGCGGCCGAGGTCGCTGATCTGGAGGTTCTCGAGCTTGAGGCCGAGATCGTCCGTGATGCAGCGGCCGCCGGTGAGGACAGCGATGTCCTCGAGCATGGCCTTGCGGCGGTCGCCGAAGCCCGGGGCTTTGACGGCGCACACGTTGATCGTGCCGCGGATCTTGTTCACGACGAGGGCCGCGAGGGCTTCGCCTTCAACTTCCTCGGCGATGACGAGGAGGGGCTTGCCGCTCTTGGCGACAACCTGGAGAAGGGGAAGGAACTCTTGGAGGTTCGAGATCTTCTTCTCGTGGATGAGCACGTAGGCGTCCTCGAGAACGGCCTCTTGGGCTTCCGCGTTGGTCGTGAAGTAGGGCGAGAGATAGCCCTTGTCGAACTGCATGCCTTCGACGACGTCGAGGGTGGTCTCGATCGACTTGTTCTCTTCGACCGTGATGGTGCCGTCCTTGCCGACCTTGTCCATGGCATCGGCGATGATGTTGCCGATCTCGTCATCCCAGTTGGCGGAGACGGTGGCGACTTGGCGGATTTCCTCGCGGTCGGAGACCTTCTTGGAAATGCGGGCGAGTTCCTTGACCGCCGCGTCAACGGCTTTGTCGATGCCGCGCTTGAGGAAGATCGGGTTCGATCCGGCGGTGACGTTCTTGAGACCCTCGCGGTAGATGCCCTCAGCGAGGACGGTCGCGGTCGTGGTGCCGTCGCCGGCAGCGTCGGAGGTCTTGGAAGCGACTTCCTTCACCATCTGGGCGCCCATATTCTCGTAGGGATCGGGAAGCTCGACTTCCTTGGCGACGGTCACGCCGTCCTTGGTGACGGTCGGGGAGCCGAATTTCTTGTCGATAACGACATTGCGGCCCTTGGGGCCGAGGGTGACTTTGACGGCCTTCGAGAGAAGTTCGACGCCGCGGAGGATTTTCTGACGAGCGGTCTCGTCGAAGATGAGTTGTTTAGCTGCCATGTGATTATATAGTTATTGAGCGGTTGAGGAGGGAGGGCGGAAGCAGGCTCAGGCGATGATGCCGAGGATGTCGTCTTCGCGCACGAGGGTGTATTTCTTGTCGTCGATCTTCACTTCGGTGCCGCCGTATTTGCTGATGAGCACCTTGTCGCCGACTTTGACTTCGAAGGTGGACATCTTGCCGTCCTCGCCCTTCTTGCCGGTGCCGAGGGCGATGACTTTCGCCTCCTGCGGTTTTTCTTTGGCGCTGTCCGGAATGATGATTCCGCCGCGGACTTGTTCTTTTTCTTCGATGTGCTCGACGAGAACACGATCACCGATGGGTTTGATTTTGACGTTGGCCATATGTGGTTGGGTTATTTCTGGACTAGAGGTGGCTGTTTTTAGGTTTTCGACCAAGCGAGCCCACTGCGAAAAAATCGCGGCGGGCCCACCCTGGGCTGAAAGTTATTTCTTCTTGGTGTTGTCGTCGACGACCTCGAAGTCGGCATCGACGACGTCGGCCTTCTTCTCGGTTTTCTTCGTGGAGCCTTCGGACTTTGCCTCTGCGCCCGCGTCGGCAGGGCCCGCTCCGGCCGTCGCGCCCGCGGCCTGCGCCGCTTTCTGCGCCTCGGCATAGAGCTCGCCGCCGATGGCGGTGAGTTTTTCCGCCGCGGCTTTCATGCGCGCGCCATCATTGCTCTCGAGATCCTTCTTCGCGTCGGCAATGGCGGTCTCGAACTTGGATTTCAACTCCGCCGGAAGCTTGTCGCCGGAATCTTTCAGCGTTTTCTCCAGCTGGTAAATCGTGGAATCGAGCTGATTCTTCGTCTCGACGGCCTCCTTGCGCTTGCGGTCTTCCTCGGCGTGGAGTTCGGCCTCCTTGGTCATCTTCTCGACTTCTTCTTTCGAGAGGCCGGACGAACCCTGGATGGTGATCTTCTGGTCCTTGCCCGTGCCGAGATCTTTGGCCGAGACGTGGAGGATGCCGTTCGCATCGATGTCAAAGGTGACTTCGATTTGCGGCGCGCCGCGCGGGGCGGGCGGGATGCCATCGAGCTTGAAGGTGCCAAGCGTCTTGTTGTCGCGGGACATCGGGCGCTCGCCCTGAATCACGACGATTTCAACCCCGGGCTGGTTATCGCTGTACGTGGAGAACGTCTGCGTCTTCTTCGACGGAATCGTCGTGTTGCGCGGGATCATCGGCGTGGCCACCTGGCCCGCCGTCTCAATGCCGAGCGTGAGCGGCGTGACGTCGAGCAGCAGCACGTCCCGGACTTCGCCCTTGAGCACGCCGCCCTGCACGGCCGCGCCAATGGCGACGACTTCGTCGGGATTGACGCCCTGATGCGGGGCTTTGCCCCCGAGCTTGTGGGCAATCTCCACGACCTTCGGCATGCGCGTCATCCCGCCGACGAGCACGAGTTCGTCGATCTGCGCCGACGTGAGTTCCGCATCCTTCAAGCAACTCTTGAACGGGGCGAGGCAGCGCTCGAACAGCGGGTCGCAGATTTGCTCCATCTTCGCACGGCTGAGTTGCACGTTGAGATGCTTCGGACCGGACGCATCCGCGGTGATAAACGGAAGATTGATGTCCACGGACTGCGTGGACGAGAGCGCGATCTTGGCCTTCTCGGCCTCCTCCTTCAGACGCTGCAGGGCCATCGGATCCTTGCGGAGATCGATGCCGTTTTCTTTTTTAAACGTGTCGACGAGCCAGCCGATGAGCGCGTCATCCCAATTGTCGCCGCCGAGGTGCGTATCACCGTTGGTGGCTTTGACCTCAAAAACGCCGTCGCCGATTTCGAGCACGGACACGTCAAACGTGCCGCCGCCCAAATCGAACACGGCGATCTTCTCGTCCTTCTTCTTGTCGAGACCGTAGGCGAGGGACGCGGCCGTCGGTTCGTTGATGATCCGGAGGACGTCCAGGCCGGCAATCTTGCCGGCGTCCTTCGTCGCCTGACGCTGGGAATCGTTGAAATAGGCCGGAACGGTGATCACCGCCTGCGTGACCTTTTCGCCGAGGTAAGCCTCCGCGTCGGCCTTGAGTTTACCGAGCACGAATGCCGCAATCTGCTGCGGCGCGAACTGCTCGGCCTTGTCGCCGGATTGCACCTCGATGTAGGCGTCGCCGTTCTTGCCCTCGACGACCTTGAACGGCATGTTCTTCGCCTCGGCGCTCACCTCGGAAAACTTGCGTCCGATCAGACGTTTCGCCGAGAAAACGGTATTGCGCGGGTTGGTGACCGCCTGGCGTTTCGCGGCCTGTCCCACCAAGCGTTCGCCCGTCTTCGTGAACGCGACGACCGACGGGGTAGTGCGGGCGCCTTCAGCGTTGGGAATAACCACGGGCTCTCCGCCTTCCATGACGGCCATGCAGGAGTTGGTGGTGCCTAGATCGATGCCAAGAATGCGACTCATGATATCCCCCTAGCAATGCATGTGCCCCGAATTATAAAAATGGTTTTAGTTGATGATCTCCAGCGGTTAAAAAACATATCGCGTATCATCAAACTCCACCCAATGCGTCGGCTTCACGCCAGACTGTCCCACTCGTGGCGCACTTTACGGGGCAAGAGCACGAAATCGTGTCCCAGTGGGTCCTGCAGTTGAATTTCCACCTTAAGTACCTACGGTCCGCCGATGGACGTGGAAATTAATGTGCCCGACGAGGTGCCAGTCATGACGCTGCCGAACACCGCGTTTTTTCCGCAGGCACTGATGCCGCTCCACATTTTCGAACCGCGCTACCGGCACATGCTGCGTGATGTGCTGGCATCCAACCGCCTGTTCGCCGTCGCCGGCCTGAATCCCCGCCGGGCCGACGAACCGGGACAATTCGAACCGCCCCATCGCATCGCAACCATCGGGATTGTCCGCGCCTGCCAAAAAGCCGAAAACGGCACGTCCAACCTGCTGCTCCAAGGCCTTTGCCGTGTCGAAATCGCCGGCATCGTGACCGACGAACCCTACCGGCGCATCCGCATCCGCGCCCTGGCGAGCCAGCCCGGCGCCGACGATAACACCCCGCTGCGCCGGGAGCTCGCGCGCCTGCTGGCCTTGAAGCTGAAGCTTTCCACCTCCAGCGGCTCTGGTCCCGGGGAGATGGCCGCGTTCCTCCGGACCGTCGATGACCCCGAGGCCTTCGTCGACATTGCCGCCTTCAGCCTGTGCGAGGACCCCAAGCTGAAACAGAAACTGCTCGAAACGCTCGACGTGCGTCGCCGGCTGGAACTGTTCAGCGAACGGCTCCGCGAGGACATTGCCGCACTCAAGCTCCGCCGCAAACTACAGGGTCGGCTCGGTAACGACCGGATTTCGGACAACTAAAAACCCCGCGGGCGGTGAAGCCACGCGGGGTTCTGGAAACTGGAGCCGAGCATCGGAATTGAACCGATGACCCACGCTTTACGAAAGCGTTGCTCTACCAACTGAGCTAGCTCGGCAACTGACAGAGGAGCGGAAGAAACTCGCCGCCCCGGCAAGCGCAAGCTTCATTTTCCTTTCCCTCGCCGTGCC
>CANHJG010000059.1 GCA_947461205.1 Opitutia bacterium
GGTTTGTCGCCCCAGGCGGCGTCGATGGAGCCGACGAATTTCTCGCCGTAGCCGGTGGAGCCGTGGCGGTTGACCCAGGTGGCGACGTAGCCGGGGGCGGCGAAGACGTGGGCGTTCCAGCGCGGGGACCAGGCGTCGCCAATCATGGTATGCGGGCCGCCGTGCATGAGTTGGAGGAGCGGATATTTTTTCTTGGCGTCGAAGGCGGGCGGATAGATCAGCCAGCCGGAGACGGTGTCGCCGGCGGCGCCGGGGAAGGCGTAGGGCTCGACGCGGCCGAGCTCGAGGCCGGTGAGGAGCGCGGTGTTGAGGTGGGTGCGTTGGGCGGCGGTGCTGGTGGCGAGGTCGACGGCGAACACTTCGTCGGGGCGGGAAAAGGTTTGGTTGAGGACGTAGAGCGCGGTGCGGCCGACGGCGAGGGATGAGCTGGTGCCGGTGCCGAAGACTACGGCGGGCTTGGCGGAAATGCCTTCGGCGGTCAGGCGGAAGACGCGGGTGAAGCCGCGATCCTCGGCGAGGAAGAAGACCGTTTTGCCGTCGGCGGAGAATTTCCAGTCCTGCGGGGAGAGGTCGGCGCCGCCGAGGGAGAGCGTTTCATTGCGCGCGGCGGCGAGGTGGTGGCGCGTGAGGCGAGTGAAGACGGAGAAGGTGTTTTGGCCGGCGCGACGGCCGAAGACGATCGATTGGCCGTCGGGGGCGAAGACGGGGTTGGTGTCGGAGCCCTCGGGGTTGTCGGTCGTGAGGTTGGTCCACGGGGCGGACGGGTCGTCGACGGAGAGGAGGTAGAGATCGGAATTTTCGCGCGCGGTGAAGGGCGGGGGCGTGGTGCCGGCGGAGAGGACAACGCGTTTCCCGTCGGGGGAGAGGTCGAACTGGTTTTCGTTGTTGAAGAGGAAGCGGCGGTCCCAGCGCGGAGTGAGGTCGGTGACTTTTTTGGTGGCGAGGTCGACGACCATGAGGCGCGAGGCGTGACCGTCGGTCTGCCACGAGTCGAAGTAGCGGTAGACGCGGTTTTCGGTGACCTTGGCGGAGACCTTAGACTCTTTTTGTTTCTTCAGTTCTTTGCGGAGCGCGTCGAAGTCGGTGCCGAACTGCGGGAGCGTGCGCGTGGCGAAAAGGATGCGCTGGCCGTCGGGGAACCAGCGGGGCGAAGAGATGGGGAGCGGGAGCTCGAGGATTTTTTCGGGTTCGCCGCCGTCGGTGCGGAGGACGTAGAGCGCGGGGGATTCGTCGGCGCCGCGCTTGGAGGTGAACGCGAGACGCGTGCCGTCGGGGGACCACTGCGGGGCGGAGTCGGTGCTGTCGGCGGTGGTGATCGGGCGAGCGACGGCGCCGGGGGCGGTGTCGAGGAGCCAGAGGTGGGTGACGGAGGTATTTTTCGCGAGGTCGTAGTCCTGAACGGTGAAGGCGAGGCGGGCGCCGTCGGGGGAGAGATCGAGGGCGGCGGCGCGGCGGACGGACCAGAGGTCTTCGGGGGTGATGGGGCGGAGCTTGGCGCTGGCGGCGGGAGAGGGTGCGGGCTCGGCGGCGGGGAGGAGGGCGCTGGCGGGGAGGAGCGCGAGGAGGGCGAAGAGGGGGAGACGGCGGAAGATCGGGAGAAGGAGAGCGGGGGAGAGGGGGAGAGAGGGCATGGGAAGGAGAGAACGAGAACGATTACGAGGAACGAGAACGATCAGGTGGGCGTCATCGGACGGGAGAGACCGATTAGGCGGGGTGGTGGGTGATCCGGCCGAGGGTGTCGAGGGTGAGGTAAAAGAGGGCGATGTGGTTGGCTTGGGAGAATTCGCCGCAGCGGATGAGGGCGAGCGTAGCGGGGATGCTGTGCCACGCGCACTCGATGGATTCGCTGGCGTCGAGCTGGGGCGGTGCGGTGATGGCGGCGTCCTCGGCGAGGTAAGCGTGGACGCGGTTGGTCTGGCGCGCGGGATTGGGGAACGGCGAGGCGATGTGGCGCCAGCGGATAGAGGTCGCGCCGGTTTCTTCGCGCAGTTCGCGTTGGCAGGCGGTGAGGAGGTCTTCGCCGGGGTCGGCCATGCCGCCGGGGAGTTCCCACGTGAAGGCGTCACCGGGATAACGATACTGGCGGACGAGGAGGACGTGGTGGTCGCGGTTGAAGGCGATGGCGTGGATCCACTCGTGTTCTTCGAGGACGTAAAAGGGGTCGAGGATTTTGCCGGGGGCGATTTCGACGCGGTCGGCGCGGAGGCGGGCCCAGCGGTCGCGGATGATGTCGCGGGTGGAGAGGCGGGTCCAGCGGGTGGGTTTCATGCGAGTGGCGGAGAGGCGTCAGACGGTGCGAGTGCGGAGCGTGGTCCACTCGGCGACGAGGAGGTTGGGCACCCAGCAGAGCCACGCGACGGCGGGATACAAATCTTCGAAACGCAAACCGGAGAGAAAGCCCAGCGGGAGATAGAGGCGCAGGGTGACGGCGGCGAAGGTGAGGGCGAAGTTGCGGACCATCCACGTGCGGTGATCGGCGAAGCGGCGGGCTTTGGCGGCGATGACGGCCATGACGCCGGTGAAGAGCCAGAGCACGGCGAGGAGGCCGAAGCCGAGGTGGGAGACGAGTCCGCCGAAGGAGTGCCGGGCGAGGAGCAGGCCAGAGACGCCGCCGATGGCGACGCCGAGGACGAGGTAGAGGTAGCCGAGGGTGCGGTGGAGGCGGGGACGGGCGGCGCGCAGACGATTGAGGAATTGAAAGGGGCCGAGCAGGAGCGCGAGCGCGGCGGCGGCGGCATGGGTGGTGATGAGGGCGCGGTGTTCTTTAAAAACGGCGACCATGGCCGGGTGCACCGGGGCGCGCTGGACGTCGCCGCCCACGTAGGTCCAAACAGCGTAGCCGGCGACGCCGACGCTGAGGAAGACCGTGGCGGCGAAGGACCCTGATTGGGGCTTCATGGGGTGCGATCAGATGGGGTTAGGCGCGGAGGGGACCGGAAGGGGGCGGCGATGCCTGGGGCTGACGGCGGTGGGGAAACCGCCGCTCCGATGGGAACTTCAGCCGCGGACCTGGCCGGTGCCTTCGATGAGGTATTTGTAGCTGCAGAGTTCGGGGAGGCCCATGGGGCCGCGGGCGTGGAGGCGGTCGGTGCTGATGCCGATCTCGGCGCCGAAGCCGAATTCGAAGCCGTCGTTGAAGCGGGTGGACGCGTTCCAGAAGACGGTGGCGCTGTCGACTTCGGCGAGGAAGCGGCGGGCGGTGGGTTCGTCGGCGGTGACGATGGCGTCGCTGTGGCTGGAGCTGTCGCGGTTGATGAGCGCGATGGCCTGGTCGAGGGAGTCGACGACGCGGATGGCGATCACGTAGTCGAGGAATTCGGTGCTGAAATCTGCCTCCTTCGCTAGAACGAAAGGAATCGAGCTTGCTGGGACGGATTCGGAGTCCGGAGTTGGGAGATCGGAGGTGGATACGGCGACCAGGATGGCAGCGCTGGCGGCGTCGCAGCGGAGTTCGACATTTTTGGCGCGGAGGGCGCGGGCGACGGACGGGAGGAATTGTTCGGCGATGCTGCGGTGGACGAGGAGTTGCTCCGCGGAGTTGCAGGCGCTGGGGCGGGTGACCTTGGCGTTGAGGGTGATTTGCTCGGCCATCGCCAAGTCGGCGGCGGCATCGGCGTAGACGAAGCACACGCCCTTGTAGTGTTTGATGACGGGGATGGTGGAGTTTTGGGTGACGAAGCGGATGAGGCCTTCGCCGCCGCGCGGGATGATGCAGTGGATGAGCGTATCCAGTTTCAGGAGGGCGGTGAGCGCGGCGCGGTCGGTGGTGGGGACGAGTTGCACGGCGTCGGCGGGGAGGCCGGCGGTGGCGAGGGCCTGCTGGATGAGGGCGGCGAGGGCGGTGTTGGTATGGAAGCACTCTTTGCCGCCGCGGAGGATGGAGGCGTTGCCGCTCTTCAGGCAGAGGATGGCGCAGTCGACGGTGACGTTGGGGCGCGACTCGTAGATGATGCCGATGACGCCGATGGGGACGCGAACCTTGCGGATGTGCAGGCCGTTGGGGCGGGTGGTGTCGTCGAGGACGGTGCCGACGGGATCGGGGAGCGCGACGACCTCGCGGACGGACTGCGCGAGGTGGGTGAGGCGGGCGGGGTTGAGGGTGAGGCGGTCGCGGGAGGCGGGGGTGAGGGCGGCGGCTTCGGGCGAGGCGAGGTCGAGGGCGTTGGCGGCGAGGAGCGAGTCGTGCGAAGCCTCGAGGAGACGGGCGAGCTCAGTGAGGGCGGCGTTCTTCGTGGCGGTCGGGACGTTTGCGAGCCCGAGCGAGGCGGCGCGGGCGCGTTGGGCGAGGGACGTGACGAGGGCGACGAGTTCGGCGGACATGGGAGGCGGAGTGTTGGCGAGGAGAGGAGGGAGACAATCGCGATTTGCGACGGAGGGGCCGGCGGGCGGCGAGGGGAGGCGCCAGGGGGCGGGGGCGGGGGCGAAGCGGTGGATCAGCCAGAGGCCGGCGAGGAAGAGGCCGAGGCCGGTGGCGTTGAACCACCACGGATGAAAAATGGCGGTGAGGGAGGCAGGATCGGCGTCGGCATTGAAGCCTGGGATTTCGAAGGGGAAGAAACTGAGGGGAAAACTCGCCGAGTTGTTGACGGCGTGACCGAGCATGCAAAGTCCGAGCGAGCGGGTGCGGACATAAATCCACCCGAGGAGCAGGCCGAGTCCGAGCGCGACGGGCGTTTGCGCAGGATTAAAATGCATGAGCGCGAAGAGGGCGGCGGAGACCGTTATGGCGGTCCAGGGTTTCCAGCGACCGAGGAGGCCGCGAAGGATGAGGCCGCGGAAGATGACTTCCTCGGTGAGGGGGGCGATGATGACGGCGAGGGCCGGGCCGATCCACGGGGCGGACATGAGGCGGTCCAGTTCGGGCGCGAAGTCCCAGCCGTCGAGGACGGAGGTGGGCAGGAAGGCGCGGAGCAGATTATCGATTTCCGAGAGGAAAATCGTGGTGCCGGCGATGATGGGGAGAAACGCGAGGCCAAGGGTGGGTGGAGCGAATCCGAGGTGTCCCAGGCTGCGCCAGGATTCCTGGGAGCGGCGGAGCACGAGGGCGGTGACGAGGGCGAAGGCGAGGAGTTTGGCGGCGATGACGGAGGCGGCTTCGACGATGGGATCGTCGCCCGACCAGACATAGAGTCCGGTGAGCGTGCCGAAGGAGTAGGCGTGGTCGATCACGGCGGACACACAGACTTCCGCCACGAGCAGCCCGAGCATGACGGCGAAGGCGGCGAGGAGCGAAAAGCGGGGTGAGGCGTAGATGGTCGGCGGCACGCGGCAAGAAAGGCGCAGGTTTGGCGCGGGGCGTCAGGCGAAAATTTTGGGGCGAAAAAGGGGGGCGGGTCGATGGCGGGAGTGCAGCCGGCGTTTCCTTCCCGCTTCGGAGGTCCGGCCAAGATTCAGCGCGAGTGATCTGATGAAAACTATTTTCCGCCTGCTGCTGCTTACCTGCTGGGCGAATGTGGGTCGGCGTTGGGGGGGCGGATCGTGCCCTAGCCGCGGGGGAGGTCGTGGCCAAGGTGGTGCCGGTGGGCGTGGCGCAGATGACGGCCGTGGATTGGGCGCGGAGCGCGGCGTACCATCGGCCGGTAGGGGGCAAGGCGCTGACGGCGAAGGAGAGTTCGGCGGTGTTGGCCGACGGCCAAGGGGCTGACGTGGCGACCGTGGTGGCCGGTAAGAGTTTCCTTTTCGCGTTGTTCGGGAGCGATGCGCACTTGGCGGCGGCGCGGGTTTGGACGCGGCAGGCGGGGCAGCCGATCACCGTGACGGCGCTGCCCCGGTATGAGTTGGGCAATGCGCTCCGTTTCGCGGTGTTTCGTAAAGTGATTGGGCCGGCCGATGCGCTGCAGTCATTGGCGGCGTTCGAGACGGATTTGCAATCGGAGTATCTGCGCCTGGTGCGGTGTGACTGGGAGGCGGTGATGGCAGAGGCGGCGCGATGGTCGGAGCGCTCCACGACCGGGGGGGCATCGATCGTTTGACGGGTTGTACGTCGCGACCGCGCGGGTGCTGAAGGCGACGGTGTTTCTGTCTTTCGACTTGAAACAGCGGAAGCGGGCGGCGGCGGCCGGACTGAAGGTGGAGCCGTCGCGAGAGAAGCGTCGGGTGCGAGGCTGGGATCGCCCGCCAGCGGGCTCCTACCTCGGAGCTTCGCTGAGGAGCACGGCTTTCGTGCGGCGGCCGAGGTCGATGGTTTCGACGCGGGTGACGGTGAGGTTCGCGCCTTGGGCAGAGAGTAACGTGCGGAGGGCGTCGAGGTCGTCGTGGTCTTCGGTGACGACCTGGCCGAAGCGGCGGTAGGTGACGCGGTAGGCGGTCTCCAAGCCTTCAAGGCGGCGGAGGGATTCACGGGGGGCCGTCGGCGGTTGGAAACCGCCGCTCCGTTCGGAGGGGCGTGCGGTGGGTTTGCGCTTGAGGCGAACGTCGGACGGGAGCGGCGGACGCGTGAAGGGGTAGGGCTCGCCGAGGAGGGCGGCGGCGGCTGTCTCCAAATCGTGGACGCGCACGAACAGCTCCTCGCGTTGGAGGAGGAGGCCGTTGATTTGGATCTGTTGATCGGCGCGCACTGAGAAGACTCGGAAGACGGGCGAGACGGGAAGACGCGAGAGGCTTATGACTTCGCGGAGGCGTCGTCGGTGTCGGACTCGTCGTCTTCGTCGGTGTCGGCCGAGGTGGCGCTGGCGGATTTCTTGGCGGGCTTTTGGTCGAAGCCGGCGACGGGGAGCGGGGGCGAAGGGAAAGGGTAGACGCCGGCTTCGCCGACGACTGTGTTGATCTGCGTTTCGAGGGCCGCAATTTTTTCGTAGGCGGCCTGGCGCTCGGTGATGAGGGCGTCGATCTTGATGCGCGCTTCGAGGGCGGCGCGGATCACGTCGGCTTCGGCGCCGAGCACGATGTCGCGGAAGGTGAGGGAGGTGGGTTTTTTGGCCATGGGCGGGAGAGAGAGGGAAAGTGAGAGTGAAAGTGAGAGTGACAGTGAGAGGGAAAGGGAAAGGGCTATTGCCAGAAGAGGCGTTTGAGTTGGTTAAAAGTGGTGGAGAGTTGATCGGTGCGCGAGGGGGCGTTGGCGCGGGACGGAGGAGCTGAAAGCTTCGGGCTGAGAGCGGAGAGTTCGCCGGCGGTGAGGGACGTGGGCGCGGAGGGCTTGACCCCAGGCGCGGGAGCGCTGCGAGCGGTGGCGGCGCGAGCGGCTTGGGCGACGGACGCGGCTTGGGTGATTTCGGGTGAGGGATCGCTCAGCCGTTCGGCGATGAGATCGTCGGGGGCGCTCGGGTGGCGGAGGGCGGCGAGACGGACGGCGGGGCTGCGGTCGCGAGCAAAATCGTAGAGGTCGGCCCGGCGCCAGGCGTGCGACGCCACGGCGAGGGCGCGGATCGACGGGAGCGGATCGGCGAGGAGGCGGCGGGCGAGGGTGGCGTCGGCGAGCGAGGCGGGTTTTTGCTGGATCGCCCAGTGGCGGCGGAAATCGGGGCTGTGCTCGAGGAGGAACGGGATCAGTTCCTCGTAGAGATCGTTGCGGTAGGCGAGGGCGATCAGGACGGAAGGGAGGCGCGTAGCGGCGAGGGATTGCACGTGCTCGGGGCTGAGGGCGGGATTGGTCGCGAGGGCGACGCAGACGGATTCGTCGGCGAGGGCGACGAAGTAGTCGGCGATGTCGGGAGCGAGGGCGGGGTTGGCGGCGAGGGCGAGGCGGACGGTGGGGTCTTCGGCCTGGGCGAGCTGGCGTTGGAGCGGGGCGGCGAGCGACGGGCGGGCGGCGACCCAGGCGCGTTCGTCGGGTTCGCCGTGGGTGATGAAATGGAGGAGGGCGACGGGATCGGGTTCGAGCAGCTCGCGGGCGACGCGGCGGACGGCGGCGTGGGGCGAGAGCAGGAGTAGGGCGCGAACGGCGGTGGGGGGAGCTTTGCGAGAGGCGAGGGCGAGTTGGACGTCTTCCTCGTCGCTGGCGGCCCAGCCGAGGAGGAGATCGTCGTCGGCGGTGGTGGCGGCGATGGTGTGCGTGCGGACGACGGTGCTGGCGTCGGCGGCGAGGACGAGGGCGACCTGGGCGGGCAGGGTGGCCTGCGCAGCGAGGCGGAGGCGGACGCCGGGGTTGGTGTCGGTCGACAGCGCGGCGTGGTGGGGAAGGCGGAGGGAAGGATTGGCGGCGACGGCGCGGCGGACGGCGACGTCGGGGTCTTGGGCGAGGTTGAGCAGTTCGCGCGCGGCGAGTTGCGGGTGGGTGGCGACGTGGCCACGGACCTCGGGGTTTTCGTGGGCGGCGAACGTCGAGAGGAGGTGCGGAGGGGTGCGGGGGTTGGTGGCGAGATAGGGGAAGACCTCGGGGTCTTGGGCGGTCTGCGCGAGGGTTTCGAGGAGATGGCTGGGGGAAAGCGGATACGCGGCTACGAATTGCTGCGCGGCGGACGGCTCGGCGAGTTCGGCGAGTTCCTGGAGGAGGCGCGAGGAGAGCGGGGGCTTGCGGAGGGCGGCGGCGGTCTTGCGCACGCCGTCGCGCCGGATGCGTTCGAGGAGGGCGGAGGAAGTGAGGGCGGAGTCGGGCAAGGCGGCGGAACGGAAAAGTTAAGAGGCGCGAGCTGAGAGTCGAGCGGAGGGAGTTTGGCTGGGACGCGAGTTCGCGGATTACGTGGCGGTGGAGGCGATGTGGAGGTCGCTCGGTTGGACGTAGATTTCGCGCGGGTTGTTGCCGACCTGGGGGCCGATGTAGCGGCGCTGTTCCATTTCCTCCATGAGGGAGGCGGCGCGGTTGTAACCGATTTTGAGCCGGCGTTGGAGATAGCTCGTGCTGGCGCGGCCGTTGGCGGCGATGGCTTCGAGGGCTTCTTTGATGAGCGGGTCGGCGCCGGCGTGCAGCGTGGGATCTTCGGGGTTGAGCGAGCCGGGGATATCTTCGGGCCGGAGCTCGACGCGGTAGCGCGGGGCGAGTTGGGATTTGAGCGAGCCGACGATTTTTTCGATCTCGGCGTCGTCGACGAAGGGGGCTTGGAGACGTTGGAGGCGGCCGAGCCCGGGGGGGCTGAAGAGCATGTCGCCGCGGCCCTGGAGGGCCTCGGCGCCCTTGCCGTCGAGGACGGTGCGGGAGTCGATTTGCGAGGCGACCTGAAAGGCGATGCGCGTGGGGTAGTTGGCCTTGATGATGCCGGTGATGACGTTGACCGAGGGGCGCTGGGTCGCGAGGACGGTATGGATGCCGACGGCGCGGGACATCTGGGCGAGACGCGCGATCGGCGTCTCGACGTCTTGCGCGGCGGTCATCATGAGGTCGGCGAGTTCGTCGATGACGAGGACGATGGAGGGGAGCTTCGGGAAGCCCTCGGCGACGGCCTTGGCGTTGTAGCCGGCGAGGTTGCGGACGGATTTTTCGGCGAGGACGGAGTAGCGGCGTTCCATCTCGCGGACGAGCCACTTGAGGGCTTGGACGGCCTGCTTGGGCTCGGTGACGACGGGGTGGATGAGGTGCGGGAGGTCGCGGTAGATGGCGAACTCGACGATCTTGGGGTCGATGAGGACGAGTTCGAGTTCGTCGGGGCGGAAGCGGTAGATCAGCGAGAGGATGAGATTGCTGATACAGACGGATTTGCCGGAGCCGGTGGCGCCGGCGATGAGGGCGTGGGGCGCGCGGGCGAGGTCGAGGATGACGTGGCGGCCGGCGATATCTACGCCGAGGATGAGGGGGAGTTCGCCGGTGTGGGTGCGCCAGGCCTCGGACTCGAAGGACGCGCGGAGGGCGAGGGGCGCGGAGTGGCGGTTGGGGATTTCGACGCCGACGTAGCTCTCGCCGGGGATGGGGGCCTGGATGCGGACGGCGTTGGCGGAGAGGGAGAGGGCGAGATTTTTTTCGAGGGCGACGATGGATTCGACGCGGACGCCGAAGCCGGGTTTGACGCGGAACTGGGTGACGCGCGGGCCGACGATGGCGTCGTGGACGAAGGCGTCGATCGTGAAGCTGTCGAGGGAGTCCTGGAGGATGCGCTTGTTGGTCGCAAGTTCCTCGGGGCTGGAAAAGTTTTTTTCGGCGGCGGAGGCGGGGCGGAGGAGGTCGAGCGACGGAAGGCGGTAGGTGGCGAGGTCGGTGGGGGAAAACGGCTCCGCCACCGGAGCCGTTTGGGTTGAAAGGTGAGCGTCGAGCGTGGAGGGCTCGGAGGTGGGGGCCGGAGTGGAGAGGCCGGAAGGCGCGGGCGCCGCGAGGTCGGCGGTGCGGTCGCGGATGGATTGGCGGACGCCTTCGAGGTGGTCGAGGGCGTCGTCAAGTTGGTCGCGCTGGCGGGCCTGGTGAGCGAGACGTTCCTCGAGGCGCGCTTCGAGTTCGTCGCGCCAGCGGGCGAGCTGATGCTGGTCCTCCTCCAGGCGGGCCTGCGGGTCCGGGGTCGCCGCAGGGGCGGCGGGGGCGGGACGGGAGGCGGTGGCGGGTTTGGGCATGCGAGCGGCGAAAGGGGGCGGGTTATTGGGCCGCCGTTTTCACGCTGCAAGCGTGGAGACGGAAAATATTTTTTTCGTCCGGCAACCGGTGACAGGAAAGCGCGGGCTGAAGCACCGCGCGACCAGCGCACAACCGGTGCGGGCAGGCGGCAGCGGGGCGACGTACCCGCGGGGCGGCAGATGATCCGGAGACGGAAGACCCCAGCGTTCACGCTCGATGAGCCGCGGTGGACGGATCACTTTGGGCCGAAGGACGGCGGAGCGACGACCGATCGGGGCATGGGTGAACGAACGCGTGGATCTTGGGGGGATAACGAAACCCTTGTGCTCGGGGTGCGTCAGGTAGAAGATGCGTTTCCCGTTTGCAACCTCCCGCGTCCCATGAATCTCGCTGATGTTTTCACGGTTGTTCTTTCGGTGGCCGGAGTGCTCACGGTGTTTGTCGGGTGGTGGCTGGCGATCGCGGGACTGTTTCCGCGGCTGGTGGAAGGGTGCGCGGACCGGTTGGGGACCGTGCCGCTGAAGTGTTTTTTGGTGGGGCTGGCGGGGGCGGTGCCGCTGATTTTGGGCGTGGTCGTGCTGGGGAAAATTTCGACCAATCCGGCGGCGAAACTGCTGAGTGTGGCGCTGGCGATGATCGTTTTGCTGCTGGCGCTGGCCGGGACGGCGGGGCTGGCCTGGCGGATCGGCCGGGGCTTGCCCGCGGCGAGCGACCGCGGTGCAGCGTGGCGGTGCGTGCGGCGGGGAGGCATCGTGCTGGCGATCACCTATGGCACGATCGTGTTGCTGCCGCTGACGTTGCTCGCGGGGTTGGGCGCGGTCGTGCTGGCGGGGTTCGGACGGGGCGAAAAGGCTCCGGGAGCGCCGACGTGAGGGTGACACGCCGACAGTTTTTGGTCGTGGGGGCCGGGGCCGTGGTGGCGGCGGGGAGCGGGTGCGGGCGCGTGCAGGACCATGGGGCGGAGGCGAGGCGCTGGCTGGGCAAACCGACGGCGCCGCGGTTGGCCGAGACGTTGACGGGGCCGACGGCGACGGAGCTCGATGCGGTGTCGCATGCGATCAACCGCCTGACCTTTGGGGTGAGGCCGGGCGACCATGCGCGGGTGGCGGCGATGGGCGTGGAGGCATTTATCGAGGAGCAATTGGCGCCGCGGGAATTGGCGGATGGGATGTGCGAGCGGGTGATCCGGCATGAGTTCGACAGCCTGGCGGATCCGGCCGGGACGTTGTTTCCGCGAAAAGGCGATGCGAGCGATCCGTTGCAGCAGCTGTTTCCGGCGATGAAGGACCGGGGGGCGCGGGTGAGTCATCTGTACGAATTCAAGGACAAGGTGCTGTTGGACGAACTCACGCGGGCGACGGTGCTGCGGGCGGTGTTGAGCGAGCGGCAGCTTTACGAGGTGATGGTGCAGTTTTGGACGGACCATTTTAATATCGATCCCTCCAAGGCGGAGGCGAAGTGGCTGAAGGCGGCCGATGATCGCGATGTGATCCGGGCGCATGCGCTGGGGAATTTCCGGGAGCTGTTGCGGGCGAGTGCGGTGAGTCCGGCGATGTTGTGGTATCTCGACGGCCGGGTGAACCGGCGCGTGAAACCGGCGGACAAGCCGAACGAGAACTATGCGCGCGAATTATTGGAACTGCACACGCTTGGCGTGCATGGCGGCTACACGCAGCAGGACGTGATGGACGTGGCGCGGTGCCTCACCGGGTGGACGGTGCGGGACAAGAAAAAGTTCTTCAAGGGACGTGTGGAGTTTCGGGCGGGGGAGCACGACGACGGGGCGAAGCGGGTGCTTGGGGTGGAGATTCCGGCGGGGCTCGGCGCGCGCGATCTGGACCGGGTGTTGGAGATTGTCGTGGCGCATCCGAGCACGGCGAAGCATGTGGCGGGGAAATTGTGCCGGCGGTTCATCGCGGATGAACCGCCCGAGGCGGCCGTGACGGCGACCGCCGCAGCGTTTGTGCGGTCGGGCGGAGATATTCCGGCGACGTTGCGGGCGCTGTTTGCGACGGAGGAATTTTGGATTCCGGCGGGGCGCGGAAGGAAGTTCAAACGGCCCTTTCACTTTGTGGTGTCGGCGTTGCGGGCCACGAATGCGGCGACGGATGCGACGAAGCCGCTGGTGGATTATCTGGTGCGGCTGGGGCACGCGCCGTTCCGCTACGCGACGCCGGACGGTTATCCGGAGGCGGCGTCGCACTGGCAGAGTTCGCTGTTGTGGCGGTGGAATTTTGCGAGCGCGCTCGCGGCCAACGGGATCAAGGGCACGAGCATCGCGGCGGAGAACTTGCGGGCGCAGCTCGGCGGAGACGAAGCGTTGATGGCGACGGTGTTGGGGCGGGTGCCGAGCGCCGTGGAGCGTGGGGCGTATCACGAGTCGGGCGTGGGGCTGGCGCTGTTGCTGGCGTCGCCGGCCTTTCAACACTGTTGAGGAAAAAACGAGATGAATTTTGAACCACAGATGAACCCGGATGGACCCGGATCGCGGGTGGATGGAATCGCCCGCAAGCAGGCTCCGACGATCGGAAACTGACGATGCCTTCGCCCCAAGCAGTCATTTCAGGCAACGGCGACGAGCGGCGGGCGCTCGTGGTGATTTTTCTGCGGGGTGCGGCGGACGGGCTCGCGCTCGTGCCTCCCGTGACGGACGAACATTATTATCGCGCCCGGCCGCGGCTGGGGAGGGCGGCGAAGGAAGGGGTGAAACTGGACGATCGGTTTGGGCTCCATCCGAAATTGCAGCCGTTGGAGGAGGCGTGGCGGGAGGGGGAGCTCGCGATCGTGCACGCGTGCGGGACGGAGGATCAGACGCGGTCGCATTTCGAGGCCCAGGATTTGATGGAGCATGGTGGGGTGGTGGCCGGCGGCTGGCTGGGGAGGTATTTGCAGACGCGGCCGGTGGAATCGCGTGGGGCGCTGGCGTGCGTGGCGGTCGGCAAGGCGTTGCCGGAATGTTTGCTCGGGGCGCCGGCGGTGACGGTGATGCAGAGCTTGGAGGAATTTTCGATTGGAGGGCGCACGCCGGCGTTTGGCACGCAGCTGGAGCGGCTCTACGCGATGGAGCGCGGGCAACTCGGCGCGGCGGCGCGCGCCACGTTTTCTGCGCTCGTGCGGATTGAGGCGATGCGGACGACCCAATACCGGCCGGAGCATGGGGCGATCTATGGGCGCGATGAGTTTTCGAACGGGTTGAGCCAGCTCGCGCGGTTGATCAAGGCAGACGTAGGGCTGGAGGCGGCGTCGATCGATCTGCCGGGGTGGGATTCCCATTTTGCGCAGCAGGGTCAGGTCGAGGGGCTCGCGGGGAAACTGGCGGGTGGGCTCGCGGCGCTGCGGAAAGATTTGGGCGCCCGGATGGCGACGACGACGGTGGTGGTGATGACGGAGTTTGGGCGGACGGTGGAGGAGAACTCGGCGTTTGGCACGGACCACGGACGCGGCTCGACGATGTTTGTGCTCGGCGGTGGTGTGCACGGGGGGCGGATGCACGGCGCGTGGCGCGGGCTGGCGCCGGAGGGATTGGAGCGGCGCGGTGTGCTGGAGGGCTACGGCGATCTGCCGGTGCTGAATAATTATCGGAACGTGCTGGCGTCGGTGCTGGCTCGGCACGCGACGGGATTTGGGGCGACGGAAACGGCGAGTGTGTTTCCGGGGTTTGAGGTGAAGCCGATGGCGATTTTTGGGTAGCGACGGAGCAAGCCGGCGGGATTGCCGCGGTCGGCGGAGCCGCCCTCGCAATGACCAACACGTCGTGTCCGGGTAAGGTGAGAGCCGGGAGGGCGGTGCCCGGCTCTCATCCCCACGTCCTCAAATCAACGGACGCACACCCATTCGCGGGGGCGCCCGGGCCACGGCGGTCCAGCAGTCCGGAAAGCAACGGACGCAGGTAACCCCGCCGGGTGACGGAAAGCAGGCGGATCAGCGGCCGCACCAGCCGCCGTCGACGGCTATGATGGGGCCGCTGAGGTAATCGCTCGCGGGGGAGACGAGGAAGACAACGGCGCCCTCGAGGTCGGAGGGGGCGCCCCAGCGGTGGGCGGGGCTGCGGAGGAGGATTTCGAGGGAGCGCGCGGGGTCGGCCTGAAGGGCGGCGGTGTTGTCGGTGCGCAGGTGGCCGGAAGCGACGGCGTTCACCGGAACGCCGTGGGCGGCCCATTCGTGGGAGAGGGCTTGGGTGAGCTGGCCGACGCCGCCCTTGCTGGCGGCGTATCCGGGAATCGTGACACTGTCGAAAAACGGCAGCAGGGAGGCGATGTTGATGATCTTGCCTGAGCTGCGGGCGACCCTGGGTTTGCCGGCGGCGCGGCAGGCGACGAAGACGCCGTTGAGGTTGTCGGCGAGGACGGCGTCCCAGTCGGCGTCGGTGTGGTCGAAGGCGGGGGGGGCGTTTGATGATGCCGGTGTTGTTGACGAGGAGGTCGAGGTGGCCCGGCTAAGCGATGGACTCGTCCATGAGGCGTTGGACGGCGGCGCGGTCGGAGAGGTCGGCGGCGATGGCGTGGAAGCGGAAGGTGGGAACGAGGGCGGAAAGCGCTGCGATGAGCGGTGCAAGTTTCGCGGCGTCGCGGCCGGGGATGTGACGTCGGCGCCGGAGCGCGCGAGAGCGAGGGCGATGGCTTGGCCGAGGCCTTGGGAGGAGCCGGTGACGAGCGCGACCTGACCGCGGACGCCGAATTTTCGGTCGAGGTAGGTTGGCCTGCTCGAGTTCAGCGGAGGGTGGCGATCGGTGCCGGGTCCATGTCGGTGAAGACTTGGTTGTCCCCGCCCATGGCCCAGACGAAACGATACGCGCCGGTGCCGACGCCGCAGTGGACCGACCACGCGGGGGAGAGGACGGCCTCGCGGTCGCGGACGACGAGGTGGCGGGTGGCGTGGGGCTCGCCCATGAAGTGCATCGCGATGTTTTCGCCGAGGTCGAAGTAGAGATAAATTTCCGTGCGGCGGCTGTGGGTGTGCGGGGGCATGGTGTTCCAGATGCTGCCGGGTTCGAATTCGGTGAAGCCAAGGACGAGCTGGCAGCTCTTGATGCCGTCGGGGTGAATATACTTCAGGATCGTGCGGCGATTGGCTTGGGTAACGTCGCCGATGGGCGCGGCGGAGACGTCGGCGCGACGTACGAGGGTGGTCGGGTGTTTCGCGTGGGCGGGGGTGCTGATGAAATAAAACTGGGCTTGGCCGGCGGGACCGTTTTCGAAGGAGACGTCGTTTTCGCCGAGGCCGAGGTAGAGGCAGTCGAGGGTGGCGAGGGTGTAGGCGGTGGCGCCGACGCGGACGGTGCCGGGGCCGGCGCCGACGTTGAGGATGCCGATTTCGCGGCGTTCGAGGAAGAAGGCGGTGCCGAGCGCTTGGTCGGACGGGAGGGAGAGCGGCGCGGCGGTGGGGACGGCGGCGCCCACGATCATGCGGTCGAGGTCGGTGTAGTGGGCGAGGACGGCGCCGGGTTGGAAGAGGCCGCCGATGAGGAACCGCGCGCGGAGCTCATCGGTGGAGAGCGTGTTGGTGGCCTCGGGCGTGGGAAAGTAGTGGAGTTTCATGAAGAGACGGTGGTCGGAAGGACGAGGATGGCAGGCGTAAAGCCTGCCCCACAGGAGAAAAAGTGGATTAGCGGAGGCTGACGCGGACGGGGGAGGCGAGGCGGGCGGATTGGGCGGCGATGGCGGCAGGCCATTTTTCCTTCGTGGTGAATTCGCCGGCTTTGCTCCGGCCGGCGCCGACGGCGTAGCGGAAGGGTTGACCGGTGGTGGCTGGGCTGCTGGTGACGAGAACTTACCCGGTGACGCCGGGAGGGCGGGCGATCGCGAGGTCGTGCGTGACGGGGGCGGCGAGTCGGTCGGTGGCGAAGGAGGGCAGGATGAGGGCAGCGAGCAGACCGAGGAAGGCGAGGCGGCATTTCATGGGAAAGCGGGTGGTCTTAACCACGGATGAATCCGGATGAACCCTGGTAAAACGCAAAAGAGGGGTGGCTGATGGCGTGAAGTAATCGGGGTGGCGGGGGCGGAAACGGGAAACCCCGCGAAGGCACGGTGGGAGTGGGGGTCGCGCGGGGGATGAGGGTTGAGGTCGAGGGGAGACGGGCTGAGGCCGAACGGGTGCAGGGGGCCCCGTAGGCGACGGGGACGTTCAAGCGGTCGCGCTGCGACAAAGGGGTGAAGGTGGACATGAAAAAGCCCCGCGAGGCCGATGGAGCCGCGCGGGGCGAGGGAAGCATCGGAACGGGTGATGGCTTAGAAGGTGCCCTTCACGCCGACGGCGAATTGGACGCCGAATTCTTCGCTGCGGTAGGTGTGGGTGTAGCCGGGGGTGTCGGGCGAGTAACGCTCGAGGTCCTGGGGGGTGTTGAGGATGTTGCGGGCGTTGGCGAAGACCGTGACGCGCTTGCTGAAAGTGTATTCGGCGTTGAGGTCGATGTTGTAGCGGGAGTCATAATACTCGAAGGCGTTGGGCGCGGTGCCGGATTGGGCGGAGTTACGCTGGCGGCCGCGGTAGTTGTATTTCACCATGAGCACGAGGGGCTTTTTGGAGAAGGTGAGGCCGGCGCTGCCGCTCTTGGGGATGAAGCGGTTGAAGTCGGCGCCGTTCGCGCCCTGGAGGTGGAGGATGGAACCGCTGGCGGAGAAGTTCAGATACTGGCCCCATTTGCCGAGGGCGGCGATGACCTTGAGGGGTTGCATGTAGTTGAACTCGGCGCCGTCGATGCGGGCGCTGCCGACGTTGAGGCGGCTGTTGACGGTCCAGCCGACGTAGCGTTGGTCGAGGCCAAGCTGGTCGAGGATGGCGGGCGTGGCGACGGAGTTGACGGCGCCGAAGAAGTCGCGGAGGTCTTTACGGAAAACGCCGCCGGAGATGAGGCCGCCCGAGGGGAAGTAATATTCGAGGGAGATATCGTAGTTCTTCGCGGAGTAGGGCTTCAGGCCGGAGTTGGTGAACGTAATCGTGCCCGGAGGCGAACCGGCGGGAGGATTGGGGTTGTCGTTTTCGTCGATCGTGGTGTTCGGGATGATCGAGCCGAGGTCCGGACGGCCGAAGGTCTTGGCGAAGGCGGCGCGGACGAGGACGTTGTCCGTGACGTTGAACGTGGTGTGCAGGCTGGGGTAGTAGCCGTCATAGGAGCGCTCGGCGTAGGCGGCGCGTTCTTTGCGGACGAGGGCGAGCTCCTGGATCGAGCCGGCCGCGCCGGCCTCGGGCTTGCGGACGCGGGCGCCGTTTACGAGGGTGAACTTGCCGTCGGCCCCGCGAACGAAGGGGGCGTCGGGGTCGATGAGGGGGCCGCGGCCGGTATCGTCGGTTTTCTCGAAGCGGACGCCGGTGACGATGCCGAGGCGGTTGTTGAGGAGGCGGCTTTCAAACTGGGTGTAGGCGGCGGAGATTTTTTCGGAAAACTGGAGCGAGCCGTTGATGCGGTTGGTTTCGTTGGTCACAGCCTGGGCGGGGGTGGTGCTGAAGTAGGTAGGGTTGGCCTTGGTTTCATTCCAGAGTTTATAGGCATCGGCGAAGGGCAGGCGGGTGAAGCCGTAGCCGTTGTCTTGGCCGAGGTAGCCGGTGTCGAGGTAGGGGAGGAGGCTGTCGTCGGCGGTGTTGGCCAGGCCGTCTTTGCCGACGAAGGTGGTGGATTCGTTGTAGCTGGTGATGTCGCGTTTTTGCTTTTGGACGAGGCCGCCGAATTTCACGCTGGCTTGGAAGGGGAGGAAGGGGATTGCGTGTTTGGCGTTGACGCGGGCGGCGGTGAATTGATCGCGGGCATCGACGGGCGTGTTGCCGAGGGTGGTGAGGCGATAGTTGGCGGGATTGTTGTAGTCGATCTTGGCCCCGGCGGAGTCGAGGGCGGTGAACTGCGCGGGGACGGGATAGGTGATGCCATCGTAGAGGACGCGGGAGACGCCCTGGAGATTGGTGTTCACGCCGGAGAAGTGGCCGCGCTCGCTGGTGCGATACCACGTTTTCGAAATGGAGCCGTTGAGGCCGGACTCGATTTCCCAGTCCCGACCTTTGTAAGTGTGGTTCACGTTAGCGGCGCGGGTGGCGCCGTATTTGTCGCGGAACGAGCCGCCTTGGGTGACGGTGCCGCGGCCGGTGGCGCCGTAGGTGAAGTCGCGGCCGAAGGTGAGGGGCGTGCCGGTGGCGGGCGTGGGGACTTCGCTGCTGCCGACGTCGAAGTTGGTGTTACGATTGGCGAAGAACGAGTGGTAGTAGTTCACCTGGGCGCCGGCGGAGAGGACGTGGTAGCGGGCGGGTTTCCAATCGGCCTTGATACTGAAGGAATCGCGGAAGGTGTTTTTCGGGCCGTCCTGCACTTGGTATTGGCGGAGGTAGGGGTTGGCGACGGTGGCCCCGGCGCCGACGAAGCGCCACGTGGGCTGGGAGCGGTGCTGCTCGTTGAATTGGTTCGAGGAGAGACCGTTGACGACGAGGCCAAAGGTCTTCGAGAGCGGGGCGATGTAGTTGAAATCGAAACCGGGGAGGACCTTGAAGGTCTTTTCGTTACCGGGGCCGGGGGTTTTCTTGAAGACCTGGTAGTCCTCGGAATTGAAGCTGGTATAGAAGCGATACTTGAACTGGGTCGTCGCAGATTCGAAGGCGCTGCGGCTGACCATGTTCACGGAACCGCCGAGGCTGTCGGCGGCTTGGTCGGGGGTGGGGACCTTGGTGACCTCGACCCGGGAGACGTTGTTGATGGAAACCTGTTCGAGTTCGAAGGTGCGGATGGTGCTGCCGGAAGCGGAGCTGGCCATGCGGGCGCCGTCGGAGGTGACGTTGGTGAAGTTGTCGGCGAAGCCGCGCACGGAAATGGTGCGGACGTCGGCGGCCACGTAGTCGACGGTGACGCCGGGGAGATATTTCACGAACTCGCCGACGTTGCCCTCGGTGACATCGCCGAACGCGTCGGAGGAGACGACGTTCTTGATGTTGGGGGCGAAGCGCTGCTCGTTGGTCGCGATGTTGGTGGCGTTGGTCTCGCGCGACGTGCCGACGGTGAAGGCGTCTAGTTTGATGACGTCGCCCATGTCTTTCGCCGTTTGGTTGGCGGAGGATTGGGCGGCGGTGAGGAAGAAATCCTGCAGCACGGTTTGGCCGGCGGCGACGGTGATGGTTTCGGCCTGAGCAGGGAGACCGGAGAAGAGCACTTTGAGCTTGGCGGTGCCGGGCGGGACGTTGATGAGGCGAAACTCGCCGGATTGGTTGGTGAAGGTTTCGAGCTTGGTGCCATCGACGGTGACGCGGGCGTTGTTGATGTATTGGCTCGTGGTGACGTTGAGCACGCGGCCCTCGATGGTGCCGGTGGAGGAGGATTGCGCGGGAGCGAGGCCGGCGAGGAACAGGCCGGCGAGTGCGAAGCACGCGCGGCCGAGGGTCGTGAGGAGTTTGGTTTGGTTCATGATGGGTTTTGGTCGGTCAGCTGAAAAGGGGCGGGGTGGTGAGCTCGCGTGGGAAACAGTCAGGTTACGACAAAAATCCGGCGGACGGTAAATTCGCGCGGCAGGCTGACCGTCCGGCAGCGAGTCGGGATCCGTGGATGTTTTCGGGTGAACGACTAGGGAGAGGCGGTCTGGCCGAATTCGACCGCGGTCTTGGCGCGGGTGAGGTCGCTGGCGGTGAGAACGAGGCTGGCGGTCTTGGCGCCGGTGAGAAAGTTGAAGGCGCCGGTCCCGGCGGCGGCGCGGGAGTGGCGCACGACGAGGCCGGGGGTGTGGGTGACGGTGATGGCGGGCGTCGTGGACTTGGCGGTGCGGGGCGAGACGTCTTCGAGGACGAGGGCGGTGGAGCGGGGAGCAGGTGAGACGAGCCGGGAAGCGGTTGGGTTCGTAGGCGGAGCGGGGGGGGCGGGTCATTGACAGGGGAAAGCGGACGGGGACATGCTGAGTTACTTTCCGAATTTCCCCGTGCCGAAACCGATGAAGCCCAAAGCGTCCACCCCGCTGCGTTCGACTGCGGACTTCGCGCGGCACGTCGGCTTGGCGCGCACGACGGTGTCGCGGGTGTTGAACGGCCAGCCCGGGCTGAAGCAGAAGACGATCGATCGGGTGCAGCGGGCGCTGGCGGAGACGGGTTTTACGCCGAACGCCCATGCATTGCACCTCAAGGGCAAGCGCACCGCGATGGTGGGGATTTGCGTTGAGGACCTGCTTACGCCGCCGGCGGTGCGCAAGCTGGCGTCGTTGCAAAAGCTGCTGCGCGACCGCGGATTTTCGTCGCTGATCGAGGTGTTTGCGCCGGGCAAGGGTCGCGAGGTGGTGCGGCACTTTTTGTCGATGCGCGTGGAGGCGGTGGTGTTTATCGGGCATTTTCACCGGGAGGAAATCGAGGCCCGGATTGGCGAATTGATCGCGCACGGGACGCCCCACCTGGTGATCGACCATTTCGGGCTCAAGAACGCCCACACGGTTTCGCTGGATCGGGCGGCGGCGATGGCGGCGGTGGTGGACCATCTGCTGGGGCTGGGGCACCGGACGTTTGGTTTACTGGCGATCGCGAAGGCTCCGGCCAGCCGGTATGACCGCCTCACGGGCATCCAGGCGGCGTTGCGGGCGCACGGGTTGAATTTTGCGGGCTGCACCGTGACGCTGGACCCCCTGCACGAGCGGGACAACGATTTCGACTACGGGCGCAAACTGGCCGGCAGTTTCCTGCAGCTGGCGCACCGGCCAACGGCGTTGGTGGCGCTGAACGACGAGATCGCAATCGGGGCGTTGCGGGGCTTGCAGGAGGCGGGGCTGAACCTGCCGCGCGACATGGCGGTGACGGGGTTCAACAACCAGCCGATCGCGGCCATGACGACGCCGACGCTCACGACGGTGAACCAAAACATCGATACGACGATTGCGACGGCGGCGGAGATTCTGGTGGCGCAGCTCGACGCTCCACCGCGGGCGAAGCCGATGGTGCGCATGATCACGGGCGAACTCGTGGTGCGCGAGTCGACCGGGCCCGCCCGGACAGCGTAAGCGGGGGCGGGGCTCAGTGGCCGTGCGAGGCGAGGAAGGACTTTGCCCGGGAGGCGACGTGGTCCCAGTGCTGGTCGGGGATGACGGGGCCGCTGTGGCGCACGGTTTCGGCCCCGAGGATCGACGCGACGGTGCCGCACAGCGGGAGGGGCAAGCCGCGCAGGTAGGTGGAAAGGAAACCCGCGGCCCACGCGTCGCCCGCGCCGTTGGAATCGATGGCGTCGGAGACGATGACGGGGGCGATGCGGTGCAGTTCGGTGCCGCGCGCGATCCATGCGCCGTCTTTGCCGAGTTTCACGGCGGCCGTGCCGCCGAAGTCCGCGAGCCGGCGGGCGTGGGCGGCGTAGTCGTCGGGCGTGTTGGCGGGGAGGTCGGGGAAGAGTTCGCGGATTTCATCCTCGTTGGCGACGACGAGGTCGAGGCCGGTGGCGAGTTGGGCGAGCAACCAGTCGCGGGCCATGCGGACGATTTCGAACGAGGCGACGTCGAGACTGATCCGGCAGCCGGCGGCGCGGGCGGAGGTGAGCACGGCGTCGGCGAGGGCGCGGTTGAAGACGATGTAGCCCTCGACGTGGGCGAGGCGGCAGCCGGCGAAGTCGGCGGGCGAGACCTCGTCGGGGGAAAAAGAGAAGACCGCGCCGAGTTCGGTGCGCATGGTGCGCTGCGCGTCCGGGGTGGTGAGGATGAGGCAGCGGGCGTTGGGGTGGGGGCTGTGTTTGTAGCGCTGGGTGTCCACGCCACCGGAGGCGAAGCGGGCGCGGTAGGTGTGGGCGGTGGCGTCGCCGCCGAGTTTGCCGAGGAAGGTGGTGCGGAGGCCGAGGCGGGCGGCGTTGAACGTGGTGTTGGCGGCGGAGCCGCCGGGGGTGAGGGCGGGCGGGGCGGGCAGCAGCGCGATCAGGCGCGCGATCTCAGCGGGCGAGATGTTGACGGAGCCGCCCTTGTCGCCGGCGGTGTGCGCGAGGAAGGATTCGGGGACGGTGGCGACGAGGTCCATAATCGGCGCGCCGACGCCGATGAGATCGAAGGCGGATAGGGAGGCAGGAGCGACGGGTGTGGACATGCGTAGACGAGGGGAGGGGAAGGGCGGGCGGGAGCGAAACCGGGCGAGCGAGGGTGGGGAGGCGTCAGCCGGAGACGGTGAGGCTGGTGGCGAGGAGGAGTTCGTCGTCGATTTCGACCAGGAGTTCGAATTCGCCGGGGCCGGGGAAGGAGAGGTTACGGATTTCGTTGATGAGATTGATGCGGTGGAGGGGGCTCTGGGACTCGAAGGGACGTTCGAGGAGCTGCTGGGGCGTGGTGCCCTCGAGGCCCATGGAAATTTTCAGGGAGTGCTTGCCGGGCGACACGTCGCTGATGGTAAGGAACCAGATCATGAACGGGTGCGTGACGGGGAATTGCCGCGCCTGGACGTTCGAGAAGATGCCGAGGATGGTGTGCTTGCCGGAGCTGGGGTCGATGTGGACGCCGTCACAGGTAAGCCAGGCGAGAAGTTGTGGTTTGGATTGCACGAGGGGTGAGCAGGGCGGGCGCGGCGGCGCGGGGCAAATCATTTTGCTTGGAGCCGGGGGCGGGGCCGTGCTTCCTCGGGGTGTGCTGCTTGCGTTGCTGACGAAAACTCCCACGGCGCCGATGCTGGATTCCTTGGCGGAGTATCCGCAGTGGCTGGTGGTGGCCTGCGGGACCATCGTGGTGGCGGCAGCGATCTGGGTGGTGATGAAGCTGCTGAAGTGGACGTTGTGGCTGCTGCTGGCCGCCGTGTTGGCGATCGGGCTCGGCACGGCGGCGTGGCTGGTGTTTCGGTCGGCCGGCGAGAGATTTTTCAACTTTGGCTTGGCGTGCTAAACACCGGGCCTCAACCTTGGCATCCGTGAAATACATTTTCGTCACGGGTGGTGTCGTCTCGTCGTTGGGCAAGGGTCTTACGGCCGCAGCCTTGGGGGCATTGCTGGAGATGCGCGGGCTGGTTGTCCGCATCCAAAAATTTGATCCCTATCTCAATGTGGATCCGGGCACGATGAGTCCGTTCCAGCACGGGGAGGTCTACGTGTTGGAGGATGGGGCGGAGACCGATCTCGATCTGGGGCACTATGAGCGCTTCACGAGCGGCAAGCTTTCGCGGCTCAATTCCCTCTCCTCGGGCCAGGTGTACGAGTGCGTGATCCAAAAGGAGCGGCGCGGCGACTATCTGGGCAAGACCGTGCAGGTGATTCCGCACGTCACGAACGAAATCAAGGAGCGCATCTATGCCGGGGGCAAAGACGCCGATGTGTTGATTACCGAGATCGGCGGCACGACGGGAGACATCGAGGGGTTGCCGTTTCTCGAGGCGATGCGGCAGTTTGCGCTCGAAGTGGGGCCGAAGGATGTGGTGTTCATCCACGTGACGCTCGTGCCCTTTCTCAAGGCGGCGGGCGAACTCAAGACGAAGCCCACGCAGCAGTCGGTTGCGAAGCTGCGCGAGATCGGCATCCAGCCCGACGTGCTGGTGTGCCGCACGGACCATCCGCTCGATCACGACCTGCGCGACAAGCTCTCGATGTTCTGCAACGTGCCGGTGAAGGCCGTCGTCGAGTGTCGCGACGTGGAGCACTCGATTTATGAGCTGCCGCTGGCGTTGCAGGCGGAAGGCTTGGACGAGCTCGTGCTCGACCTGCTCGATCTGAAAAATCCGCTGCCGGAGAAGAATATTTGGGAGGGCATCGTCGCGCGTCTGCTCACGCCCAAATACGAGGTCTCGATCGGCGTGGTGGGTAAATATATCGAGCTGCAGGACGCCTATAAGTCCGTTTACGAGTCGATCACCCACGCCGGCATCGCGAACAACTGCAAAATCAACGTGCGGCGCATCGACGCGGAGGACCTGGAAAAGAAAAACGGTCTCGCGCGGCTCAAGGGGCTGGACGGCATTTTGGTGCCCGGGGGCTTTGGCGACCGCGGCACCGAGGGGAAAATTGCTGCGGCGAAATACGCGCGCGAAAACAGAATTCCCTACTACGGCCTGTGCCTCGGCCTGCAGATCGCGGTGATCGAGTTTGCGCGCAATGTCCTGAAGTTGAAAGGGGCCAACAGCATGGAGTTTGACCCGGCGCCGGCTCATCCCGTGATCAACCTGATGGAGGAGCAGAAAAAGATCATCGACAAGGGGGCGACGATGCGGCTCGGCAGCTACGAATGCGCGCTCAAGCCGGGCACGCTGGCCCACAAGGCCTACGGGGCCGACAGCGTGCGCGAGCGCCACCGCCACCGTTTCGAGGTCAACAACGCCTACGTTGGCCAGCTCCAGCGGGCCGGCCTGATCGTGAGCGGCATTAATCCCCGCCGCAATCTCGTCGAAATCGTGGAGCTGAAGGGGCACCCGTGGTTTCTCGGCACGCAGGCGCATCCGGAATTTCAATCCAAGCCGAACAAGGCGCATCCGCTGTTCGCGGCGTTTATCGCGGCGGCGTTGAAGAACAAGCAAGGCAGCAGCCGGCCGAAGGCCGGGGCGAAGCCGAAGCGCACCCCGGCGAAGAAAAAATAACGTGCTCTTCGATCCCAAGAAACTGCTCGTGATCGCCGGCCCGTGTTCGCTCGAAAACGAGCGCGTCTGCCGCGCCGTGGCCGAGACGCTGGTGAAGATCGGGCGGGCCAACCGCAGCCTGAAATTTGTGTTCAAAGGCTCGTTCGACAAAGCGAACCGCACGTCGCTGGCGGGCGAGCGGGGCACGGGCATCGACGCGGGGCTGAAGCTCCTCGCGTTGATCAAGCGGGACTATGGTTTTCCCGTGCTCACGGATGTCCACGAGCGCGAGCAGATGGCGGCGGTTGCGGACGTGTGCGATGTGGTGCAGATTCCGGCGTTTCTCAGTCGGCAGACGGACTTATTGCTCGCGGCAGCGGCGACGGGGCGCGTGGTGAACGTGAAGAAGGGGCAGTTTTTGTCGCCACAGGAGATGGTCTATGTGACGGGGAAGCTGCGGGACGGAAAGGCGAAGGAGATCTGGCAGACGGAGCGTGGCACGACCTTCGGTTATCAGAACCTCGTCGTGGACATGCGGTCGTTCTCGATCATGGCGCAGAACGGTTATCCGACGATCTTCGACGCGACTCACGCGGTGCAGTTGCCGGGCGCGGGCGGAGGCAAGAGCAGCGGGCAACGCGAATTCGTGCCGCCTCTGGCGAAAGCCGCGCTCGCCGCCGGGGCCGACGGGCTCTTCCTCGAGACGCATCCCGATCCGGCCAAGGCGATCAGCGACGGTCCCAACATGATCGCGCTGAAAAATCTGCCCGAATTGCTGGAGACGTGCGTCGCGGTGTGGACGTGCGTGCGGCCGTAGGGCGCCGCGGTAGCCCGACGGAGCCGTCTAATCGTGGCGGGGCGGAACGGTGATGACGTGTGCGGCCCCTTGACCAAGCGGTGTCTGGCCGCACACTCGCTCGCAACCAAACCTCTGATGGCCTCCTTTATCATCGACGTCCCTGTGCCCTCCATGGGCGCGACCGTGAGCGAACTTACGGTCGTCACGCTCAAAACCAAACCCGGCGACCGCGTGGTGAAGGGCCAAAAGATCGCCGAGCTGGAGAGCGACAAATCGATCTTCGAATACGAGGCGCCCGCGGACGGCACGGTGATCGCGCTGCCGGTCAAGCCGGGCGAGGTCCTCCAGTCGGGGGCGTTGTTCCTGCGGCTCGATACCGAGGATGCGAGTCTGCGGCATTTGGAAGCGAAGGGCGCCCCCGCGGCCGCGGATGCGCCGGAGGCCGGCGCGAACGGGAAACCGGCGGCCGTCCTCGTCTGGACGCCCCGCGCGACCAAGCTGGCGCAGGAAGCCGGGCTCGATCCGGCGAAACTCACGGACATCGCCGCCACCGGTCCCGGTGGGCGCGTGTCGGGTGACGACGTCGCCGCCTATCTTTCGGCCCGGAAGTCTTGAGTCGACGCGGTCGGTCGCGCGTCCTTACCTGCTGATCCCTTTCGCATGATCGTCGATACCGTTTGCATTGCCGGCGTAGGCCACGCGGCCCCCACCAAAATCCAAGCCAACAGTGAAATTCTGAAGGCCTTCCCTCATCGCACAGAGGACGAAATCGTGCGGCTGACTGGCATCCGGGAGCGGCGCTACGCGGCGGACGACGAGAGCGCGACGGATCTGGCGGTGATTGCGGTGCAGCACGCGCTGACGCAGGCCGGCATGACGGTGGACCAGATCGACGGCGTCATCATGGCCACGCTGATTCCGGACCAGCCGGTGCCGGCGATGGCGAGCGATCTCGCGCGGCGGCTGCGGATTCCGCGGGTGCTGGCGTTTGACCTGAATGCGGCGTGTTCGGGTTGGTTGTATGCGCTCGAAGTGGGGCGGTCGTTTATTTTGGCGGGCACGGCGAAAAACCTGATCGTGGTGACTGCGGAACTGCTGTCGCGGATCACCAATCCGCAGGATCACGAGACGGCGTTTCTCTTTGGCGACGGCGCGGGGGCGGCGATTCTGACGGCCGGCGTGGGCGGTCACCGGCTTCACCGGATGGGATTGGGCGGCGATGCCGACCAGTTTGAGGCGATCCAGCGCAAGGGCGGCGGCGCCCGCATGCCTTGGCCGGTGGCGGAGAACGGACACGCGGAGCATTTTTATCTCCAGATGAACGGCACCTCGGTGTTCAAGCACGCGGTGATTGGTTTCGCGGAGCAGATCGAGCAGACGCTGGCGCGGGAGAAGCTGAAGCCGGAGGATATCGCATGGATCGTGCCGCACCAGGCGAACGAGCGCATCCTGAAGGCCGTGAGCAAGCGCGTGGGAATTCCCTACGACAAGTTTGTCGTGACGATCGGCAAATACGGCAACACCAGCGCGGCGAGTGTCTCGATGGCCCTCGGGTGGGCGGCGGAGGAAGGGATTTTCGGCGACGGCGACAAAATCATTTTCTGCAGCGTGGGCGCCGGGCTGACGTTTGCGGGCGGGCTGTTGGAGTGGTGAGGGGGCGGGAAACGAGCCGGGCTACTTCAGCTGCTTAAGCAGAAACGTGTAGGCAAGAGCGTTCATGTAGGCGGATTGCTTGTTATTGGCCGCGCCGCCGTGGCCGCCCTCGATGTTTTCGTAGTAGAGGACGTCGGCCTGTTGGGCTGCGAGGGCTGCGGCCATTTTGCGCGCGTGGCCGGGATGCACGCGGTCGTCGCGGGTCGAGGTCGTAAAGAGCACGCGCGGATAGGTCACGCCGGGCCGGATATTTTGGTAAGGCGAGTAGCGGGAGAGGTAAGCCCATTCGGCAGGGACGTCGGGGTTGCCGTATTCGCCCATCCAACTCGCCCCGGCAAGGAGGAGATGGTAGCGGCGCATGTCGAGCAGGGGCACTTGGCAGACGACGGCGCCGAAGAGGTCGGGGCGCTGCGTCAGCATCGCGCCCATGAGCAGGCCGCCGTTGCTGCCACCCATGATGCCGAGGTGGGGCGTCGACGTGACGCGGCGTTTGATCAAATCTTCGGCGATCGCGATGAAATCGTCATAGGCGCGCTGGCGGTTTTCCTTGAGGGCGGCCTGGTGCCAGGCGGGGCCGAATTCGCCGCCGCCGCGGATGTTCGCCAGCACGTAGACGCCGCCGCGCTCCAGCCACGCGCTGCCGATGCCGGCGCTGTAGTTGGGCGTCATCGACACCTCGAAGCCGCCGTATCCGTAAAGGAGAGTCGGGTGCGAACCGTCGGGCTTGAGGCCGGAGCGGGAGACCTGGAAATAGGGCACGCGCGTGCCGTCCGGGGAGACGGCCTCGTGCTGGGCCACCTCCAGGCCGTCGGCGGTGAAAAATGCGGGGAGTTGTTTGAGGAGCTCGCGTGCGTCCTGACCGATGGTGCCGCGATACAGGCTTGAGGGGGTGAGAAAGCCGGTGACGTTGAGAAAATAATCGTCGGAATCCTCGTCGATGGCCGAGGCCGAGACGCTGCCCAATTCCGGGGCGGGCAGCCGGGTGCGGCGCCAGGCCGGGCCGTCGGGCGTGAGCACGTGGAGCCGGCTGCGGACCTGGTCGAGTTCGTTGAGGATGAGGTGGTCGCGGGTGGCGGTGAATCCGGCGAGCGAGGTGCGGGGGCCGGGCGCAAAGAGCACGTCGAAGGCGCGGTCGCCGGCGAGGAATTTTCCCCACGGTGCGGCCAGCAGCGCGCCCGCGGCGTAGGTCCGGCCGGCGACGGTCCACGCGGAGCGGAGTGTGACGGTGATAAAATCGCGGAACGTGCCGACATCCGCATCGGCGGGCACGTCGAGTTTGACGAAAGCGTCGCCCACGCGGAGGTGGGTTTCGCCGGTGAAGAACGTGATGGAGCGGCGGATGAACTCGCGGTGAAAGCCGGGGCGGTCGGCGACCCACGCGCCGGTGGCGACGTCGGTGGCGGTGCCTTCGAAGACGGTGCGCGCGGCGGAGAGCGGCGTGCCGCGGCGCCATTCCTTGACGAGGCGGGCGTAACCGGAATCGGTGAGGGAGCCGGGGCCGAAATCCGTCCCGACATAGAGGCGGTCGCGGCTGCCCCACGCGACGTCGGTCTTGGCCTCGGGGAGGTTGAACGCGTTTTCGGTGACGAAGGATTTGCTGGGTAGATCGAACTCGCGGATCACAACGGCGTCGCCGCCGCCCCGGGACAGGCTGAGGAGGCAGCGTTCGTGGCCGGGGCGCAGCCACTCGACGGCCTTCCAGACCCAGTTCTCCTTTTCGGCGGCGGCGAGTGCGTCGAGGTCAAGGACGGTTTCCCAGACGGGATCCACTTGGCGGAATTCCTCGAGGGTCGTGCGTCGCCAGATCCCGCGCACGTGCTGCGCGTCGCGCCAGAAATTGTAGTAAAGCGCGCCGTGTTTCACGACGGAGGGGATACGCGCTTTCGAATCGTAAATCGCGAGCAGGCGGTCGTGGACGGGTGAGAAATCGGGCGAGGCCTCGAGTTCGCGCCGGGTGAGGGCGTTTTGTTCGCGCGCCCAGGTGAGGGCGCGCTCCCCCTGCACGTCTTCCAACCAGAGGAACGGATCGGTGGCGGCAGGCTGGGCGAGCGACATGAGCGGGATGGTAGCGAGAAGGAAGGCGAGTGGGATCAGTGGGGGGCGCACGGGCGGAGTGGGGAAAATCAGGCGGTGTTTTGCAACTCGTAGCTCAGCACGCTGAGGGCGTAAGTGGCGGCGGTTTCACACCGGAGCACGAGCGGGCCAAGGGTGATGGCCGCAAAACTGTGGCTTGCGGCGAGGCTCATTTCCGCGGAGGAGAAATCTCCTTCCGGGCCGATCAGCCAGAGCACGCGGACGGGGGCGCGTCCGTGGTTCGCCTGAAACGCGGCGAGCACGGTTTTCAGCGACTGTGCGCCGGGATGGAGGCTCGCGATGAGCTTGAGATCGTAGCCGGGTGTGTTCGCCATGAACGAAGCGGCGTGCTGGACGGGCAGGACGGTCGGGACAAAGGCGTTGCCGCACTGTTTAGCGGCTTCGAGCGCGGCGGTCTGCCATTTTTCGATTTTCTTGTCGGAGCGATCGCCGTCGAGGTGCACCTGCGTGCGTGCGCTCTCGAGCGGGATGATCTGGGCGGCGCCGATTTCGGTCGCCTTGCGCACGATGGCGTCCATCGACGCGCCCTTGGGCAGGGCCTGGGCGAGGGTGATGGTGTAGGGGAGGGGCGGGAGCTGGCGGCGCGATCGGACGGCGAGCACGGCGGCGTTCTTGCGGTCAGAGGCGAGGGTGCACGTCCATTCGGTGCCGCGGCCGTCGAAGGCGATCACGGTGGCGCCCGGGCGGGCGCGGTTGACCGCGACGAGGTGGTGGGACTCCTCGGGCGAGAGGGTGAGGGCGGTCGGCTCGGCCGGGGTCGGCGAGCAGAAGGCGCGGAAGTCGGGCATGGGGCAGTGGAAAGTCGAAAGCCGAAAGTTGAAAGCCGGAATCGCGGCGGGCGGGGGCGGAAAACAGCAAGGGCGCGAGGATTGCTCCCGGCGCCCTTGGCGACCTGAACCGTCAACGATGAACGGCCCGAGAAGAACGGGCAACTGACGGAGGGAGAGACGCGGGGCGGGCGACGAGGTGCAAAAACGGGGGTGTGAAAATTACGTGGACATGGGGGGTGGGGTTTTCCAGTTTCCGCGGGTGCTCGCTAGCCCGGGTGGCGGAATTGGCAGACGCAGTAGACTCAAAATCTACCGACGAAAGTCTTGTGGGTTCGACCCCCACCCCGGGCAC
>CANHJG010000060.1 GCA_947461205.1 Opitutia bacterium
GTCTGGCGCGGTGGCGGGGATAGGGTCGTAGGCCGCGAGCTTGCTCGCGCGGCTGGTGCGGTTGCTCGCGCGACTGGAGCGCCTGCAAGCAGGCGGCCTACGGGCGGCGGAGGGGTTTGGCGAGGAGCGGGAGCCCGATGAAGCCGATGGCAAAGGCGCTACTGAGGTCGCCGGCGGAGGAGTCGAGAGGGTCGGACACAGCGGAAGACGAAACGGGCGCGATCGGGGCGGGCCAAGCTAATGGGGGCGGGGCGGGGGCGGAGTGAGCGGAAGAGCGACCGCGAGAGGAAGAGGCGGAGAGAGGGGCGACGGACGCTCAGGTTCGCTCATCACCGGATGAAGGGTGGGGCGATGGTTTGCGTGATTTGCCTGATCGGCGAATCGCGGAGGCGGAGCGTGACGGCGGTTGGGAAACCGCCGCTCCGCTCGGAAAAGTGCGCCGGCGCTATTTGGCGGGCTCGACCTTGCGCGTGGGCAGGCCGGCCTTGGTCCAGTCGCGGATGCCACCGATGTTGGCGGATTTGACGCCTTTTTCCGCGAGGGCGGCGGCGACCTCGGCGGAGCGTCCGCCGCTGCGGCAGTAGAGAATGATTTCCTTGCCGGCATTTTTCGCGAGAAAGGGCTTCCAGTCTTTTTGGGCGCCGTCGAAATCGCTCTTGGCGAGGAGGACGGCGGGCGCGGCGACGCCGGTGTCGGCCCATTCGGAAGGTTCGCGGCAATCGACGAGGACGGCGGTACCGGCGGCGACGCGCTGGGCGGCTTCGGCGGGGGTGAGTTTCGCGGCGTCGGCGGCGAACAGCAGGGTGACCGTGGCGAGGAGGGTGGCGAGGAGGCGGAGGAGTTTCATGGGGTTAACGGGCGAGATCGTAGAGGGCGTAGCCGGCGAAGAGGTTGGGGAGGGCGCGGCAGGGGGCGTGCCAGTTGCCGGCGAGGTGGGCGCGGCGGGCGATGCGGATGCCCTGCGCGGCGCAGAAGTGCTCGAAGTCGGCGATCGTCACCGGATTCGCCGGGCGGCTTTCGAACCACTCGGTGGTGTAGACGGGATTCCGTAATTTCCGTCCGCGGATCAGCATGTCGACGCGGTTTTTCCAGAAGCCGTGATTGACGAAACCAACGGTGAGGGCGCGGCCGACGCGGAGGGCTTCGCCGATTACGGCGGTGGGGTCGCCGAGTTCGTGGAGGGTGCGCGAGCAGATGACCCGGTCGAAATGTTTGTCGGGAAACGCGCGCATGAACGAGGTCATGTCGCCCTGGTAGGCGGCGAGGCCGCGGCGCACGCAGGCGGTGATGCGGGCGAGATCGAGGTCCACGCCGACGCCGGACACTTTTTTCGTCTGGACGAGGTAGTCGAGGAGTACGCCGGGGCCGCAGCCGAGGTCGAGGACGCGGGTGTTGGGTTCGACCCAGTCGCCGATGATCTCCATGTCCACGGTGCGTTTTTCGACGAGCTTGCTCATGGGTCAGATCGCGTAGTCGAAGACGTAGGGCTGGTCGCGTTCGAGGAAGCTGCGGACGAGGCTGTAGAGTTCCTCGGACTCGAGGAGGAAGGAGTCGTGGCCGAGATCGGTGGAGAGCTCGGCGTAGCTGGCGCGTTTGCCGGCGCGGAGGAGGGCGAGGGCCAGTTGGCGGTTTTGCTCGGGCGGGAAGAGCCAGTCGCTGGTGAAGCCGACGATGAGCGCATCGGCCTCGACGGGTGCGAACGCTTTTTCGAGGGAGCCGTGGGACTGGGCGAGGTCGAACTGGTCGAGGGCACGCGTGATGTAGAGATAGGAGTTCGCGTCGAAGCGGTTGATGAAGCTCTGGCCCTGATGGCGCAGGTAGCCCTCAACCTCGAACTGAACGTCGAACGTGTAGGCGTCGCCGTTGGCGGTGTCTTTTTTGCGGCGGCCGAATTTGCGGTCCATCGACGCGTCGGAGACGTAGGTGATGTGGGCCATCATGCGGGCGATGGCGAGGCCGACACGCGGGCCGGCGTCCTTGGCGTAGTCGCCGCGGTTCCAAGCGGGGTCCTGCATAATGGCCTGGCGGCCGACCTCGTTAAAGGCGATGGCCTGGGCGCTTTCGCGGCCGGTGGTGGCCATGGCGAGGACGCGGCGGGTAAAGTGCGGGAAGTCGGTGGCGAAGCGCAACGCGAGCATGCCGCCCATCGAACCGCCGATGACGGTGTGGAGTTCCGCGACGCCGAGGTGGTCGAGGAGGAGTTTTTGCGCGCGCACCATGTCGCCGATGGTGACGAATGGAAATTGGATCCCGTAGGCGCGGCCGGTCTCGGGGTTGAGGGAGGACGGGCCGGTGGAGCCCTGGCAGCCGCCGAGGACGTTGGCGCAGACGACGAAGAAGCGGCGGGTGTCGACGGCCTTGCCGGGGCCGATGAGGTTGTTCCACCAGCCGGGTTTTTTGTCGGTCGGCGAGTGCCAGCCGGCGGCGTGATGGTCGCCGCTGAGGGCGTGGCAGATGAGGACGGCGTTGTCGCGGGTGGTGTTGAGGGTGCCGTAGGTTTCGTAGCGGAGGGTGAAGGCGGGGAGGGTCTGACCGCTGCGGAAAGAAAAGGGTTTGGGATGGACGAAATCGCGCGGCGCCACGAGGCCGACCTCGCCGGGCGCGAGGTGGCGCGGCGTCTCGCCCGCGGGGCGCGTGGCGGGCAGGGGGTCGATCACGTCATTCATCGGACGGATGATGCAACCACCGGGGACGGCGGGAGGCAAGGGAGCGGCGGGGGTTATGACGCGAGGGCCGACGGGCAATCCCAACGCCCGCACACCGCAGGCTCGAACCCACGTCGATTGGGTTCTGGACTTGGTCGGGCTGGCGCTCGTCGGGTCGGTCGCGGTCCGGCGACGAGGCCCCGACCTGCCGGCCAATGATCAAGCGACCACGTGATCAAACCCACGGGCGGGGACGCCCGTGCCACGCCGATGCGGAAGCCCAGAAATCAATGGCTGCCGGTATCAATCGGTGGTGACCCGTGGGGCGCGGGCCGGGTGGCGGCGGAGGAGCGGTGGCTGGGGCGCGACCACCGATCAGGCTTGGGCGGCGGCGCTGAGGGCGTCGTCCATCTCTTCGTTGGAGAAGACGTGCTGGACGTCGTCCATGTCGTCGAGGGTTTCGTGGAGTTTCACGAGGGACTGCGCGAGGGCGAGATCGGTCACCGGGACGGGGGTGACGGGGAGGTAGGCGATTTCGGAGCTGTCGGGCTTGAGGCCTTTGAGCTCGAGGGCGTGGGCGACCTTGTCGAAGGCGTGGACGCCGCAACGGATTTCGTAGCCCTGGTCGCTGGTGAGGAGGTCGTCGGCGCCGGCTTCGAGGGCGATTTCCAGGAGGGCGTCTTCGGCGATTTGGTCGCGGGGGACGAGGAACTGGCCGGCGTGGAGAAACTGGAAGGACACGGCGCCGGTGCTGGCGAGGTTGCCGTCGTGGCGGGCGAACGCGGCGCGGATATCTTTCGCGGCGCGGGTCTTGTTGTCGGTGGTGGCTCGGACGATGAAGGCGACGCCGCCGGGGCCGTAGCCCTCGTAGGTGATTTCCTCGTACACGATGCCGGGGAGTTCGCCGGTGCCTTTCTGGATGGCGCGGTCGACGTTGTCGGCGGGCATGTTGGCCTCGCGGGCCTTGAGGATGAGGGTGCGGAGGCGGGCGTTGCCGTCGGGATCGCCGCCGCCGGCCTTGGCGGCGAGGGTGAGGTCGCGCGAGAGGCTGGAGAACACCTTACTGCGGCGGCCATCGGTGATGGCTTTGCCGCGTTTGACTTTGGACCACTTATTATGGCCGGCCATGGTGGGGAGTAGCGGGTCGGGAGGAGCGGGTCGCGCGGGAGACAGGAGCGGGCCGATGGCGGGAGGGGAGCGGGGCGAGGTTGGGGATGCTCGCGACCCGCGACCCACGCGCGCTACTTCTTCGGAGTGACGTTTTTCACTGGCTTGCCGGCGGGGCTGAGGGCGGCGGCGGTGGCGGGCTCCGGGTCTTTCATGCGGTTGATCACGAGCTGCTGGACGATCGTGAAGAGGCCGTTGACGGTCGAGTAGAGCGAGAGGGCGCAGGAGAAGGTGTAGCAGAACAGGGTGAAGATGATCGGCATGAACTGCATCATCTTGGCCTGGGCGTTGTCCATCGAAGGCGTCGGGGTGAGGCGCATCTGGATGATCATGGTCGCGCCCATGAGGATCGGGAGGATGTTGATCGGGAGGCCGAGGATGTGGCCGACGGTGTCGCTCGACGCGAGGTCGGCGGCCCAGAGGAAGGGGGAGAAGCGGAGTTCGGCCGTGCTCTGGAGCATCGAGAAGAAGCCCATGAAGAACGGGATCGTAATAAGAATGGGGAGACAACCGCCGACCGGGTTGACCTTGTTGGTCTTGAACAGCCCCATGGTGGCTTCCTGCTGCTTGCGGGGGTTGTCTTTGAATTTCTCGCGGAGCGCCGCGAGTTCGGGCTGGAGTTTCGCCATGCGCTTGGCGGATTTCGAGGCGGCAAGCGTGAAGGGAACGAAGATGATTTTCAGGATGAGGGTGGTGAGGATGATGGCGCCGCCCCAGTTGCCGACGAAGCCGTGGATCCACGTCATCAGGGTGAGGAGGATCTGGCTGAAATATTTGAAGAAGCCGAACTCCATGACCTTGTCCTGGTCGAGTTTGAAGACGGAGGCCTTGGCGAGGCGGGCGTATTCCTTCGGGCCGACGTAGAAGTGGGAGGCGAGCTTGACCTCGGCGTTGGGCGCGAGGGCCTTGACGTCGAACTGCGCGGCGCCGGCGATGCCGTAGGCGGTGACGTTGTCATCGGGGAGGTCGGCGAGGAGTTTGACGCGGCGGGTGACGAGGCCTGCGCCCGGTTCGTCGGGCGTGAGGATGGCGGTGAAGAATTGATTTTTGACCGCGGCCCACGCGACCGGGCCCGGGCTGACGACCGAGGGCTTGGATTCGTGGGCGCCAAGGCCGAAGAAGCCGCTGCTGGACTCGAGATCGGCGCGCTTCGCGAAGTGTTGGTCGCTGCCGGTCGAGTAGCCGGTGGTCAACTGAAGGCCGTCGTCGTTTTTCTTGGTCGGGGCGGCGGTGCCGAGCGCGAGCGCGACCTTCATCGGGGGCGCGGTCTTGTCGGAGAGGTTGCGAATCGTGGTCTCGTGGCGGAGTTGGTAGGGGTCGGTTTTGTCACTCTCGTCGGGAGCGAGGGTGTAGCGGCGGGTGACTTCGAGGCGGCCGTCGAGGACGGCGCGGTAGACGACTTCGTTGGAGGACGACGAGACGCGTTGGAAGCGCGTGCCGCGGTCGAGGCCGGGGAAGTCGACGAAGGCGAGCATCGGGTCGGCGTGGAGGGCGTTGAAGACGAACGGGGCGGTGCCATTGAGTTCGGCGGGGTAGATGAGACGGTCCTTCGCATCGTGTTTCTTGAAGGCGACATCGCGGATGGCGCCGCCGGAATCGGTGAAGCGAACCTCGACGAAGCGGTTGCCGAGGGTGGTGACGGTGGCGCCGGCGGAGTCGGCGTGGGCCGAGGCGAAAGCGGTATTGCTGACCGGGGCTGCGACGGCGGCGGGAGCGGCGGAGGCCGAAGCGGAGGCGGGGCCGGACGTGGCCGCCGGGGTGGCGCCGGTGGCCAGGGCGGCGGGTGCCGCGGACGGCAGCGGGGCGGGCGGGGCCGACTGCTGCATCCAAAACATGTAGGCGATGGCGGCAGCGATGAGCGCCACGCCGATGACGGTATTCTTTTTGTCCATTACGGGAAAGGAAGTGTGGGAGAAGGCCGCGTGGGTCGCGGAAGAAAGGAGGAACGGAGCGGGGGGCGGATCAGGCGGCGACGCGGTGGCAGCGGGGCGTGCGGCGCGGGGGGACGGGATCGAGGCCGCCGGGGTGCAACGGCGTGCACTTCAGGAGGCGCACGATGGCGAGCGCGGAGCCGACGAGGGCGCCGCGGGTGCGGACGGCATCGGCGGCGTAGTGCGAGCACGTGGGGGCGAACCGGCAGCCGAAGGACGGTCCGAACAGCACGGGCAGCGTGGGCGAGAGGGTGCGCTGATAGACGGCGATGAGAGCCAGCAACGCGAGCGCGGGCAGGCGGGCGAGCAGACCGAGAGCGGTGAGCAGGCGGGCGGTCATGGCGTGGGCGCCGGCGGGGCCGGCGGGATTTGCGCGCAGACCTCGGCGAATTTTTTTCCCAGCTCGACGATCGGCACGTGTTGGGCGGCGGCCCGGGCGATGAGCATCAGGTCGCAACCGGCGGGCACGAGGTGCTGGTACTGGCGAAAAGTTTCGCGGAGGCGGCGCTTGGCGCGGTTGCGGCGCACGGCGTTACCGACGGCCGCAGTGGATGCGACCACGCAGACGCGGGGCGGGGCGGGTGGGATCGCCAGATCGGCGGTGGCCGCGCGGCGCTTCCACCAGACAGTGAACGCGCGGGCATCCAAGCGGCGGCCGTGTTCGCGGACGACGCGGATGTCGCTCTGGCGGCGCAGGTGCTGCTCAGGGCGGAAACGCATGGGGGCGTGGCTCGTCGGGCGCGCGTCGGTCGACGCTACGCGCGGACGCGCGGAGCGTCGACCGAAGGCGAGCGCGGCTCAGACGACCGTCAGGCGCTTGCGGCCTTTGAGGCGACGGGCGCGGATGACTTTGCGTCCGCCGGGCGTGGCCATACGGGCGCGATAACCGATCTTGCGGGCGCGTTTCTTGCGGTGCGGACGGAATGTAGGTTGCATGACTTTTGTAGAAAAAGAGGGTCAGAAGTGTCGGAGGGGTCGGGGACTGTCAAGGGTGGGCTTTGGCCGAAGATTAGGCGCGTCAATAGCCGATGGCGCAGCCGTCTTTGCGGCTTTCGCTGGCGCCCCAGTAGACTTTGTTCACCGGATCCCAGCGGATCGCCTGGTAACCGCCGAAGCCGCCGTTGCCGGCGCGGACATCGTGGCCGCGTTGGACCAAGGCGCGCTGCGCTTCGTAGGGCACGCCGTTTTCCACCTGCACATAGCCGCCGTCGCGCATTTTTTCGCCGGTGGGTTCCGACGAGCCCTCGTGCTGCCAGCGCGCGGCGTCGCCGGCTTCCTGGATGTTCATGCCGAAATCGATTTGGTTGACGAGCACTTGGACGTGGCCCTGCGGTTGCATGCCGCCGCCCATGAGGCCGAAGGCTTCCCAGGGCTGGCCGTCTTTCAGGACGAAACCGGGGATGATGGTTTGAAACGGGCGCTTGCCGGGCGCGTAGAGATTGGCGTGGCCGGCTTCGAGCGTGAACATCTCGCCGCGATCTTGAAACGCGAAGCCGAGTCCGGGGACGACGATGCCGCTGCCCATGCCGCGGTAGTTGGACTGGATGAGGGAGACCATGTTGCCTTCGGAGTCGGCGGTGCAGAGGTAGATCGTGTCGCCGTCGCGCAGGGCGGGATGGCCGGAGTCATAGGTCTTCGCGGCGCGCGCCCCGATGAGTTTGCGGCGCTCGGCGGCATAGGTTTTCGAGAGCAGGCCCGAGAGGGGAATTTTGGCAAAGGCGGGGTCGGCGTAAAATTTCGCGCGGTCCTCGAAGGCGAGTTTTTTGGCTTCGATGAGCGCGTGCAGGGCGTCGGGGGAATTGTAGCCCCACTGCGCGAGATCGAAGCCCTCGAGGATCGTGAGCATTTGGAGGGCGGCGATGCCCTGGCTGTTGGGCGGAAGCTCGTAGACGTCGTAGCCGCGGTAGTTGACGGAAACGGGATCGACCCACGTGGACGTGTGCTTTTCGAAATCGACTTGGCGGAGGAAGCCGCCGTTGGCGCGCATAAAGGCGTCGATTTTTTGCGCGATCTCGCCGCGATAGTAGGCGTCGCGGCCGTGCTGGCCGATCAGGGTGAGCGTGCGGGCGAGCGCGGGATTCTGGAAAATTTGGCCCTCGGCCGGTGCGTGGCCGCCGGGGGCGAACGTGTCGAGGAAGGCGCCGGGGAACTTGTCGAGCTTGGCGTGGCGGACGCCGATGGCCCAGCCGTAGGCGATGGATTGGGTCACCGGGAAACCCTCCTGCGCGTAGCGGATCGCGGGCGCGAGGTCGGCGGCGAGGGGGAGTTTGCCGAATTTCCGGTGCAGCTCGGCCCAGCCATCGACGGCACCGGGGACGGAGATGGGGAGGAAACCGCGCGGCGGGAGTCGGTCGGGCGTCGCGGTTTTCGCGAGCTCGGTTTTCAGCTGGTCGAGGGAAAGGCCGAGCGGCGAGCGGCCGGAGGCGTTGAGGCCGTGAAGTTTTTTGGTCTTCGCGTCCCAGACGAGGGCGAAGAGGTCGCCGCCGATGCCGTTGCCGGTGGGCTCCATGAGGCCGAGGGCGGCGTTGGCGGCGATGGCGGCATCGACGGCGGAGCCGCCGGCCTTGAGGATGTCGATGCCGATCTGCGAGGCGAGGGGCTGGCTGGTGCAGACCATGCCGTGTTGACCGAGGACAGGGGAGCGCGTGGCGAAGGCGCGGCCGTTGACGCGGTCGGGCTGGGCGAAGGCGAGCGGGGCGCAGAGAAAGAAGGCGAGGGCGGGGAGGGAGCGAATTTTCATGGAGGGGCGGTGGAGAAAGTGCGGCGCGGCCGGGTCAGATCGAGGGGAAATCGTCGGGCGGCGGAGGCAGGGGCGGGACGGGTTTGAGGCGGCGATGGAGGGAGCGGTCGATTTCTTCGAGTTCGGGCTCGGGGATGCGGGTGAAGGCGATGCGCATCGGGGCGTGGTCGGTCGCGCCGTGCGCCCCGCCGAAATAGACGGAGTTTTTGCCGAAGGTTTTGTTGAGCGTATCAACGGCGGAGTGGAGGCGTGAGCGGGTGTTTTCGGTTTCGGCGGCGAAGAGGTCGCCGGTGTGGGCGGTGCTTTCGAGGAGATCGCCGAGCACGATGCCGATCTGGAGGGGCGCGAGCCGCCGGTGGGCGCTGGGCGGTCCGCCCAGAGGGAGTTGAGCACGTGCGTCAAATGGAGCGTGTCCTGCGTCTCGTTGAAGTGGCGGTCGTCGTGCCAGCGGGTGTCGTCGCGGTAACGCACGGACAAGGCCAGGCTGCCGGCGTAGTGGCCGGTGTGGCGGAGGCGCATGGCGGCTTTTTGGAGGAGGCGGTGGAGGACGGCGAGGGCGGTTTCGCTGGTGCGGCCGGCGGGCGGGAGGACGTGGCCGTGGCCGATGGTCGGGTGCGCGGGCAACGCGCGCTCCTGCAGGCCGCCGTTCATCCACGCGTGAAAACGCGCGCCCTCCACGCTACCCCAGACGGCGCGGAGCTGCGCGGCGGCGGTGCCGTAGAGCTGCGCGACGGTGGTGATGCCGGCGGCGCGGAGGCGGGTCTCCATGGCTTCGCCGATGCCGCAGAAATCCGTGAGTTTGAGGTGGAGCAGTTTTCCCGGGATGTCGGCGTCGTTGATGACGACGAGGCCGTCGGGTTTTTCCATGTCGGAGGCGACTTTGGCGAGAAACCAGTTCGGGCCGATGCCGATGGAGCAGCGCAGGTGGTCGCCGGCTTCGCGGGCGATTTTGGCCTTGAGGGTGAGGGCGAGCTGGCGGGCGCGTTCGGGCGCGGCGGCGAAATCGGCGGTGAGTTCACATTCGAGTTCGTCGATGGACTGCACTTTTTTCACGGGCACGCAGGAGCTGATGATGGCTTTGAGGCGGCGGTGGTAGTCGATATAAACCTCGGGGCGCGATTCGACGACGACGAGGCCGGGGCAGAGGCGGCGGGCCTCGGCGACGCGGGTGTTGCGCTGGAGGCCGAGTTTTTTGGCTTCGCCGCTGACGGCGATGAGGCCGGTGGATTCGGCCAGGACGGGGGCGACGGCGACGGGACGGCCGCGGAGTTCGGGGCGGTCCTGCTGTTCGACGGAGGCGAAGAACGAGTCGAAGTCGAGGGCGAGGTTGCGGAGCGGCACGGCGCGCCAAGCCTCGACGAAGAAAAACCGCTGTCAAATGGCGCGCGGTGGCCTCAGGGTGGTGGATGTTCCATGCGCATTGCCGTTTTTTCCGATACGCACGACAACTATCCGCCGACGTTGCCGGTGCGGCTCGCGGGGGCGGACGAGATCTGGCACCTCGGCGATGTGTGCAATCCGGCGGTGTTGGCGGAGTTCGAACTCCTCGGTCCGCCGCTGCACGTGGTGGCGGGCAATTGTGACGAGCAGGTCGCGTGGCCGTTGCAGCTCGGGTTGGAGCGCGAGGGGGTTAAATTTTTTCTGACGCACATTCCGCCGGGCGTTGCGCCGCCGGGGGCGAAGGCGGTGTTGCACGGGCACACGCACGTGCCGCGCGACGAAGTGCTGGGCGGGGTGCGCTGGCTCAATCCGGGGTGCATCTCGCGGCCGCGCGGCGTGGCGCCGACCTTTGCGTGGCTGACGGTAGAAAAAGGGAAATTGGTGAGTTGGGAACTTGTGCGGGTGTGAGACGGTGGGCAGGCTGGAGCCTGTGTCCCGGTCTCTGGTGCCCAATCTGCTGAGTGCGCTGCGCATCGCGCTGATGCCAGCGGTGCTGTTGACTGCGGTGGGCGGATCGAAGCCGTGGTTTGTCGGGCTGTTGGTCGCGGCGCTGCTCACGGATGCGTTCGACGGTTTTTTGGCGCGGCGGCTGCACGCAGAATCGGAACTGGGACGGAAGCTCGACAGTCTCGCCGACTATCTGGTGATGATCACTGGGATTGCCGGGATCGCGTTGTTGTGGCCCGATATTATGCGGCGCGAGCTGGCGTGGGTGGCGACGGGGCTCGTGGCGTTTTTCGCCGTGGTGATCTACGGATTTGTGCGGCTGGGGCGGGCGCCGTGCTACCACACGTGGGCGTCGAAAATTTTGGCGGTGGCGTGCGGTCCGACGCTGATTCCGCTGCTGGCGGAGTGGTCAGCTGTGCCGTTTCACGGTGTGATGACCCTCCTGGTGCTCTGCGGCGCAGAGGAAATTCTGATCGCGACCCTCGTGCCGTGGCATGTCGGCGAGATGCCGACGGTGTGGCACGCCTGGCGGTTGCGACGGACGGTGCGGCGTTGACGGGGCGCGGACCGGTGGCGCCGGAAAAATTCAGGGCGGAGCGACGCCGGGTTAGGTCGTGGTCACCGAGCGTGGCGTGGTCGGCGATTTCGCCGAGGCCGACACGGGGGGAGTACGCGGGGTTGGCCGTGGCGTCGCCCGGGATCGCGGATTTTTCGCCCGGGGAGGCGGCCGGGTCGGGGGCCGTGAGGATACCGGCGGGATCGGGCGGCTCGAGCGCGGTGGGGTCGACGGTGAGTTGAACGGGCGTGACGCGAAAGGTGACGTTCATCGCCCGACAATGGAGCCGAGGGCGTTGGTCGAACCGGGACGGACGTTGCCGGTCGTGAGGTTACCTTCGCCGCGGGCTTGGTCGAGGGCGGTCAGGAGGGCGGTGTCGCCGCGGAGCTTGTCCGTGCCCGGGGAGATGAGGGTGCAGCCGCGTGGGGCGAGGGCGTGCGCGGTCCGGGGACGCAGGGCAGCGGTCGGGTCGGGCCGGAAGGCGGAGGGCAAGGGGGGCGCCGATCGAACGGGCGCCAAAGCCGCCGCAATGCGCTGGCGCTGGGTGGACGAATCGTTTCACTGCTCGGCAACGTGAGCGAGGAGCGACAACAGGACCTGTTTGGTTTTTTCACCCCCGCGGCGGGCGTGCACCGGATGCCGCCGGCCACCGCGCGGCCGGTGTCCGCGGCCAAGGCGGTGGTCGCGACGCCGGACGGCATCGTTTTCGCGCGCAGCCTGCGGGCGAACAACTACCGGCTGACCTTGCGGCGCGACGGCACGGCGGTGGCGACGATCCCGGCGCGGGGGTCGGAGCGCGAGGCGCGGCGGTTTGTCGAGCAGCACCGCGACTGGCTGGAGCGGGCGCGCGAGCGGCAGCGGAAACGGCCGCGGGCGGCCGAGGTGTGGACGCCGGGCACGCGGGTGCTGTGGCGGGGCGAACTGACGGAGATCCGCGTGGCGGCGGAAGGCGAGCGGCCGCAGGTGTGTCTGGCGGCGGACGTTTTTCGCGTGGCGCGGTTCGACGGGGATTTGCGGCCGACACTGGAGGCGCATTTTGCGCGGCGGGCCAAGATCGAGCTGCCGGGGCGGGCGTGGGAACTTGCGGCGGTGACGGGCATGGAAGTGAAGCACGTGACGGTGCGCAACCAGCGTTCGCGCTGGGGTTCGTGCTCGGCGAATGGGACCATTTCGCTCAACTGGCGGCTGGTGCAGACGCCGGATTTTGTGCGCGACTATATCATTTACCACGAGCTGATGCATCTGCGGGAGATGAACCACTCGGATCGTTTTTGGGCGCGCGTCGCGGAAGTGTGTCCGGGTTGGCAGGACGCGGAGCGGTGGATCAAACGCAACGGGAGTTTGATCGGATTGTGAGAGGTGGGAGAGTTTTTTTCCGGCCGAAAATAGCCGAAGGTTTTTTTGAGCCGGAGACTCGATGGTGGGTCTGGGAGTGTAGCCATGCCAGCCCGCCCTTCCCCCGCCGTGCCGTCGGTGTCCGCCCCGCCGCCGCGGGGCGTGGCCGCGGGCAAACCGACGCGCGGCCCGGTGCGTCCGGCGGCGAAGAGCGCGCTGCGCACGGCGGGGTTGGCGATTGGGCAGAGCGGCGACAAGACTCGGCCGCCGTGGCGGTTGTTTGACCCGGGACTATTGGACCGACTGGCCGCGCCGCTGACGCGGTTCCGCGATTAGACTAACGTCCTTTGAACGCTGGACTTTTCGGTCGCCGCGAGCGCCAGCGAGTGGCCGGATCACCCCTCGCTGGCGCTCGCGGCTACCCGGCAAAGCAAAGGCTGAATCGTTTGGGCGATTGATCGTAGTTCAGCGGACCGAGGCGGCGGCCGGCGGCGGTGCGCGGGTGTGCTCAGCGCCAGTCGATCAATTCGACTTCGAAGATGAGCGTGGCTTTGCCGGGAATCTTGGGCGGGGAGCCTTTGGCACCGTAGCCGAGCCAGTGGGGAATGATCAGGGTGCGTTTCTCGCCTTTTTTCATGGTGAGAAAGCCCTCGTCCCAGCCTTTGATCACGGCGCCGGTGCCGAGGCGGAAGGTGAAGGGGGTGCCGCGTTGATAGGAGCTGTCGAAGGCGGTGCCGTCGAGCAGGCGGCCGGCGTAGTGGGCGATGATTTCGTCGCCGATTTTCGGGGTGGTCTCGCCGGTGCCGGGGGCGCGCACGACGAAGCGGAGGCCGGAAGGGGTTTTACGGGCGTTGGCGTAAGTTTGGTCGATGAGATTGGCGTCCTCGCTGGTGAGCTGGGGCTGGTTGGCGTTCATCGCTTCGCGCATGGCGGCGTTGATGGGGCGGCCGGGGTTGCTGCGGGCAAAGATGCCGGAGCGGACGACGAGCGCGACCGTCCCGAGGAGGACGCCGAGGAGGAGCAGGTAGAAAAAACTTCGCATGGGTCGGAGTGAAGCGAGGAACCGGCGCGGGACAATACCGGAACGCGCGCGGGGAAACAGGCCGGTTGCGACCGGTGAAGGGCGCGAGCGCCCGCGGGTCCGCGGATCAGGGACTGTCGGTGATCGTCCGCGTGCCGGCGACGCCGCCGATTGTGATCGGGGTCGCCGCAGAGAGGGTCGTCGGGTAGGTCTCGTTGGCGACGGCGGTGAGGACCTTCACGTAGCGGGTCGGGCCGATGAGGTCGACGACATCGACGTAGTCGGAGCCGCTTTCGTGGTAATATTGTTCGGCGGCCGCGGCGATTTGGCGGGCGTTGTTGAGCACCGCTTTATCCTGCGAAGCGACGCGCATTTTTTGAAATCCGGGGATCGCGAGGGTGGCCAAGACGCCGATAATCGCGACGGCAATCATGATTTCGACGAGGGTGAACCCGAGGTGCTGACGAGGGGACACGGGTGGTGCGGGTCTGCGACGACAGTCAGCCTAATCACGGTCGCCGGCAGTTTACCCGTTTATTCCGCGGGCCGATTTACATCGGCCTGTTCGGGCGGGTCGGGAAGGGGCGGGGGTGTCCCCGGTGGGCGGCACGGAAGGTGGGCTATTTTTTCGCGAGCAGGTCGAGGGCGGCGGCACTGAGCGAGGTTATGGCGCCCTTCAGCGTGGGTTCGGGGACCGGGGCAAAGAGCGGCGAGTGATTGGAGGCGAGGACGGCGCCCGTGCGGTGGGCGGCGGCGATCTCGGCGGGCGCGGTGGCGCCGACGAGCCAGAGGCAGATTGGAACGCGGTGGGTGGTCCGGCCGTAGCGGGCGAAATCTTCGCCGACGGTGAGAGGTTTGCCGAGCGCGACGTTGGCTTCGCCGAGCCAGTCGTTCCAGACGCCGACGAGACGCTGCGTGAGGGCGGGGTTGTTCGAGCAGACCGGCGTGTTGGTCTCGGCGGCGGTGACGAGGGGGAGGCGGTCGGCGGGAACGCCGGCGGCGCGGGCGAGGTTTTCGGCGATGCGTTTGATCGAGGCGATGAGGTGGGCGGCGACGGCGTCGTCGTAAGAGCGGAGGGTGAGTTCGAGTTTTACCTCGTCGGAGATGATGTTGCGTTTTGTGCCCCCGTGAAACGTGCCGACGGTGACGACGGCGGGGGTACCGGGCTCGAGTTCGCGGCTGACGATGGTTTGGAGGGCGAGGACGATCTCGCTCGCGAGGACGACGGGGTCTTTGGTGGTGTGCGGGCGCGAGCCGTGGCCGCCGACGCCGCGGACGAGGATGTCGATGGAGTCGACGTTGGCGGTGACGGGGCCGGGGACGTAGGCGACGGTGCCGGCAGGGAGGCCGGCCCAGACGTGCATGCCGATGACGTAGTCGGGCACGGGAAAACGGGTGAAGAGGCCGTCGGTGAGCATCGCGAGGGCGCCGGCGCCGATCTCTTCGGCGGGTTGGGCGATGAGGATCAGCGTGCCGGACCAACGGTCGCGGAAGGAGGTGAGCACGCGGGCAGTGCCGAGGAGGGAGGTGATGTGGCTGTCGTGGGCGCAGGCGTGCATCGCGGGCGAATCTTTACCGGCGAGATCTTTGACGGGGGCGGTGCTCGCGTAGGGGACGCCGGTTTTTTCGAGGAGCGGAAGCGCATCCATGTCCTCGCGAATGAGGACGGTTTTACCGGGGCCGTTTTTGAGGACGGCCACGACGCCGGTGTTGCCGACTTTCTCGGTGACCTCGAAACCGAGCGAGCGGAGCTCTTGGGCGACGAGAGCGGCGGTGCGCGTCTCCAGGAAGGAGAGCTCGGGATTGGCGTGGAGATCTTTGTAGATGGCCTCGAGGGAGGGGTATTCGGTGGCGATTTTTTTTGCCACGGCGTCGCGGAGGGCGGCGTCGGCGGCGGAGGCGAAAATAGACGGTGCAAAAACGAGGCAGGATAGAATGAGCAGGCGATGAAGATTCATGGAGAGGGAGGCCGACCAACGATGACCGGCAGATTGCGGGCGTGATGAACGACGTGGGTTATGATCACGCTGTCACCGACGACCACGTGCAAGATAAGGTAACGACCACAGCGAACACGGCGAAGTCCGGGATAAAGATCGTTCCGGGGATGGCCAGTCAGTGGCTGGTCTCGCAGTTTGCTGCTTCGGTCGACGATGCGATCAATCATGCTTTGCGCGGCACGAGGACTGCCGTCCGCCATGCGGTCATCGATTTCGTTCAAATCAGCCCGGCTGCGCTTCGTGAAACGAACCCGCGGCATCGGGAAACTATTTGCGGGACTTCAGGCGGGCGCGGCCTTCGCGTTTTATGTCGGCGGCGAACGCTTTGAAATCGGCATCGGTCACGATTTCGATGTAGCGGCCGGCGGCGTGGTCCGCGATGCCCTCGGCTACAGCGGCACGAAGACGCGCGAGTTGCTCTTTTTGCACAGCTTCATCCATCGCGAAATCGACCAAAAGATCGGCCCTATCTCTGGCGGGGAGCTTGCGCGCGGCGGCCTTGATCGCGGCGATGGTAGGCATCGCGGGAAGGTGAGTGGGACGGAGGCGGATGACAAACGCGATTTTGGGCGGATCGCTTATTCCTCGGCGAAGTAGTCGGAGTCGATGCGCTTCACTTCGTAGCTGGTCTCGAGGGTTACCCCTAGGCCGTGGTCGATCATGAGGGTGGCAGTTTTTCGCCGTCGATCAGCACGATGCGGGCATCGTGTTTGGTCGCGGAGGCGAGGGCTTCTTTGGTGAACGACGAGGTCGTGAAGAAGACGCCTTTCTTCGCGCGATGTTCGGCGAGGGCACCGGCGAATTTCTGAATTTCCGGGCGGCCGACGGGATTCTCCCAGCGTTTTGCTTGGAGATAGATGCTGTCGAGGCCGAGCCGGTCTTCGTTGATGATGCCGTCGATGCCGCCGTCGCCGCTGCGTCCGATGGCGCGACCGGCGTCCTGGCGGGAGCCGCCGTAGCCCATTTTCAGGAGAAGTTCGACCACGAGACTTTCGAAGAAGTCGGGCGGGGAGGCGGCAATGCGGGTGAGGAGTTCACCAGCGAGATCTCGTTTGAGTTGCGCGTGGATGGATTCGATCTGTTCCTCGGGACTTTCCCGTTGCTCAGGCGGTGGCACAGTGATTGCCGACGCATTCGTTTCCTCGTGTTTGGTGGTGCGGAATTTTACGAACGCCGGGAACGTGTGGAGAAAAGCGATATCGATTCGGGTGGGTTTGGCCGCGAGTGAGGCCTGGCCCGTGGCCGTTATTTTAAAGTGCGCTCGCTTGGGGGACGATAGCAGGCCGGCTTTAGATAAATAAGTGCGGGCCTAGGCGACGCGGTTGCGAAAGGTTGCCTTTCGTCCGCTGGGCAGGAGCTGACGAAGGCCTTCGTCGGTAAGCTTGAATTCGCGGCAAGCGAATCAACGACACTGCCGATCGAGCGAATTTCGCGGTCGGTGGAGGTGCGCAGGAGCGGCAGTATCAGCGTCTGGAAATCGGGATGGCCATGGGATCAAGTCTTCGGGTCGAGTTTGCGGATGAGGCCGTCGAGGATGGCGTCGGTTTGGAGTTTGATGCGCTGGCCGGCGGGGGGCGGTTTGTCGGCGGGGGCGGCTTTCTTTTGGAGTTCGTAGGCGGCATCGCCCTCGGCTTGCGCGGCTCTCACGAAGGCGTCTTTCACGTCGTGAAAGGCGGCGCCGTCGCCGAGTTCGGCGGGGGTGGCGACGCGGCCGAAGAAGGCGGTGGTAGAGTCGCCGACGAGCCAGATGCGCCAGTCGTGGTCGTCGGCGAAATAGGCGGCGACGGCGCCGCGGGGGGTGACGCCGAGTTTGGCGGCGAGAGCCTTCATGAAGGCGCCGGGGGCGCTGTCCTCGGCGGCGGTGGGCGAGTGGGCGAAGACGCGCGCGGCGATCCGGAGGCCGGTGGTGCGTTCGACGTTGGCGAGCTTGTAGTTAAAGTTTTTCGCTCGGGGCGGATCGGACGGTAGGAGGTTGTCGGGGTCGGCGAAGTGGGACGTGGCGGTAGGGAGCGGGGTGGCGCCGGGGGTGGCGGCGTATTTTTTCGCGCGGGCGGCGAGGGTGGCGAAGGTGGCGGGGTCGTTCTTGAAGGCGCGGGCGGCGGGGCCGACGCGGAGGATTTTGATGGAGACCGGGTCGTCTTGTTTGATTTGCGCGAGGACGTCGAGACCGCGGATGGTGCGGCCGAAAACGGAGTGGAGGTAGTTGAGCCGAGGGGTGGGTGCGAGAGTGAGGAAGAACTCGCAGCTGTTGGTGTCGGGGCCGGCATTGGCCATCGAGAGGATGCCGGCGTCGTCGTGGCGGAGGCCGGGAACAAATTCGTCGGGGAAGTGCGGGGTGACGGGTTTCGCTTCGTCGTCGGTGTCCTTGAGTCCTGGATTGCCGCTTTGGATGACGAAGCCGGGGACGACGCGATACCAGGTGAGGCCGGTGTAGAACGGCTGGCCGTTCTTCGGGGCGAGCGTCCCTTCGGCGAGGCCGGTGAAGTTCACGCACATGAGCGGGGCCTGCGGGTAAAGAAGTTCGACGGTGGTGGTGCCGCGAGGGCTGGTGAATTCCGCGTAGAGGCCGTCGGGGAGGGGGGTGGCGGGCTCGGCGGAGTTGAGGGAGGCGGCGGGGAGAAAGAGAAAGAGAAAGAGAAAGACTGGGTGCGCGGGGAGGAGGGGGCGGGGTGTCATGGGTGGGACGGCGGGTGCAGGGTGGCGGGGCGACAAGGGAAGTTTGCGGGAGCGGGCGAACGGGCAGAAAAAAGCACGGTCGCTGGGACCGTGCGGAGAAAGGGAACTACGGCGGTTGGAAACCGCCGCTCCGTGAAGGCTCAGGGGAGGAACGAGCAGATGTATTCGCAGAGTCCGGACTTGACGGCGATGGTGAAGCCGCTGTTGGCGGGGACGTCAAAGAACGTGCCGGCGCCGTAGGTCTTGGTTTCCGTGCTGTCTTTTTGGGTGACGGTGCAGTCGCCGGCGACGATCTCCATGCGCTCAGCGGCGCCGGTGCCGAAATAATACGAGCCGGGGCGGATGAGGCCGAGGGTCTTTTTCGACGCATCGGCGAAGAGGACGGTGTGACTGACGACGTTGCCGTCGAAGTAGACGTTGGCCTTGGTCACGACGGTGACGGCGGCGAATTGGGTCGGGAGGGAGGACATGGTGGAGGGAAAGGAAGAGTGAGGGTGAAAGGGAGAGTGAAAGGGAAAGTGAAAGGGAGAGGGAAAGGGAAAGTGAGAGGGAAAGGGAGAGTGAGAGTGGAGGAGAGGGCAAGCGCGGGTTGCGGGGCAGCGATGATTGGGAAAAATCCTGGGCGCGGAGGAAGGACACGCCCTCGCGGGAAAGATGGACCCCCGCGTAATGATCGGCTCGAGGTTGTCAGGATGCGGGGCGGGGGTGTGTCGGTTAGCTGGGCAAGCGGTGGCGGAAAATGGGATGACGCCAACGGTGCCGGGAGTGCCCCATTTTTTTCCACGGGAGCGTGGGACTTCCGGGCGCGACTGCCTCAGCCCTCCGCAATGGGCTCGCTGGCGGCGGAGAGTGATTTGGCGGCGGTGCGTCAGGCCCAGGCGTGACGGCCGACGGAGCAGGTGGCGTGGGCGAAGTTGGTGGAGCGAGACAACGGGTTTAACGAGGGGGGCGTGCGCGGGCCCGGGTTCGCCCAGAAGTGGCTGCCGCGGTTGGCGGAGTTTTTCGCGCGGGTCGGCGAGGAGATGGCGGCGATGGACCGGGCGGCCAAGCGGCCGTTTTGGCGGGCGCAACCGATGACGGTGGATGCGAGGGTACGTCCGTGTGGGACGCGGCCGGCGAGCACGTCCGATCCGAGCGGGAGTGTGCTGCAGGCGTGGGTGTGGGGCGAGCTGCGCGCGGCGGCGGGGGGCCGTGATCGGCGGGAGGCATTTCCCGCGCGACTTGGTCGGGGGGAAACGCCGCGCGATGGTCGATCCTGCCGCGGCTTGGAAAAATCTAGGCTTTCAAGTCGGCGGGGAAACGTCGCGGGCCGAGTGGATGCGGGTGGCGCTGGAAAACATCCGCGAGGTCAGCGGAGGTGGAACTATTTGGCCGGGGCTTCGCCGCCGACGGCGCGGAGGAGGGCGTGCTGCGACTGGTCGAACGCGGCGACGGCGGCGACGTAGTCGCGGCGAGCGCGGGTGAGTTCGTCTTCGGCGATCAGGTCTTCGAGGACCCCGCCGACGGCTTGGGCGCGGCGGTCGCGCGAGAGTTCGGCGGTCTTGGTCGCGGCGTCGAGGGCGGCGCGGAGCGAGGCGAGCTGCGCGGAGAGGGACACGGCGCGGGCGTGGAACTCGACGACCTGGCGGCGGATGGCGTCGCGGGTTTGCTCGAGCTCAAGTTCCCCGCGGCGGAGACGGGCCTCGCTGCTGCGGACGCGGCTGCGGTCGAAGAGACCGCCGGGTCCGATGCGCCAGCTGAGGCCGACGCTGTAGTCGTTGGCGGAGTCGAAACCGCGCGACCAGCTGCGGAGCCCGGTGTCGCCGCCGAGGCCGCCGAGGGTGGCTTGGGCGCTGACGACGGGAATGAGTGGGGCGGTGCGGGCGCCGTGGTGCTGCTCGCGGACGGCGGCGAGGCGGGCGTCGGCTTGCGTGAGCTCGGGCCGGGCGGCGAGAGCGCGCGAGACGAGGGCGGGGAGGTCGGGCGCGGGGGCGCCGGTGCCCGCCGCCCGTTTAAGTTCGGAAGGGGAAGAGGAAGAGGACGTGGGGACGAGGGTGGTGGGGATGAGTTCGGCGGGATTGGGCGTGAGGTCGACGGTGGGGTCGAGTTTGAGGAGTTCGGCGAGTCGCGCGGCGGCGATGCGGGCCTGTTCGCGGGCTTGCTCGACGGCGGTTTCGTGGCGGGCGCGGGCGGTGGCGACGCGCTGGACGTCGCCCGCGAAGGTGACGCCGGCGGAGGCAGAGGCGACGAGTTGGGCGTGGTGGCGTTCGCTGATCGCGAGGGCCTCGGTCGCGATGCCGATGGTCGCGGTGGTGCGAAGGAGTTCGTAGTAGGCGAGGGCGGCGTCGGTGACGGTGTTCTGGCGCTGCGTGGTGAGGGCGGCTTCTTCGGCGCGGGCGCGTTGCTGGGCGGCGAGTTTTTGGTAGTAAACTTCACCGAGGTCCCATTGGGCGTTGAGGCCTACGCCGGCGGAAAAGGAGCGTTTGTCGGCGTCGATGATGCGGCCTTCGACCGTTTGAAGATTGTTTTCGTGTTGGCGGAAACCGAGGCCGGCGGTGACCCAGGGGAACATGCGCTCGCGGGCGATAGCGGCGTCGGCGCGGGCTTCGGCGAGTTTTTCCTGGGCGATCTTGACGGAGAGATTGTCGGCGCCGGCGAGGCGGAGCGTCGTGGCGAGGTCGATGGGTTGGGGGGCGGCGGTGACCGCCACGGGGGCGAAGAAGAGGGTGGTGAAAAGAATCACGGGTCGGGAGACCCGTGCCACGGGGGCGGAAGGGGGGGCGGGGATCATTTGGCTTCGACGGCGTTGATGGGCTGGGCGTCGGCGAGGGCGATTTTGCCGACGAGAATCACGGCGGCGGCGGGCTCAAGGCCGGAGAGAACCTCGACGCGGGCGCCGTCGTTGAAACCGATCTTGATCGCAGTTTTTTTCGCTTTGCCGTCGGTGGCGAGGTAGGCGAACGCGTTGGTCTTTTCCATCACGAGGGCGTCGACGGGAATGAGGAGGGCGTCGGTGTGTTTTTCGACGCCGACTTTGATCGTGGCGTATTGGCCGGGGCGGAAGGCGAGACCGGGGTTGGCGAGGTCGGCTTCGACGAGCATGGTGCGGGTGGCTTCATCTAGGGCGTAGGCGAGGCGGGAGACTTTCGCTTCGAAGGCGTTACCGGTGATGCCTTCGAGGGAGATGCGGACGGGCTGGCCGACTTTGACCTTGGCGGCTTCGAGTTCGGGCAGTGCGACGGTGGCGCGGACGATTTGGAAATCGGCGATGGTGACGAGGGCGGCGGAGGCGGGCGTGCTGCTGGCGGCGGCGGCGGGGATGTAGGCGCCGACGTCGGCGAAGCGGGCGGTGACGATGCCGGCGAAGGGTGCGGTGACCTTGGCGAACGAGAGCAGCGTTTCAGAGCGGGATTGGTGGGCGCGGGCGATTTCGGCGCGGCCGCGGGCGGCGTCGAGGGCGAGCGGGGTGATGAGATCGGGGGATTTGGCGGCGGCGGCTTCGAGGCGCGCGAGCTCGGTGGCGGCGACGTTGGCCTCGGCGCGGGTGCGGGCGAGGTCGGCGAGCAGCTCGGGCACCTCGAGTTCGGCGAGCAGTTGGCCGGCGGTGACAGGGTCGCCTTTGTCGACGGCGATCTTGGCGAGGTAGCCGCCGACTTTGGCGTAGAGGGTGGCCTGTTGGTTGGCCTTGAGCGTGCCGGGGACGGTCACGTAGCGCACGATGTCGCCACGGGTGGGGCGGGTGAATTTGACCTCGGTGGGTGCGGCGGCGGCGTGGAGCGCCACGGTGGACGTTAGGGCGAGGAGGAGAATCGGGAGGCGCATGGAGAAAGTTCGGAGGGGTGAACCGCTCATCTTCGCTCGTTTTTCGGCCCGGCGGCCTTCGCCTGATTGGCGAAGGCCAAGACGGGGATGAGCGGAGACTCGCGTGGATCAGCGGTGCAGAGGTTGGGCGGGTTTTTCGTGAAGGGGGCTGGTGGCGTCGTCGGGGTCGAGGGACGGGCTCTCGGTGTTGTGGCCGGCGAGGATCGCGAAGACGGGCGGAAGAATGAAGAGGGTGGCGAGGGTGCCGAGGGCGAGGCCGCCGAGGACGGCGCGGCCGAGTGGGGCGACTTGATCGCCGCCTTCGCCGAGGCCGAGGGCGAGGGGCGCCATACCGGCGCCCATGGCGAAGGTGGTCATCAGAATCGGGCGGAGGCGCGACGTGGCGCCTTCGAGTGCGGAGGCGGCGGGGTGGGCGGTGCGCCGGCGGTCGCGGTCGGCGAAGGTGACGAGGAGGATGGCGTTGGCGACGGCGACGCCGACGGCCATGATCGCGCCGATCGCAGACTGGAGATTGAGGGTGGTGCCGGTGAACTTCAGGGCGAGGACGACGCCGGCGAGCACCCCGGGGACGGCGGCGATCACGACGAAGGCGAGGCGGACGGACTGGAAATTCGCGGTGAGCAGAAGGAAGATGACGGCGATGGCGATGAGCAGGCCGGACCTGAAGCCTTCGGTGAGTTCGTTGAGCGGGCCGACTTGGCCGCGGTAATCGACGCGGCCCTTGGCGGGCGGTTCGCCGAGTTCGGCGACGGCGGCGGCGATTTGGCGGGAGGCGGTGCCGAGGTCGGTGTGGTGCAGATTGGCGGTGACGCTGACGACGCGGACGAGGTTGTAGCGCTCGTATTGGCCGGGGGCGTTGCCGGGTGTGAGGCTGGCGACATTACGCAGGAGGACGGGTTTACCGCCGGGGGCAGAGGAGGAGACGGGGACGTTGCGGAGGTCTTCGAGGGAGTTGGTTTGTGACTGAGGGATTTGCACCTGGAGGCTCATACTGATGCCGCTGCCGGGATCGGCCCAGTAGTTGGCCGTCGTGAAACGGCTGGAGGTGGTGGCGGCGACCAAGGAGCGCGTGACGTCGCTCGTGCGCACGCCGAGGAGGCCGGCGCGCTCGCGGTCGACGTTGACATCGACGGTGGGGAAATCGAGGGACTGGGCGATGTGGACGTCGCGGAGGTTCGGGAGGGTGCGGAGTTTGGCGGCGACTTTTTCGGCGAACTCGCGGCTGGCGGGGAACGACGGGCCGCTGACGGCGACCTCGATGGGAGTGGGCGAGCCGAAGCTCATGACGCGCGAGACGAGATCGCTTGGCTCGAAGGAGACGCGGAGGTCGGGAAGTTCGGCGGCGAAGGCGGCGCGGAGTTTTTCCTTGAGTGCGTCGATCTTGACGCCGGAGCCGGGTTTGAGCTGCAGGGCGAGCCAGCCCTCCTCGGGGCCGGTGTTGAAGAGGTAGATGAGGTTGACCGGGTAGTTGGAGGCGTGGACGCCGACGAGGCCGATGGTGAGGGCGACGTGGGCGGCGCCGGCCTCACGGTTGATGATCTCGAGAATCTGTTTCGCGACGGCCTCGGTTTTTTCGACCTTAGTGCCGGCGGCGCCGCGGAAGCGGAGGGCGAGCTGGCCGGAGTCAACCTGGGGGAAAATCTCGAGTCCAAGGCGCGGGCCGAAGAAGGCGACGATGGCGCAGGCGGCGGCGAGGTAGACCGGCAGCACGAGCCAGCGGGCGGCGATGAACGGGCGGACGAGAGCGGTATAGAGTTTTTGGAGACCGACGAGCCAGGCGGGATCGGCGTGGAGCGCGGTTTCTTTATGGCGGCGGAGAAACCACACGCTGAGTACGGGTACGAGCGTGCTGGAGAGGAGGAACGACGCGATCATCGAGAACCCGACCGCGAGGGCGAGCGGGGTGAAGAGCGCCTTCGCGGCGCCGACCATGAAGAAGGCGGGGATGAAGACGGCGAGGACGCACAACATCGCGAGGAGGCGCGGGAGGGCGGTTTCGCGGGTGGCCTCGAGGGCGGCGCGGGCGAGCGGCGTGCCGCGGGCGAGGTGGGCGTGGATGTTTTCCACGGCGACCGTGGCTTCGTCGACGAGGATGCCGACGGCGAGCGCGAGGCCGGAGAGCGTCATGAGGTTGAGGCTCTGGCCGGTGATCCAAAGAGCGAAGGTCGCGGCGAGGAGGGCGATGGGGATGTTCACGACGACGATCAGCGCACTGCGCCAATCGCGGAGGAAGAGGAGGACCATGAGGCCGGTGAGGACGGCGCCGAGCGCGCCTTCCTTGGTGAGGGTGGCGATGGACTGGTTGACGACGGGGGACTGGTCGAACTCGTAACTGACTTTGACGGTGTCGGGGACGGCGGCCTGAAATTTCGCGAGGTTAGACTTCACGAGGTTCACGACGGAGAGCGTCGAGGCGTCGGCGCGTTTGGTGACGGGGATGTAGACGGTGCGGCGGCCGTTCGCGAGGGCGTAAGAGGTGACGAGATCGGCGCTGTCCTCGACGGTGGCGACGTCGCGGAGGAACACGGCGCCCTGCGGGGTGACGCGGAGCGGGACGGCGGCGAGGTCTTGGATGTTTTTGGGGACGGCGTTAACGGGGACGATCGGGTATTTGTCGCCGAGATTCATGTTGCCCGACGGGCTGAGAATATTGGCGGCGGTCATGGCCTGCACGAGATCGTCCGGGGAAAGGCCATACGCGCGGAGGCGGTCAGGTTTGGCGTTGATGACGATGGTGCGCGCACTGCCGCCGAAGGGTGGCGGAGCGGAGACGCCGGGGAGGGTGGCGAAGAGCGGGCGCACGCGGTTGAGGGCGGCGTCCTGCATCTGGCCGACGGTGACGTTGGGGTCGTCGGTGGAGAAGACGAGGTAGCCGACGGGGACGCTGCCGGCGTCGAAGCGGGTGACAAAGGCGCCGGGTGTGCCGGCGGGCATGAACGAGCGCGAGCGGTTGACGTAGGCGACGACCTCGGACATCGCGGCGGCCATATCGGTGCCGGGGTGGAACTGGAGCTTCATCAGGGAGGCGCCCTGGATGGACTTCGATTCCACGTGCTCGATGCCGGTGATGTAGAGGAAATGGTATTCGTAGTAGTAAGTGATGTAGCCCTCCATCTGCGCGGGATCCATGCCGCCGAAGGGTTGCGCAACGTAGATGGTGGGGACGCCGAGCGGGGGAAACGCGTCGCGGGCCATGCGTTGGAGGGCGAGCGTGGCGCCGAGGCAGACTGCGACCACGAGAACGAGGACGGACCACGGGGAGCGCAGGGCGAGGCGGACGAGATTCATCGGAAGACGCGGAAGAGGAGAAGACAAGGAAGAGGGGGCGGTGCGACCTGATGGGACACCTTCAGTTGCGGGAAGGGATGGGGAGGTGCCCCAAAACGGCGATATGGCGGAGCAGGCGAGACGGAGTCAAGTGCGACGGGCGGGCGAGCGAGGGCACCGGCAGGACCCCGCCGTCGAAGGGGGAGAAAGGACCAAATCTAGGCTGGCGAAAGGAGAGTCACGAAGCGATGTTACCGGGACTATGAAAACGAACGCGTTCGTGCCGGAACTGCAAAACGGCGGAAAGCCCCCGTTCAGGGTCTTTGTGGTGGATGACCACCCTATTTTTGCCCAAGTGTTTTCCGAGTTGTTGAATCAGTCGGGTGACTTCGTGGTCGTGGGCTCGGCCGGCGATGGGCAGACGGCGTTGGCGATGCTGCGGGAGCTGAAGGTGGATGTGCTACTGCTGGATCTGATGCTGCCGGGGATCAGCGGGCTCGAAGTCCTGGGTCAACTCCGGCAGGAGCGCAGTGCCGTGCGCACGGTGGTCTACAGCGGAATGGCGTCGGATGAGTCGATTGCGGCAGCGTTTGCTTTTGGAGCGTGCGCGGTGGTGGAAAAGAGTGCGGAAGTGAATGAACTGTTCCGCGCGTTGCGGACGGTGGCGGGGGGAGGATTTCCGTTGAATTCGCGCATGAGTGGCGTGTTGCGGACGGTGGTGCGGCAGCAGACGGCGGGCAAGGAACTGGGACAACCGGATCTGTTGATTTTGCGCCGGCTGGCGCTGCGCAACACGGTAAAAGAAATTGCCCAGGAATTGCGGTTGTCGGCGTCCGCGGTTTACAAGGCGCGAAAGCGAATCATGCACCGAATGGGTCTGACCGAGCGTGGGGGATTTTTGGGCGCCGCGACCCGTTTGGGGCTGATTGCGGCGGCGGGCGAGGTGGCGGCGCCACGGGCTGGGACGCGCGGCCGTCGGAACCGAGGCGAATCCGCGCCGTGAAGAGCGCGCCGCTGAAAAAATCGCGGGTTGACCGCGAAGACGGCGGGTGAGGGGGAGTGGAGCGCGCGGCAGGCGCCGGGGAGTTGGCGCGGGGGCGCGAGCCGATGGTCAGGGTGTGCGATCAGACGTTGCGGCGATTCCTCGGCCTCGACGGGCCGTGCGAGCCGCTTTTGGGCTGACGCGGGGGGCAGCTGCTCGCCGCCGGCGACGGCAGGGGGGGCGGTGGCGACCACGCTCGCCCGGGATGTGGAATTGCACGGGCAGGGTAGGCAAATGGTGCACTCCGTGTGGCCGAACGGAGAGCGGCGGACGCTGCGCGCCGGCACGGAGGCGTGCACCCATGGAGGCGTCGCCATTTCGAAAGCGGGAGGCGGTTGGAGGGTTCTCCACCGGGAGCATTGGGCATTTTCGGATATGGCTGGGCCGGGGATTTCGTCGGCCACGGGTGGCGGGTGTCCGTCGCGGTGGGGGCGGGCTGGCCGTCGCCGGTTTCGGTGAGGGCCGGGTCGTGGGCGGTCGAGGGCGATGCCGCGGTGGGCGTCGCAGGAGCGCCCGTAATCGGGGATGCCGCGGCGGACGACCCACGGGTCGGCGCCTTCGGCGGGGGGCGAGGCGGATGCCGCCCGGAATCGGCAACCGACTGACGAGAAGCGACGAGGCGCGCTCGTGGCTTGCCGTTGGCGGGCGGATGTAAATCTTCCGCCGCGTGATTACTCCGCCAACCCCTCTCCGTCTGCGCTGCCCGGCCTGGCTCTTGTTGACCTGTTTGGGCGCCGGTCTCGGGGCCCAGACCGAAAACGTCACCCAGGAACTGCAGATCACGAAATGGTCCGGGGCGATCAACGTCCCCGATCCGGTCGCGGTGGCGGTCGATCCGCAGGGACGGGTTTACGTGACGGCGACGACGCGGCGCAAAGTCGGCGATCTCGATATCCGCGAGCACCGGATGTGGGTGCCGAACGACGTGGGTCTCACGAGCGTCGAGGAGAAATCGGCGTTTTTGAAAGACGCGCTGGCGCCGGGCAAGGTACGCCAACCGCGCGGGGGGCTGGCGGACCACAACAAGGACGGGTCCATCGACTGGAAGGATCTTACGTTTCATTCGGAACGCATCTACCAGCTGCGCGACGCGGACGGCGACGGGGTGGCGGACAAGATAACGGTCTTTGCGGAAGGGTTTAACACCGAGGTCACAGGGATCGCGGCGGGCGTGATGTATCACGACGGGTGGGTTTACGCGACGATCGCGCCGGACCTGTGGCGGTTCAAGGATACGGACGACGACGGTGTGGCGGACGTGCGCGAAGTGGTGGCGCACGGCTTCGGTGTCCACCTCGCGTACGCCGGGCACGATATGCACGGGCTCAGCGTTGGCCCCGACGGGCGGATTTATTGGAGCATCGGCGACAAGGGCGCGAATGTGACGTCGCGCGAGGGCCGGAAATTTTCCTATCCCAATGAAGGGGCCGTGATGCGCGTCGAGCCGGACGGGAGCGGATTTGAGGTGTTTGCGCGCGGCGTGCGCAATCCGCAGGAGCCGGCGTTCGACGACTACGGCGATCTGTTCGCGGTGGACAACGACGCGGACATGAAGGGCGAGCGGGAGCGGTTCATCCGGATCGTCGAGCTCAGTGACACCGGCTGGCGCTGCAATTATCAATATATGGGGCTCGACAGTCCGTGGATGCGAGAGGGGCTGTGGAAGCCGCATTTCGCGGGGCAGGCGGCGTATCTGCTGCCGCCGCTGGCGAGCTACTCGGACGGGCCGGCGGGCTTCCGGCATGATCCGGGCACGGCGCTCAGTCCGGCGCAGCGCGGGATGTTTTTCCTGAACGAGTTTCCGTCGGGCAAGCTGCGCGGGTTTCGGGCGGTGCGCGACGGGGCGTCGTTCAAGATGGTCGATGCGCGCGTGCTGAATGCGGGCATCATGGGGATCGGTTTTTCATGGCACCCGGATGGCTCGCTGTTTCTCGCGGATTGGATCGGCGGTTATCCGCTCGACGGACTTGGCGCGGTGTGGCGCGTGGACGTGGCCGGAGCGGCGGTGCGGCCCGAGCGGGTGGAGACCCATGCCTTGCTCAAAGCGGGCTTTAGGAAGAACACCGACGCGGAGCTGGCCGCGCGCCTCGGTCACGCCGACCAGCGGGTGCGGCAGGGCGCGCAACTCGAACTCGCGCAGCGCGGGCGCGGGGCGGTCTTGCTGGCGGTCGCCGCCGAAGCGAAAGCGCCCCAGCTCGCCCGCATTCATGGGCTGTGGGGCTACGGCCAGTTGTTGCGGCGCAGTGCGGCGGAGGCCGCGGGCGTGTTGCCGTTGCTCGCCGACGGCGACCACGAGCTGCGCGCACAGGCGGCCAAGATTCTCGGCGACGCGCCGGCAGCGGCGAAAGCGATGGCGGAAAAATTGATCCCGCTGCTGGCCGACAGCGCGCCGCGGGTCCGGCTCCAAGCGGCGCTCGCGCTCGGGAAACTGGGGGTGCCGGCGGCGGTCGATGCGCTCGTCGCATTCGCGGAAAAAGCAGGCACGGATCCGGTCATGCGCCACGCGGCGGTCGTGGGTCTGACCGGGTGCGCCACGGCGGACCAGCTCGTGCAGCTCCGGGACCGCGCGTCCGTGCCGTTGCGATTGATCAGCGTGGTGGCCCTGCGCCGGCAGGGCTCGGCGAAGGTCGCGGAATTTTTGGGCGATGCGGAGGGCGCGGTCGTCGAGGAGGCGGCGCGGGCGATCCACGACGACACGTCGATTCCCGGAGCATTGCCCGCGCTGGCGGCGCTGGTCGACACGCCGGCGGTGCGCAGCGACGTGATCGTGCGCCGCGCGCTCAACGCGAATCTCCGGCTCGGCACGCCGGCGGCCGCGGGGCGGCTGGTGGCGTTCGCGGTCGATGACACGCGCCCGGTCGCCATGCGGCAGGAGGCGCTCGCGAGTCTGCGGGGGTGGAACGAGCCGTATCCGCTCGACCGAGTCGACGGCCGTGCGCGCCAATTCAAGCCGGCGCCCGTGCGTGACGTGCTGGAGCCGCGGCTCGGGGCGCTGTTGGCGCTGACCGATCCCGCGCTCAAGACGCTCGCGATCGAAACGATGATCGCGCAGGCGCTGCGGGCCGGAGCCGGGCAGATTGCGGCGATCGCCGACGACGCGCAGGCGTCGAGTGCACTGCGGGCCCAGGCGTTGCGGTTGCTCGCGAGCCAGCACCGGGAGAACCCGGTGTTCGCCGCGGCCCTCGACCGCGCTCTCGCCGCTGGATCACCGGCGGCGCTGCACATGGCCGCGCTGGAACTGCTTTTGCCGGAGCGGGCGGAAAAACTCGCCGCGGACGCGCCCGCGACGTTGGCCAACCGGACTTTGCCGGAAAAGCAGCACGTGCTGGCCCAGCTCGCGCTTGCCGCCCATCCCGCCGCCGATGCGGTGCTTGCGCAGCAGGCCGCCCTGCTCGTCCAAGGCGGGTGTCCGCCCGCGCTGCAGCTCGATGTGATCGAGGCGTTGCGGGCGCGCAGTGCCGCGAATCCGGCGCTCGCGGCGAAGTTGCAGGCGTTCTCCGTTTCGGCGGAGGCGGCCTCGCGCAAGGAACTCCTCGAGGGCGGCAGCGCGAGCGCCGGGCAGGAGATCGTGACGAACCATCTCAACGCCAACTGCCTCGCCTGCCATGCGATCACGCCGGGGGGCAGCGAGGTCGGACCGAATTTGCGCACCGTCGGTGCGCAGAACGACCGCGCCTACCTGCTCGAATCGCTCCTTGATCCGGCGGCGAAGATTGCCGTCGGTTTCGGCCTCGTGAGTGTCACGCTCAAGGATACCTCGGCGGTGACCGGCACGCTGGCCCGCGAAACGCCGACGGCGGTCACGGTGCGGCAGCTCGACGGCACGATGCGCACGGTGGCGCGGGCGGACATCGTAAACCAGACTCCGCCAGTCTCAATCATGCCGCCGATGGGAACGGTTTTGCAGCCGCGGGAGCTTCGTGATGTGGTGGCCTACCTGAGTAGCTTGAAGGGCGGCGGCCGCAATCGCGAGCCTGTCTCCGAGCCTTGAGGGTATTTCGGTTCGGCGGGGGGCGTTGCGCTGCGAGCTTGACCGCGGCGCCGGGGGCGGGCGAAGCTCCGGGTGCGCCTTGCGGGCGTAGTTTAGTGGTAAAACTCCAGTTTTCCAAACTGGCCTCGAGGGTTCGATTCCCTCCGCCCGCTCCA
>CANHJG010000061.1 GCA_947461205.1 Opitutia bacterium
TAGAGCTGAAAAACGATTTTCCCTGAGGGATTCGTGAATTCTGAGATGACGTATGGATTTTCCTGCTTCATGACCGATTTGGCCGGTCAACGTCCAAATCGGCTGTCAGGGAAAATAACCCGTTGGTTTAGAACGGGTAAATGGCGGAGAGGGGGGGATTCGAACCCCCGGTTCCCTTGCGGAAACACGCGCTTTCCAAGCGCGCGCATTCGACCACTCTGCCACCTCTCCGGGTGTCTGACCGCCTCGTCGAAAACGAGCCAGCCATCAGTCAAGGGGTGGAACAAAGGCGCCCCCTCCCCTCCGGGTCAACGAGGAATTCGCGCGACTTCCCACCCGCACTGGCCTCGCCCCGCCGGCGTTCGTCGCGATCTTCAGGCCGTCGGACCCCAGACCGCCCGTTTACTCCGCCGCCGCGCCCGACACGCAAATCGAAAACGCGGCTTTGCGCTTCCCGCAGTTTCCCCCACTATCCACCTCTCCCATGTCCGCCGATCTCACCGAGCTCTACCAGCAGGTCATCCTCGACCACAACCGTCGCCCCCGCAACCGCGGCAAATTGCCCACCGCCAACCGCGTCGCCCACGGCGACAACCCAACTTGCGGCGACCAGTGCAGCGTCTACCTGCGGATGGACGGCGACCGCATTGCTGAAATCTCCTTCGACGGTTCCGGTTGCGCGATTTCCCAGGCAAGCGCCTCCCTTATGACCACCCAGATCAAAGGTAAGACCGCACCCGAGGTGCAGACCCTCTATAAGAATTTCCATGACATTGTAACCACCGGCAACGCCCCCGAGGAAATCAGCGACCTCGGCGCCTTCGCCGGGGTCCACGCTTTTCCCGCGCGCATCAAATGCGCCACGCTCGGCTGGCACGCTGCGATTGAGGCGATGAAGTCCGATCCGATGCCGACCACGACCACCGAGAGCCACGTCGACTGACGCCCACCATGCTCGATATCCAAAAGATCCGCGCCGATTTCCCCATCCTGCACCAACAGGTCCACGGCAAGCCCCTCATCTACCTCGACAACGGCGCGACCTCCCAGAAGCCGCGCGCCGTCATCGACTCGCTCGTCCACTACTACGAGCGCGACAACAGCAACGTCCACCGCGGCCTCCACGCCCTCTCCATGCGCGCCACCGACGCCTACGAGGGCGCTCGCACGCGCATCGCGAAATTCATCCACGCCGCCGATCCCGCCGAAATCATTTTCACGCGCGGGACCACCGAGAGCATCAATCTCGTCGCCCGCAGCTGGGGTCACGCCCACCTCAAGCCCGGGGACATCGTCCTCACCACGGAGATCGAGCATCACTCAAATCTGGTCCCGTGGCAGCAGGCAGCGCGCGCCAGCGGCGCCACGCTCACCTACGTGCCCGTCCTCGGCGCCGACGGCGAGGGCGGCCTCGACCTCGCCGCCCTCGACCGACTCCTCACGCCGCAGGTGAAGCTCTTCGCCTTCACCCATATTTCGAACACCCTCGGCACCGTCAACCCCGCCGCCGAATTCTGCCGCCGCGCCCGCGCCGTCGGCGCCGTCACCGTCATCGACGCCGCCCAGTCCATCGGCCACACGCCCTTCGACGTGCAGGCGCTCGGCGCCGATTTCGTCGCGTTCTCCGGCCACAAAATGTGCGGTCCCACCGGCATCGGCGTGCTCTACGGCCGCCGCGCGCTCCTCGATCAGCTCGCCCCCGACGAAACCGGCGGCGGCATGGTCAGCCAGGTCACCTACGACGACGCCCGCTGGAAACCCGCCCCCGAACGCTTCGAGGCCGGCACGCCTAACATGGCCGACGCGATCGCGCTCGGCGTCGCCTGCGACTACCTCGACGCCCTCGGCCGCGACCGGATCGCCGCCCACGACGCCGTGCTCGCGCAGTGCGCCATGGCAAAACTCTCCACCTTGCCCGGCATTCGCATCATCGGACCGCGCGCCGGCGCCGAACGCAGCGGACTCGTCAGTTTCGCCTTCGCCGAGGTCCACGCGCACGACATCGTGACTTTCGCCGACGAAGACGGCCTCGCCCTCCGCGGCGGCCATCACTGCAACCAGCCGCTCATGCGCAAACTCGGGCTCACCGGCACGACCCGCGCGAGTTTCTATCTCTACAACACCGAGGAGGAAATCGACCTCCTCGTCGCGAGCCTGCGCCGCACGGTCAAGTTCTTCGGCGTCACCTGATCGCAGCCCCCACGGCGACACCGCGCAAACCGGTGCCGCGGCGCGGCGCCATCGCTCCGGCCCCGGCTGATTCCGGCTCGCCTCGCGGCGCGGTTATGACACGGTCCGCCCCCTATGAAACTTCGTTCCCTCCTCTCCCCTGCCCTCGCCGCGCTCCTCGCGTTCGCCGCGGGCGGCGTCACCCGCGCCGACGAAGGCATGTGGCTCTACTCCGCCCCGCCGCGCGACCAGATCAAAAAGAAATACGGCTTCGACCTCACCGACGCCTGGCTGGATCACGTCCGCCTTTCCTCGGTCCGCTTCAACAGCGGCGGCTCCGGCTCCTTCGTCAGCGGTGATGGCCTCGTTATCACCAATCACCACGTCGGTGCGGACGACCTCCAGAAGCTGTCCGACGAAAAGCACAACTATCTCAAGGATGGTTTCTCCGCCACCACGCCGGCCGAGGAAAAAAAGTGCGTCGATCTGGAACTCAACGTCCTCCAGTCCATCGAAGACGTCACCCTCCGCGTCAACGCCGCGATCCCCGTCGGCGCCACCGGCGAACAGGCCGTGCTCGCCCGCCGCAAGATCACCGCCGAAATTGAGAAGGAATCCCTCGCGCAGACCGGCCTCCGCAGCGACGTCGTCACCCTGTACCAGGGCGGCGCGTATCACCTTTACCGATTCAAAAAATACACCGATATCCGCCTCGTCTTCGCCCCCGAACAGGGCGTCGCTTTCTTTGGCGGCGATCCCGATAATTTCGAATACCCCCGCTACAACCTCGATGTGTGCTTCTTCCGCGTCTACGAAAACGGGCGACCTGTGAAGCCCGCGCACTACCTCACGTGGTCCGCCAACGGCGCCAAGGAGGGCGAACTATCCTTCGTCTCCGGCCACCCCGGCACCACCCGCCGCCTCCTCACGGTGCCGGAACTCGAATACATCCGCGACAACCAGTTTCCCTACCAGCTCGCGCTGCTCAAACGCCGCGAGGTCCTCCTGTCCAACTGGGGCAACCGCGACGCCGAAAACGCCCGCCGCGCCAAGGATGAGCTGTTCGGCATCCAGAACACCCGCAAGGCCCGCGACGGCGCCCTCGCCGCGCTCCAGGACCCCGGATTCTTCGGCGCCAAAGTCGCGGCCGAAGCCGCCTTCAAGCAACAACTCGCCAACCGCACCGACGGCAAAGCCGCGCTCGCCGCCTTCACCCGGATCGCCGATGCCCAGAAAACCATCGGCCGCATCGCCACCCGCCAGCGTCTCCTCGAGGGCAGCGTCGCCTTCAATGCCGATTCCTACGGACTGGCCCGCCACCTCCTTCGCGCCGCCGACGAACGCCCGAAGCCAAACGGCGAACGCCTGCGCGAATACTCCGACGCCCGCCGCGAGTCCTTTGAACAGCAGCTGTTCTCCGATAAGCCGATCTACGCCGACCTCGAAATCGTCACGCTCGCCGATTCCCTCACCTACTTGGTCGAGCAACTCGGCGTCAACGACCCCGTCGTCAAATCCGTCCTCGCCGGCAAATCCCCCCGCGCCCGCGCCGCCGAACTCATCACGACCACCCAGGTCCGCGAGGTCGCCTTCCGCAGGAAACTCTCCGAAGGCGGCACCGCGGCCGTCGCGGCCGCCAAGGACCCCCTCATCGAGGTCGCCCGCGCGGTCGACGCCGAGGCGCGCGCGCTCCGCAAAACCCTGGAGTCCGCCGACGAAACCAAGCAGCAGGCGCAGGCGATCATCGGCCAAGCCCGCTTCGCCCTCGAGGGCGCGGGCAACTATCCCGACGCCACATTCACCCTCCGCCTCAGTTACGGCCCCGTGCAAGGCTACGAGGAGAACGGCCAGAAAATCCCGGCCCACACCACCTACGCCGGCCTCTACGAACGCAGTGCGAAGCAGGGCAACCAAGGCGACTTTGAACTGCCGGCGCGCTGGCTAAAAAAGAAATCCGCGCTCAACCTCGCCACCCCGTTCAACTTTGTCAGCACCGCCGACATCATCGGCGGCAACTCCGGTAGCCCCTCGATCAACCGCGCCGGCGAATTCATCGGCATCATCTTCGACGGCAACCTCGCCTCCCTCTCCGGCGACTTCGGCTACGAAGACCAACAGGCCCGGGCCCTCAGCGTCGACAGCGCCGGTATTCTTGAGGCCCTCCGCAAAGTTTACGAGGTCCCCGAGCTTGTGAACGAACTCGTCACCGGCAAGCGCTGAGCCACCCGGCCCGCGCCTGCGCGTCACCCGCCTCACGCGCCCCTCACCGGCGCCGGTCGCTGACCGGCGCCTTTTTTTCACCGCACCGACGGGGCCGGCCACTTCCCCGCCCCGCCCGCGCCGCCGGTCGAGCCCCCGACCGTTCAAGGTTTCCACCTCCCCCGCGATCGAGACCGTCCGAACCGCGCCCGACCGCGGAGGCCGTGCGCAGGCAGGTCGAGTTTCTCGCCGCGCCCAACCCGACGGCGCTCGAACTCGTCGGACGGCGCACCCTCGCCGAACTCCACGCCAACCGCCGACCCGTCGCCCGTCGACGCCCCACCCCAGCGGTGCCGCCTTCCCGCAGGGCCCTTCATCCCCGGCATTTTCCCTTTGAATCCGGCCCGAAAGCGGACATGTTTCTCCTCGCCGCGGATTCTCCTCGTTTCGTCCCCCCGACCGCTGGCGGCCCCAGAGAAACTGCGTTCCACCTCGCCTCCCCATGAGCCATCCCGCCAACGGTGAGTCAGACTCTGCATCGCAACCGTCCGCTTCCGCTCCCGCAGCGCACGCGAAGCCAAACTACCCAGGCTTCCGCGTCACGTGTAACGGCAACTACCTCGTCACCCACTACGTCGAGACGCGCATCACCGAAGGCGGCGTATTTTACCCGATCACGCCATCCACCGAGGGCGGCGAAATCTATCAACAGTCCTTCGCGCAAGGTGAGCTGAATGTCTGGGGCCATCAGAAGGTCGCGGTCGAAACCGAGGGCGAACACGCCGCGCAGGGCGGAGCCACCGCCTACGCCGTCACCGGCCGCCGCACCGTCAACTTCACCTCCGGCCAGGGCATCGTCTACGCCATGGAGCAGTATTACCACGCGCCCGGCAAACTCTCGACGATGGTCCTCGAGGTCGGCGCCCGCGCCCTGACCAAGCACGCCCTCAACGTCCACTGCGCCCACGACGATTTCTACGCCGCCCTCGACACCGGCTGGACCATGCTCATGGCCAAAGACGCCCAACAGGCTGCCGACCAGGCCATCATTCTCCGCCGCGTCACCGAGCTCTCACTCAATCCCGGCATGAACATCCAGGACGGCATGCTCACGACGCACAGCGAGCGCAGGTATCTCGCCCCCGAGGCCGCCTTCCTCCGCGAATTCCTCGGCGCCGTCGACGACCAGATCGACTGCCCCACCCCCGCCCAACGCGAACTCTTCGGCCCCCAGCGCCGCCGCGTCCCGCAGATGATGGACCTCAAGAACCCGATTCTCCTCGGGCCCGTCCAAAATCAGGAGCACCACATGAACGGCGTCGTCGCCCGCCGGAATAATTTCAACGAGCCCATCCTTCCCATCCTCGCCGCGGCCTACGCCGATTTCGGCCGACTCACCGGCCGCTCCTACGGTTTCCTGTCCGAATACAAAACCGCCGACGCCGACACCGTGTTCGTCTCCCTCGGCTGCGCCGCCGACAACCTCGAGGCCGCCTGCGACTACCTCCGCGAACAGCGCAACGCCAAGGTCGGCTCCATCCACGTCAACGTCATCCGCCCCTTCCCCGAAGCCGCCATCATCGCAGCCCTCCGCGGCAAGAAGAACGTCATCATCCTCGAGCGCACCGACGAGGGCATGGCCGGCGACAATCCCATCGCCCGCGAAATCCGCGGCGCCCTCGGCAAGGCCGCCGAAGCCGCGAAGTTCGGCGCCGGCTCCGCGCTGCCCGCGCTCACGCCCGCCGAGACGCCCCGTCTCTTCCGCGGCAGTTACGGCGTCGGCTCCCGCGATTTCCGCCCCGAACACTCCCTCGGCGCCTACGAGTTCGCCACCGGCGCCACCGCTCGCAAAGACGGGCGCACCGCCGCCGACGGCGAGACGTTCTTCGTCCTCGGCCCCGACCACCCCTACGCCGTCGTCAGCAAAGACACGCCGTCCCTCCTCCCCGCCAAAGCCATTGCCGTCCGCTTCCACTCCATCGGCGGCTGGGGCATGATCACCACGGGAAAAAACCTCGGCTCCATCATCGGCGACTTCGGGCAGTTCATTTCCGCAACGAATCCCACCTACGATGCCGACGGCGAACTCGTGGAAAAGATCAACGTGATGGCCAACCCGAAATACGGCTCCGAGAAAAAAGGCGCGCCCACCAACTACTACCTCACCGTCGCGCCCGAGCGCATTAAGGTGAACTGCGAGCTCAACCACGTCGACGTCGTCCTCTGCTGCGACCCGAAAGCCTTCACCCACACCAATCCCCTCGACGGCCTGAAAAAAGGCGGCGCTCTCGTCTGGGAATCGAGCGACACCCCCGAGGTCGCGTGGCAGCGCATCCCCGCGAAACACCGCCGCTTCGTCGAGGAAAACAAGATCCGCGTCTTCATTTTGCCCGGTTTCGACATCGCCCGCAAAGCCACGAACCAGACCGAACTCCAGCTCCGCATGCAGGGAAATTCCTTCCTCGGCGCTTTCTTCCGCGTCTCGCCGTTTCTCCACACGTTCGGCATCTCCGAGGAGCAGTTCCAAAGCGTCGTCCACCAACAATACGTCAAGAAATTCGGCCGCTTCGGCGACGCCGTCGTCACGTCCAACATGACCGTGATGAATCAGGGCTGGGCCCGCGTCGTCGAAATCACGCACGGCGCCGCCTCCGATCCCGACCGCTCCTCGATGCGCAACCCGCTGCTCGCGCCCATCGGTGAGCACAACTTCCCGCCGACTGCCGGCTGCGGCTCGTCCGGTTGCGGCAGCATCCCCATCCCCGCGGCGCAGGTCGCCCGCGCCCCCGTGCAGACACTCGCAAAATTCGACTCCGAATTCCGCGCCGGCCTCGGCTACCACCAGCCCGCCGGCGCCTTCGCCTCCGTCGGCGTCATGGGCGCCGGCTCCGGCGCCACCCAGTCCAAATACGTCGCCCGCCGAGAGACGCCCGTCTATATCGCGGAAAACTGTACCCAGTGCATGGAGTGCATCACCGCCTGCCCCGACACCGCGCTGCCCAACACCGCGCAGGACGTCGTCACCATCCTCAAGACCGCGATCAACAACTACGTCACCGATCCCACCGAGCGCCAGAAATTCGGCGCCGAGCTCTCCGGCCTCGAGGCCCGCGCCCGCGCTAAAATGAACGAGTCCGTGAAGGCCAAGACCAACGTCCCCTTCAAGGCGATCGTCCGCGCCGAGGTCGCCGCGCTCACCACCGTCTCCGACCGCGCCAAGTCCGAGCTCACCGCCATCGTCGACCAGCTCCCGCTCGCCTACTCCAACGTCCCCGCGATCTACCGCTCCCTCGAAGCCAAGACGCCCGGCGGCGGCGGCCTGTTCTCCATCTTCGTCTCCGACCTCTGCAAGGGCTGCGGCGAATGCGTGCAGGTCTGCGGCGATCACGACGCGCTCCGCATGACCCGCGAGACCGAGGAGCTCAACGCCGAGCTCACCACCGCCCAGGTCTTCTCGCGCCTCCTCCCCGACACCACGCAAAAATTCCTCGGTCTCTACAACGACGCCGACGCCGCCGGCTCGCGCGAAGCCGCACTCCGCAATCACCTCATGGTCCGCCGCAACTACGAGGCCCTCGTCTCCGGCGACGGTGCCTGCGCCGGTTGCGGCGAGAAGAGTGTGCTCCGCTCCGTCGCCAGCGTCACCGAAGCCTACATGCGTCCCCTCTATCATCGCAAAGCCGACCGCCTCCGGGCCAAGGCCGCGCGCCTCGAAAAGGAGGGCCGTGAAAAACTCGCCGCGCTGAAAGCCCGCAGCGCCACCGAATACGCGCTCTTCCGCAAAACCTTCGCCCACGTCATCGTCGGACTCGGCGGCGAGACCGACGAGGACACTGACCAGCGCATCGCCGCCTACGAGGCGAGCCACGGCGCCCTCACGGACGCCCAGCTGGTCGGCGGCCTCGTCGCCGTCCTCCAGCAGGACGCGTTCAACCACAAGGAACTCCAGGCCGTCGACGGCCGCCGGGCGAACGGCATGTCCGTGATGATGATGGGCGCGAGCACGGGCTGTAACACCGTTTACGGCTCCACCCCGCCGGCCAACCCGCATCCGTATCCGTGGATGAATTCACTGTTCCAGGACGGCTCCACCATTTCGTGGCTCATGGCCGAATCGGTCATCGTCCACCACTCGCGCAGTTCCGTCGCCCCCGAGCGCCTCGCCGACGCGCTCCTCGACCGCGCCGAAAACGTGTCCAGTGCCGCCGAGTATTTCACGCTCACGCGGCTCGACGACGCGCTCATGACCGAGCAGGAGATCCGCGAACTCCCGAAAGTATGGGTGATCGGCGGCGACGGGGCCCTCGGCGACATCGGTTTCCAAAACGTTTCCAAGGTCGTCCTGCAAAACCGCCCCAACATAAAGATGCTCATGCTCGACACGCAGGTTTACTCCAACACCGGCGGCCAGAACTCCGACTCGTCCACGATGCTCGGAGGCTACGACATGAACCAGTTCGGCGCCGCCTCGCAGGGCAAGCTCACCGAAAAGAAAAACGTCTCCGAGATCCTCACCGGCGGCCACGGCTCGCCCTTCGTCGCCCAGGTCTCGATGGCCAACTCCGCCAAGCTCTACAAAGCCCTCCTCGACGGCCTCGAGTATCGCGGCACCGCGTTCTTCCAGGCCTACACGACCTGCCAACCCGAGCACGGCGTCGGCGACCACCTGAGCGCCGACCAAGCGAAGCTTGTCCGCGACGCCCGCGGCATGCCCGAGTTCGTCTTCAACCCGCGCAAGGGCGAGACCGCGCAGGAAGCCTTCGACCTCAAGGGCAACCCGACGCCCGACCGCGATTGGTGGCGCACGAAATACACCGACGGCACGGACTACAGTTTCACCGTCGCACACTGGGCGATTACCGAGGTCCGCTTCCGCAAGCACGTGAAAGCAATCAAAGCCGAAGACGCCGCCAAGCTCACCCTCCTCGACGACCAGCTCGCGTTCGTCACGCAGGACGACGTCGTGCACCGCCGCTTCTTCGATCCCAAGCACCGTTCGTTCGTCCCGAACTTTGCCTGCTACATCAAAGCCGAAGAGCACGGCAAAATGAACTACTATGCGGTCTCGCGCCAGATGGTCCTCTTCGCCGTCGAGCGCCGCAAAGCCTGGCGCATGCTCCAAAGCAAAGCCGGCGTGGTCAACAAGGACTACCTCGCCCAAAAGGCCTTCCTCGCGAAACTGGACAAGGGCGAGCTCCCGCTCGCGGAGGCAAAAGCCCGCACCCGCGAACTCCTCGCCGCCGAACTCGCCGCCATCAAATAGGACCGGCGCTCGTCGCCGGGCCGAAGCAGGGCCGGTCTCGCGACCGGCCCTTTTCTTTTCGTCCGTTTCCTGCACGCTGCGCCTCCACCATGCGCCGCCTCCTCCCGCTCCTCCTCCTCGCGACCGTCGCCCGCGCCGAATCCTTCGATCTCATCATCCGCCGCGCGTCCGTCATCGACGGCACCGGCACCCCCGCCTACTCCGGCGACCTAGCCCTCCGCGGCGATCGCATCGCCGCCGTCGGCCAACTCCCCGCCGGCTCCACCGCCGCGACCGAGATCGACGCCGCCGGCCGGGTCGTCGCCCCCGGCTTCATCGACGTCCACACCCACTCCGAAGACATCACGGATCTCCCCGTCGCCGAAAATTTCCTCCGCATGGGCGTGACCACCATCGTCACCGGCAACTGCGGCGGATCAAAACTCAACGTCGCCGAATTTTTCGCCGACCTCGTCAAAACCAAAGTTGCCCTCAACGTCGCCACCCTCGTCGGCCACAACACCGTGCGCGGCCAGGTCATGGGCGGCAGTTTCGCCCGCCCACCCACCGCCGGCGAACTCGCGAAAATGTGCGCCCTCGTCGACCAGGCGATGAAGGACGGCGCCGTCGGCCTCAGCACCGGCCTCCTCTATTTGCCCGGCACCTTCGCGAAGACCGACGAGATCGTCGCCCTCGCGAAAGCCGCCGCCGCGCACAATGGCATTTACGCGAGCCACATGCGCCAAGAGAACGCGCAGATCCGCGATGCCCTCGACGAAGTTGTCACCATCGCCCGCGAGGCAAAAATTCGCGCCGAGGTCTCCCATATCAAACTCTCCGGTCCCACCGCCTGGGGTCGCGCCACCGAAATCCTCGCCTACCTCGACGGCCTGCGCGCCCAAGGCCTCGGCATCACCCACGACCAATACGTCTACACCGCTTCCAGCACCGGCATTGGCGCCAATCTCATCGACGCCCGCTTCCGTGAGGGCGGAGCCCAACGCTACCGCGCGCGCCTCGCCGATCCCGTCGAGAAGGCGAACATGGTCGCCGATATGAAGGACTTCATCGTCAAAGGAAAACGCGGCGACTACGCCTATGCGGTGGTCGCGAACTTCAAAGCCGACCCCCGCCTCAACGGCAAAAACATCGCCCAGGCCGCCAAGCTGCTCCGCGGCGCCGACACCCTCGACGACCAGATTGAAACCATCCTCGACCTCGAGGCCCGCGGCGGCGCTCAAGGCGTCTTCCACGGCATGAGCGAGGCCGATCTCAAAATTTTCCTCGCCCATCCGCTCACGATGATCGCGTCCGACGCCGGCCCGCGGAAATTCAACGACGCGGTCCCCCACCCCCGCGGCTACGGCAACAACGCCCGCGTCCTCGGCCGCTACGTGCGCGACCAAAAGGTCCTCACGCTCGAAGACGCCGTCCGCAAAATGACGTCGCTTCCCGCCAAAACCTTCCGGCTCCGCGACCGCGGCGAACTCCGCCCCGGCGCCATCGCCGACGTCGTCATCTTCGATCCCGCCACCGTCAACGATCCGTCCACCTACGACGACCCGCACCACTACGCCATCGGCCTCTCCGACGTGATCGTCAACGGCGTACCCGTAATCCGCGCCGCCCAACTCACCGACGCCCGGCCCGGCACCCCCGTCCGCCTAAAGTAGGGCGCAGTCTCTGCCCTCCCCGCCCTCGTCCTCGCCGTTCCCTCTCAATGGCCCGTATCGTCATCGCCACTTTCGGGTCCCTCGGCGATCTGCACCCCGCCCTCGCGCTAGCCCACGGGCTGCGTCGCCGCGGCCATACGGCCGTGATCGCCACCAGCGAACCCTACCGCGCCAAAGTCACCGCGCAGGGCCTGGCCTTCACACCCATCCGCCCCGATCTCTCCCTCGCCAACCCCGACCTCGTCCGGCGCGTCATGGACGGTCGACGTGGCTCGGAATACCTGCTGCGGGAACTCGTCTACCCCAGCGCCCGCGCCATGCACGCCGACCTCCTGGCCGCGTCCGCCGGCGCCGATCTGCTCCTCGGCAGCGAACTCGCCTGTGCCGTGCCGCTCGTCGCGGAACAACGTCGCCTGCCGTGGGCGTTCTTCGCCCTGTCGCCGATCTCCCTCTTCTCCGTCCACGATCCCGTCGTGCTGCCCGGGCCGGACGTTCTCCGCCGCATCCAAGCCCTCGGACCGCTGGCCAACCGGAGCATCCTCCGGATCGCCCGATGGGCGTCCTATTCGTGGTGGGCGCCCCTCCGCCAACTCCGCCGCGAGCTGGGCCTGTCCCCGGCTGGCTCGCCGCTCTTCGCGGGCAAATACTCGCCGCTGCTCAACCTCGCACTCTTCTCCCCGCTCCTTCAGCCCCCGCAGCCCGATTGGCCAGCGCACACGCTCCAACCGGGTTTCTGCTTTTTCGACGAAGAGGAAACCGGCTCCGCCGGTTCTCCGCCGCTCCCGTCGGCCGTGGCCTCCTTCCTCGCGGCGGGCCCGCCGCCCATCGTCTTCACGCTCGGCTCCGCCGCAGTCCATCTCGCCGACGACTTCTACCGGCACAGCACCCGCGCCGCGCACCACCTCGGCCGGCGGGCGCTCCTCCTCCTCGGCGACAACCCGCCCCCCGCCAACCTCCCGCCGTCCGTCCTCGCGTGGGACTATCTCCCCTACGGCCGGATTTTCCCCCACGCCGCCGCCGTGGTCCATCAGGGCGGCATCGGCACCACCGGCCAAGCCCTCCGCGCCGGCCGCCCCATGCTCGTGGTGCCGTTCGCCCACGACCAATTCGACAACGCCGCGCGCGTTGTCCGTCTCGGCGCCGCCCGCACGCTCACCCGCCGCACCTACGCCCCCACCACCGCCGCGGCCGCGCTCGCCGCCCTCCTCGATTCTCCGCCCGCGACCGAAATCGCCGCCGCCCTCGGCGCCCGCCTGCGCACGGAAACGGGCGTCTCGCTCGCCTGCGACGCCCTCGAGCGCGCTCTGCCCTGACGCGCTCGTCTGCCGCAACGGCCCGGACCTGATTGCGACAGGTCGTAGACCCTAGAATTACCAGCGAGACGCCCAGCAGCGTCACCGTCGGCACGCAGACCGCGTAAAACCGCATCTGCCGCCGCGCCTCCTCCAGCGTGATCGGGTGGTCCTTGATCCGCTCCTCGGCCGCCCTGCGATGCCGCGGCAGATCGAGGCGCAACGTGAGCCCGACCAGCGTCCGCATCAGCGCGAGGGCCACGCCCGCTTCGTCGAGCCGCTGAGTCTCCGCCGCTCGGGCGAGCACGGGAGGGAAGGTCGCACGGTTCATCGGGGCTTCAGCCGGCCTGCGCGATCCACGCCATCGTCTTGTCCGTCCGACCGTCGCGGGCCCGCACGCAGAACTCCCCGTGTGCTTCCCTGGTGTCTTCGATCCTGGGGTGACTGATCCCGTGCAGACTCTGCACAAACATCATGACCGTCAGCCACCCCGCCCCGACCCGCGCCCCCACTTTCGCCGAGATCCATCCGCTCCTCCGCCCGCAGGAAGCCCGCGTCGAGGCCCACCGGTGCCCGGCTCTTTCGACGCCCCGTGCATCAGGGCCTGCCCCGCCGACATCGATGTGCCGGCGTTCATCAGGAAGATTGCCCGCGGCACCGAGGTGCCCCCCCACCCCACCCACCGAGCCCATCGATACCATCGGAAAATCCATCTTCCCCGGCTTCATCGCCCCCCCGGCCCCAGCTCCCTCCCGTTCATGGGGACGTTGACCAAAGAAACCTAGGTGACCGGCTCCCCGACCGCACTCGTCCGGCGGCACCACCACGCTCATCGCGATGCGCTGCCCCGCGCGCGAGGCCTGCACCCACGCTGGCGGCTTCGGCCGGTTCTGCGCCCTCGGCCTCGTCCTCCGCAAACTCGCCCCCGCCGCCTGACGCCGGATTTTTTGACCACGGATCACCCGGATTCTCACGGATCAAACCCCACAGCGCCCCTCGCGTTGCCGTCCCGGCCTTTATCCGTTTCAATCCGCGCCATCCGTGGTTAAAGACTCCGCGCCTCTCCTCCCATGAAATCCATTCCTCTCCCCCCGACCCCGCACACGCCCGCGCCCTACACCGGCCCGTCCGCCGCCGCGGTGCTCGCGCAACGCAAACAGTTCCTCAACCCCGGCCTCTTCCTCTACTACCAGCAGCCCCTCATGATCGTAGAGGGGAAAATGCAGTATGTCTGGGACGACACCGGCAAACGCTATCTCGACGGCCTCGGCGGCATCGTGACCGTCAGCGTCGGCCACTGCCACCCCCACGTGCTCAAGGCCATCAACGCCCAGAACGCCCTGCTCCAGCACTCCACCACGATTTATCTCAACCCCAACCTCGGCGCCTTCGCCGAGAAACTCGCATCCAAATTCCCCGGCGACCTCAAGGTCTGCTACTTCGTGAACTCCGGCTCCGAGGCCAACGACCTCGCCCTCCTCATGGCCCGGCTCTACACGGGCAACTACGACGCCATCGCCCTCCGCAACGCCTACCACGGCGGCAACTCCTCCGGCATGGGCCTCACCGCCCACAGCAACTGGAAATTCAACACGCCCCATTCCTTCGGCGTCCACCACGCCGTCGCCCCGTATCCTTACCGCGGACACTTCGGCTACGACGACGGCGAGGCCGGAGTCAAATACGCCGACGACGTCAAAGACCTCATCAACTACGCCACCCCCGGCAAAGTCGCCGCGTTCTTCGCCGAATCCATCCAAGGCGTCGGCGGCTTTGTCGAGTTCCCCTCGGGCTACCTCAAGCACGCCTACGAGCACGTGCGCGCCGCCGGCGGCGTCTGCATCGCCGACGAAGTGCAAACCGGCTTCGGCCGCACCGGCACGCATTTCTGGGGCTTCGAGACGCAGGGCGTCATCCCCGACATCGTCACCCTCGCCAAGGGCATCGGCAACGGCGCCCCGCTCGCCGCGGTCGTCACCACGCCGAAAATCGCCGCCGTGATGGCGCAGAAAGTTCACTTCAACACCTTCGGCGGCAACCCCGTCGTCAGCGCGATCGGCACGGCCGTGCTCGAAGTCATCGAGCAGGAAAAAACCCAGGAAAACTGCCTCAAGCTCGGCGCCTCTATCCTGGCGGGACTCGAAAAACTGAAGGCCAAACACAAAGTCATCGGCGACGTCCGCGGCAAGGGCCTCATGCTCGGCATCGAGTTCGTCAAAGACCGCGCCACCAAAGCGCCCGGCCGCGAAGAGTGCGCGCAGGCGCTCGAAAACGCCCGCGAACTCGGCCTCCTCCTCGGCAAGGGGGGCCTCTGGGGCCAGACCATCCGCTTCGCCCCACCGATGACCATCACGCCAGCCGACGCCGACTTTATCCTCGCCGTCCTCGACGAAGCGATCGGCGCGATCTGAGCGCCCCCATCGCTCCACCGGTCCCATCCGCGGGTCGGGCGCAGCTTTTTCTTGCCGGCCCACCCCCGAGCCGACTGTCTGGCGGGCTTCCGCATCGCCCGTCCTTCCTCCCGGAAGCCGGGCGGTCACCTTTCCATCCGTCTATGTCCCACGCCCCTTCTCCCGAACAAGAATCATCGCAAGCCTCCTTCGTCGAGCGCGTCGTCGAAGGCTCAATCTTCTCCAGTCGCTGGCTGCAAGCGCCCCTCTACCTCGGCCTGATCGTCGCGCAGATGGTCTACGTCTGCCAGTTCTTCGCCGAACTCTGGCATATGCTGCACGTCTTCCTCGCCGGTGGCGACGTCGAGGTCGTGAGCACGCACATCATGATCGGCATCCTCGGCCTCATCGACGTGGTGATGGTCGCCAACCTTGTGATTATGGTCGTCATCGGTGGCTACGAAACCTTCGTCTCCCGCCTCGATCTCGGCGGCAAAGCCGACAAGCCCGAGTGGCTCAGCCACGTGAACGCCGGCGTGCTGAAGATCAAGCTGGGCACCGCCCTGATCAGCATCTCGTCGATCCATTTGCTCAAGACCTTCATCCAGGTGCGCGAACCCACCTTCAAAATCGTCAACGACGCCATCGCTTGGCAGGTCGGCATTCACATGATTTTCCTCCTCTCTGCCCTTGTCCTCGCCTGGACCGACCGCATCATGATGAACGGCGTGCACGCCGACGCCAAAAAGCACTGAGCCGCCCGGCCGGCCCCCGCGCACCCGCCGGCCCTCTCGGCCGAGACGCCCGGGGCCGCGCGCACCCTGCCCGCCGAAGGGCGTGCTCTGCGCCAGGCGCTCGTCCAGTCGTCCGCCGCCCCACCGGTCGAATCACCGGCGCGTTCGCCCGCGCGGCGCTCCTGTTTGTCCCGCTCCTCGGCGGCGTCCTCGCGCCCGTCCCGCCACCCCGCGCGCGTCGCCCCGCGCTTCCACAAATCGTGCGCGGCGAATATTTCCTCCGCCACGCCATGACTCCCGCGTCCACCACCCCCTCCCAGGTGGCACGGGGCTCCCGACCCATGATCTCCTCCGCCACGCCGTGATCCCCAACCTCACTACCCGCTACCTCGGCCTCTAGCTGCGCAATCCGTTCATCGTCGGCCCGTCGCCCTTTAGCGACAATCTCACCTCGTGCGCCGCGCTCGAAAAGGCCGGCGCCTCCGCCATCGTCCTGCGTTCGCTCTGCGCGGAACAGTTCGAACTCGAGCAGCGCGCCCTCGTCCACCCCACCGCCCCCCCTGGCGAGAGCTTCTCCGCGGCCACCTCGTATTTCCCGCGCTGCGAGCAATACCCGCTCGGCCCCAACCTGGATCTGCGCCCCATCAAGCGCCTGAAGAAACTCCTCGCATCCCTGTCATGGCCTCGCTCAACCACAGAGAACTCGGCTCCTGCTGCGCCTGCGCGGGCTCTCGATCATCTCGCCGCACCCGAAGTCGTCGCTCGCCTGTAGCGACGGCGTCCCCACCGCGGAGGATTCCATCAAGGCCATCCTCACCGGCGCCCACGGCGTCCCGGTCGTCTCCGCCCTCCTCCCACCCGACCCCGCCTTCCTGACCGTTTTGCTCAACGGCCTCCGCACGCGGATGACCGAACGCGGCTCCGGGTCGGTCGAGGAATTCCTCGGCGCCCTGAATCTGCAGCGCTGCCCCGACCCGCCGCCCACGAGCGCGCCAACGACATCCGCATCCTCCAAAGTTGGCGAGGGTGAGGCGTCCGGCGTCCGCGGCGACGGGGCCGGGCGGCCGCCTCCGGGCCCCCCACCGCCTCACCGCTTCAGCTTCAACAACCGCTCGCCCGCCGCGTGCAGCGTCGCGGGCTTTTTCGCAAAATTGAGCCGGATGTAGCGGTTTTCCCCGTTCGCGAAAAAACTCGACCCCGGCACCGGCGCGACGCCGATTTCCTTCGCCATCCAGTGCGCGAATTCCACGTCGCTCGCGTAGCCGAACGGCGAAATGTCCACCATGACGAAATAGGCCCCCTCGGGCCGCGTGTAGCTCAGCCCCGTTTGGTCGAGATAGCCGAGCAAGACATCGCGTGACGCCGCATACTCCGCCGCCAGTCCGTCGTAGTAGCTCGGCGGAAAATTCAGCGCCGTCACCACCGCGTGCTGCAGCGGCGCCGCCGCGCCGACCGTGAGAAAATCGTGCACCTTGCGCGCCTGCGCGATGATCTCCGGCGCCGCGTGCACGTAACCGAGCCGCCAGCCCGTGATCGAAAACGTCTTCGACAGCGACGAACCCATCAGCGTGCGCTGCGCCATCCCCGGCAGCGTCGCAAAATACGTGTGCCGGTGCGGCGCAAATACGATGTGCTCGTAAACTTCGTCCGTCAGGACAAACACGTCGAACTCCTCCGCCAGCGCCGCGATCTGGAGCAACTCCTCGCGCGTGAACACCCGCCCGCACGGATTCGACGGATTGCACAGGATGAACGCCTTCAGCCCGCTCGCGAACGCCTGCCGCAGCTCCGCCGGATCGAACCGGTAGTGCGGCGGATGCAACGGCACGTGCACCGCCTGCGCCCCCGTCAGAATCGCGTCGGCATTGTAGTTCTCATAAAAGGGCGAGAACAGCCCCACCCGGTCGCCCGGGTCGCAGACGGTCATCATCGCCACCATCATCGCCTCCGTCGCCCCGCACGTCACCACGAGCTCGCGGTCCGCATCGACCGGCACCCCCAGGCCGCGCGCGATCTTCGCGCCGAGCGCCGCCCGCAGCTCCGGCGCGCCCCACGTCACCGCATATTGGTGACGGTGCGCGTCCATCGCATCCTTCGCCGCCTGGACCAGCTCCACCGGCGGATCCCAGTCGGGAAACCCCTGCGCGAGGTTGATCGCGCCGTAGCGCGCGGCGACCCGCGACATCTCGCGGATCAGCGACTCGGTAAAAACGGCGGTGCGGCGGGACGTGCGGGGCACGGCTCAGGGGATCTTAAGTTCGACGCCCGGACGCAACGGCGAACTCACCCCGCCGGCCATAACCTCGCGGTTCACCGCCGCAATCGCCTCCACCTTCACGCCGTATTTCCGCGCGATGCTGTAAAGCGTGTCGCCCTTGGCGACCGTGTGACGCCGGCCGGCCACCGGTGCGCCCGGGCCCGGCTTGCTCGCGGGTGCGGCCGCCTTCGCCGACGCCGGGCGGGCGCCGAAACTCGGCGAGGGCGCCGGCGGCGCAACGACCGGCTCCGGGACGAAACTCGGCGGCAGCGGCGCGATTTTGAGCGGGGACTGGCCCGCCCCGGCGGGCGCCGGGGCGGCCTCGGCCGCTTCGACCAAGCCCCGCGTCGTGCGGAGAAACGGCGCCTGAGCGCTGCCCCGCTGACGCCCCAGCTCCGCCTTGAGTTCGTCAATTTCCCGCTGCTGGCGCTCGACCACGTCCACGCTGCCGCCGCGCGTCAACGGTTCTTCGCTCGGGCGACCCGGCATGGACCGAAACAGCTCGCGCCGGGCCAGATCGACCCGCTGGCGCACGAGTGGGGCCTTCGTGGAATTGGGCGCCAGATCGAGATACTTCCGGAAATGGTGAATGGCCTCGATCGGATCCTTGATGTGCTCGAGGTAAATCAGGCCGGCATCGAGGTGGGACTCCGGCGACGCCAACTCGCCCCGTTTGTCGATCACCTTGAGCAGACTCGTGAGCGCCTCCGAATTGCGGCCCTGCCGCTTGAGCTGCTGGCTCTGCAGGTAGAGCGGATCGTCGGTCTCGGCCGAAAGGACCAGGCTGTCCCCCCCACTGCAGCCCGCGCCCAGCAGCAACGCGCCGAGGGCGAGCAGTGCGGAAAGTTGGCGGCGAACGGTCATCGGACGGTGAATGGGATTGAATGAGAGGACGTTAGCCGTAAATTCCGCGTCCTACTTCGGCGATTCAAACAATAAATGGCCCTGCATCCCAAAAACGCCCTCGCCCGCGCGCGCGCTTGCATCCGCCTCGAAACCGCTGCGCTGGTCGAAACGGCTAAGGGCCTGGGCCCGGAATTCGTCGAAACCGCCCGCGCCGTCGACACCGTGAGCGCCGCAGGCGGCAAACTGATCTTCACCGGCGTTGGCAAGTCCGCCCACATCGCCCAAAAAATCGCCGCCACCTTCAACAGCACCGGCGTCGCCTCGTGCTTCCTCGACGCCACCCAGGCCCTCCACGGCGACCTCGGGCTGTGCGCCGACGGCGATCTGGCCTTTCTCCTCAGCAACAGCGGCCAGTCCGACGAAATCGTCCGCCTCGTGCCGATGCTGAAACGCTTCGGTCTGAAAGTGGTCGCGTTCACCGGCACGGCCGACTCGGACCTCGCCCTCGCCGCCGACTACCGTCTGCTGTTCCGCGTGCCGCGCGAAGCCTGCCCCCTCGCACTCGCCCCCACCGCCAGCACCACGGCCGCGCTCGCGCTCGGCGACGCCCTCGCCATGGTGCTCCTCGAAGCACGCGGCCTCACCCGCGACGATTTCGCGAAATATCACCCCGCCGGCAATCTGGGCCGCGTCCTGCTCCTGCGCGTGCGTGACATTATGCGCACCGCCGACCGCCTCCCCGTCGCCCCCGACACCGTCTCGACGCAGGACGCCATCCTCGCCATGACCAAGGCTAAGAGCGGCAGCATCGCCCTCGTCGCGAAAAAATCCGGCCGCCTCACCGGCATTCTCACCGACGGCGACTTTCGCCGCAGCGCCCTGACTGGCCCGGATTTCCTCCAGAAACCAGTGGCCACCTTCATGACCCGCTCGCCCAAGACGATTCGCGACGACGCCCTCGGCGTCGACGCGCTCCGGCTGTTCGAGGCCCACAAAATCGACGATCTCATCGTGCTCAACGCCCAAGGCCGGCCGGTGGGCCTGATCGACGGGCAGGATCTGCCCAAACTCAAAATCGTGTGAACTCCCCCATCCGCATCGGTATCGTCGGCCTAGGCGGCTTTGCCGGCTCGCACCACAACGCCATCGCCCAGCTCGAGGCCGAGGGCGAAGCCAAGCTCGTCTGCACCTGCGATCCGCGCCCGGCCGCCTTCGCCAAGGAACAGGAGACCTGGCGCTTCGCGGAACGCGGCGTCGGCGTCTTTCCCGACTACCGCGCGATGCTCGACGCCTGCCACCGCGGTCTCGACCTCGTAGTCGTGCCCACCCCCATCAATCTCCACGCCGAGATGCACGCCGCCGTCACCGCCTTCGGCTTGCCCACGTATCTGGAAAAACCGCCGACGCTCGATTACGCCGAACTCGAGCAGATGATCGTCGCCGACACCCGGGCGCGGAAATCGTCGGTGGTCGGCTTCAATTTCATCATCGAGAAGCCCCGCCTCGCGCTCAAGGAGCGCATTCTCGCCGGCGAGTTTGGCGCCCTGCGCGGCGCCACGCTTAGCGCGCTCTGGCCCCGCCCCGCGAGCTATTTCTCCCGCAACAATTGGGCCGGCCGCCTCATGATCGACGACCGCGTTGTCCTCGACTCCTGCCTCGGCAACGCGATGGCGCACTTCGTCCACAACCTCCTCTTCTGGGCCGGCGGCACCGCGCTCTTCAGCTGGGCGCAACTCGCCGCCGTGCGCGCCGAACTCTACCGCGCCCATGCCATCGAGGGCGCCGACACGTTTTTTGTCGAAACCGACACCACGACGGGCGTAACGATGCGCTTCGCCCTCTCCCATGCCTGCGCCGGCACCGGCACGCATCTCGAAATGGTGCTCTGCGACAAGGCCGTGATCCGCTACGCCGTCGGCCGCCAAATCGAGGTGCGGTGGAACGACGGCCGCGTGGAGCGCATCGCCCTCGATCCCTTCGACGCGCTCGTCGAAAACCACCGCGATTACTACGCCTACCTCCGCGGCGAAACCCCGCGGCCCGCCACCACCCTGGCCGACTCGCGGCCTTTCGTGATGCTCAACGATCTCGCCCACATTTCCAGCCGTCACATCGCCCCCATCCCCGCCGAACTCGTCACCGCCGTCCGCGAGGAAAAAGAACAGAAAGACTACCTGCAGGTCGCGAGCATGACCGCCGCCCATGAAAATTTCCTCGTGCGCGGCATCTGGCCCGGCGCCCACGGCTGGGGCCGCGCCCCCGGCGAGGTCGCCACGCCCGCCGATCTGCCCCGCTTCCGCGACACCGTCCGCGCCCTGGCCGGAAAATAGCGCGGCGCGACTTCGGTCCGCCTTTCGCCGCCGCCCCGCCCCGGCCGGGGCCGCACGACCCGCCCCACTTTACACCGGCGCCCTTTCGCCCCACCTTTTCCCGCCATGCCTACGCCTCCGTTTGTCTACCAGGAACTCCTCCCCCTCGGCGCCGACGACACCGAGTATCGCCTCCTCTCGCAAGAGGGCATCAGCACCGCGACCTTCGAAGGCCGCACCGTGCTGAAAGTCGCGCCGGAGACCCTGGCCTTCCTCGCGCGCGAGGCCTTTCACGACACCAATTTTTTCCTGCGGACTAAGCACCTCGAGCAAGTCGCCGCGATTCTCCAGGACCCGGAAGCGTCCAACAACGACCGATACGTCGCCCACACGCTGCTCAAGAACGCCGAGATCGCCGCCCGCGGAATTCTGCCGATGTGCCAGGACACCGGCACCTGCGCCATCTTCGGCAAGAAGGGCCAGCAGGTCTGGACCGCCGCCAACGACGCCGAGTTTCTCTCCCAGGGCATCTACGAGGCCTACACCAAGGAAAACCTCCGCTATTCCCAGGTCGCGCCGACCGACATGTTCCGCGAGGTCAACACGGGCACCAACCTGCCCGCGCAAATCGACCTGTTCGCCACCGAGGGCGCCAAGTATGAGTTCCTCTTCGTGGCCAAGGGCGGCGGTTCGGCCAACAAACTCTTTCTCTTCCAGGAAACCAAGGCGCTGCTCAACCCGAAGAGCCTCGAAAAATTCTTCGCCGACAAGCTGCAGCTGCTCGGCACGTCCGCGTGTCCGCCCTATCACCTCGTGTTCGTCATCGGCGGCACCAGCGCCGAGGCCTGCATGAAGACCGTGAAGCTCGCGACGACCAAGTATCTCGACACCCTTCCCACCACCGGCAACGAACTCGGCCGCGCTTTCCGCGACGTCGAGATGGAGGCCAAAGTGCTCAAGCTCGCTCAGCAGTCCAAAGTCGGCGCCCAGTTCGGCGGAAAATATTTTGCGCTCGACGTCCGCATCGTCCGCCTCCCCCGCCACGGCGCCAGTTGTCCCGTGGGCATGGGCGTCTCCTGCAGCGCCGACCGCAACATCAGGGCCAAGATCACCCAGGACGGCGTCTTCCTCGAAAAAATGGAGACAAATCCCGGCCGCTTCATTCCGGACTCACTGCGCTCCTTCAAGGACGACAGCTCCGTCGCGATCGACCTCACGCGCCCGATGAGCGAAATCCGCGCCGCGCTGTCGCAACTCCCAGTGACGACCCGCGTGCTGCTCACCGGCCCGATGATCGTCGCCCGCGACATCGCGCACGCCAAACTCAAGGAGCGCATCGACGCCGGCTTGGGCCTGCCCGACTACCTCAAGAACCACCCGGTCTACTATGCCGGCCCGGCCAAAACTCCCGTGGGTTACGCTTCCGGCTCCTTCGGGCCCACCACCGCCGGCCGCATGGACAGTTACGTCGACCTCTTTCAGTCGCACGGCGGCTCGCTCGTGATGCTGGCCAAGGGCAACCGCAGCAAGGGCGTCACCGATGCCTGCAAGAAACACGGCGGCTTTTACCTCGGCAGCATTGGCGGCCCCGCGGCGATTCTCGCGCAGGACAACATCAAGAAAGTCGACGTGCTCGAGTATCCCGAACTCGGGATGGAAGCCGTCTGGCGCATCGAGGTGGAAAACTTCCCGGCGTTCATTCTGGTGGACGACAAGGGCCACGACTTCTTCTTCGACGTCTGCGGCATCTGCGTCGGGGAGAAGTGAGGCCAGGGCCGAGGGAGGGCGGGTCTTTACCCCGCCCCGTTCGCGCACTCCGTTTGAAACCCAGGGCGGGTCGAAGACCCGCCCCTACTTTGCCAGCCGCGCAGCAAGCTGCGCCTCGTAAAGGCTGCGCGGCTCGACCGGCCGGCCTTCGCTTTCCCACCAGCCCGCCGGCCGCGGGAACGCGTCTTTGCCGCGCCGGCCCACGAACCCAATCGCGAAATTCTGCGCCGTCGGCGGCTGCTGGCAGATGAGCGAGCCGCGCGAATTCCACACGACGTAATTGGCTCCCGCCCAGCCGTGACCGCTGCCCATCCACTGCCGGTCCTGGATCGCCAACTGCGCCTCGACGTTGTCGTAGAGCCCGCCCACCGACCAGCGGTGATGCGGCTCGCTCGTCGCATGGTCATGCTCGGACCGGCACTCCCGAAACACGTTCGGACCGGGCACCCGCGCCCCGAACACAAATGCATGGCGCGCGTGCTCCGCATAGCAGCGCTGCACCAACGTCAGCTGCCCCTCGACCGAATACGGGTAGCGCCGGCCACCCGTGATTTGGGAGACGGGAGCGAGCGCGCGGCAGTCCTCGACCGTGATCCATTTCGCCGCGCCGCCGACGCTCGCCGGGCCGTGGGAGAAATGCACCGACGTGATCCCGCGCGCCCAGGCATGTTTCACCGCGCCGAAGACCACCCCGTGCGTCGCATGAGCCTCGTCAACGAACACCGGCGCACCGTCAACGCGCGCCGTCTTCGTTTCGTCGTAAACCGACACCGCGCGCAACGACTCGACGCCGCAGCGCTCGATCCGCCCCTCATCGCGGTACAGCACCACCGCACCCCCGCCCCACCGCTGCTCGATGGCGCAGGCAATGGGTGCGTCGATCGTCACCCGGTTGCCCTCGATGGCGGTGATGACGCGGTCGAACTTCAGCTCAAAGGGCGACCATTGTTTGGTGGAATCCGGAGCCGAGGAGCGCGGCGTAATCTGGTCCATCCCGAGAGCGGAAATCCACGCGGCATTGCTCCGGCGCACCACGAACACGGTCTGGCCGACCGCAAGCCCCGCCACCTCGTCAACCGAGAACCGGCGCGCGCCCACCGGCACATAGGCATCGGAAATCTCGCGCGCCGTCTTCGCTTCCTCCCGCGGACCGGCGCCACCGAGCTGAATCAGCGGCTGCGCCCTGCGAGCGGCGGCGATGACCACCGTTCCGTCCTCGCCGTCTCCTTCGCCGCGCAAGACGACCCCGCCCACGGCGACACGGAGCACGCCGGCGCAGCGATAAACGCCGCGCCGCAGCAGCACGGCGCCGCGCAGGCCGTCGGGGCCGGGTGCCCGTTGGCCGACGCGATCGATCGCCGTCTGAATACGCAGGGTGTCGTCGGCGTTTCCACCGGCGTCGGGGACCAAGATTTCACGCACGTCGGCCCGGGGCAGCGGCACACCGCCTCCGCCATAGCCACAGTGGGAAAAATCCGGGAGCGTGTCGCCCCGCAGAGTGTAGGGGGCATAGGTGAGCCCGCCATCCGGACCGACCGAGACGAGCCGGGTGGTCCCTTTTTCGCGGCCCGGCGCGGGCTCGGCTGCGGCCGCCGACCCCAAGCCGCCGCCGGCGAGGCCAATCAGGAGGGAAGCCAGGGAGCGAACGAGGACCATGCGCGAAGAGACGCGGGGCCTCGGCGTTGGTTGCGCCACCGCCGCCCGTCATTCGCCCAGCACCGTGACCACCCCGTGGCGCGTCTGCGGCGCCCGCCTGTGTTCCCACAGAAAAATTCCCTGCCATGTGCCGAGCAGCAGGCGGCTGGCGGCGAACGGGATGGTTTCGCTCGTGCGCGTCAGCGCCATTTTGATGTGACTCGGCATGTCGTCGGGCCCCTCCAGCGTGTGCTCAAACGCCGGATCATCCGCCGGGACCAACCGGTCGAGCCACGCCTCCAGATCGCGGCGGGCCGAGGGGTCGGCATTCTCCATGATCACGAGACTGCAACGTGTGTGCTGGCAAAATACCGTGGCCAACCCGCAGCCGAGCCCACTCCGTGTCACTTCGCGCGCGACAGCCGCGGTGATCTCCTGCGTGCCGGCGCCCGTCGTGCGACGGTTCAGCGTGGCTTGGTGGACGGGCCTACGCGGGGCACAAAAAAGGCGAGTCAACGACCCGCCCGGGAAGGCTTCATGGCATCGCCCACTCAGAATTTGACCAGCATACCGGCACCGCGGGCGTTGACGCGGCTGATGGTCTCGTAAAGCCGCTCGTCGGACAATCCGCGGGCGGAGCGGTCGCTGGCCAGCACCGGCGCGGTCGTCGCCGCAAGCGTGGCGGACGCAATCAGGTAGGACCGGCGCGAAACGGAGGGAATTTTCATCTGGGAGAGCGGCTCAACGGGCTTCGCGCGGGCCGGAAGGACCCGCGTTTCGAAACCGCGCGCCGGACTCTGCCATCGCCGAGCCACGAAGGGCTCGTCGGCCTGCAGGGCCGCAAAATTCTCCGCGATCAGGCGGGCACTGGGCGACGACGCCACGGCCGACTCTTCCGGAGTGGCGGCGACGCCGACCAACGGTAGCATCTGCGCAAAATTACCGGAGGGCGTCGCATCGGAGCTGAGGGCCGGGCCGGCGTTGTCCGGGGTACCCGGTTCGTCGGCTTCCGGGGACGGCACGGCGGCCTCGGCCCGAACAAATTCTACGGCGCGGGTGGCCGGACCTGCGACCGCCACCCCTGAAGTTGGAACGACCTCGGCCACGCCCGACGACGGACCGGGCACCGGACGCGCGACTGCGGCGGATTTCGGCTCCTGGTATTCGCGGACCGACAACAGGGTGACGCCCAAGACAGCGGTGGCCCCGAGCGGAAGATGAAAGCGCCGCAGGCCAGCCGACACGCGCGCCAACGAAATCGTGCGCCACCACGGACGTTTTTCGACGAGTGCGGCGAGTTGTTTCGCCCGCAGTTCCCGGTCGAACCGGGTCCAAAATTCCGCGGGCGGCCGCTCGTTTCGCTTCAGGCGGAGAATATCTTCGAGCGTGACCGGACGCTGGCTGTCGGGCTTCATCATTTGCGCGTATAGGGCTGGAGCTCGGACTGGAGCAGCTGTTTCGCGTAGTGCAGACGCGAGCGCACGGTGCCCACCGAGCAGTCCATCACATCGGCTATTTCCTGATGGCTCAGGCCATCGATTTCAAAAAGTGTAACCACGGTACGATGCTTGATAGACAACTTCTGCATCGCATCGTTCAATTTTTCCTGGAGCTCGTGGACGAACGCATCCCGGTCCGCCCCAGTCTTATCCGTCAGCGCATCAATGATTTCCTGTGAAACCGGTTCGTCGCTGTCGACGCGTTCGAGACTAAAGAACGAGCGGAGACGGCCTTTGCGGAGGTGGCTGAGGGTGGAATTGACCGCGATGCGGTAGAGCCACGTGAAAAACGAGGACTGGCCGCCAAACCGGTTAATCGACTGAAACGCCTTGATGAACGAGTCCTGCGCGAGGTCCGCCGCGTCTTCGCGGTTCGAGGTCATATGGTAAATGATCCCGTAGAGCCGCTCGCGATACTTCAGAATCAGCCGATCAAAGGCGGCGACATCGCCCGCCTGCACGCGACGGACAATCTCCATGTCGGAGTCGGCCTCCAACTGACGCTCCGGCGACGCGACGAGCGTCTTGCTGCCGAGGGCTTTGGTGGCATCGATCACACGCGGACGAAAGCGCGGCGGGGCGATCGGTGCAAACGGAAATTTCCCCGCGGGCGTTAATTTTCCGGGGGAGCCGGGCGCAACGCCGCGACCTGCGCCTCCAACACGGCGCACAGCCCGAGCAGCAGCGGCGTCGGGGCGTGGCCGGGCCATTCGCCCAGCGCGGCGGTGGCGGCGGCGACCTCCGCCTGCACGGACCCCGCCACCACGGCGAAGATACCGAGTTCCCGCATTTGCCGGAGCCGGAGCGCGAGCTGGGGCGGTTGCTCGCCGACCAGTTCGGCGGTGAGCGCGGCTCGCTCGGTCGCCGGCAGACGCTCAAGCAGCGCGAGCAACGGCAGGGTCAGTTTGCCGCTCGCGAGGTCGGTGCCGAGGGTCTTGCCGATGCGGGTCTCGTCACCGAAAAAATCCACGAGGTCGTCGTAGATCTGGTAAGCGATCCCCAGGTGGCGGCCAAAACGGCTCGCCGCTTCGACGTAGCCCAGCTCGAACCCCGCGAGCCGCGCGCCCAGAAAACACGAGACCCGGAACAGCTCCGCCGTCTTGAGATCGACAATCCGCTGGTAGTCGGCCCGCGTGATGTTCGTCGAACGGCGCCGCAGCGTCTGGACGATTTCACCGGCGCAGACCTTGCGGGTGGAATCCGCCACCGCGGCGCAGATCTCGGTCGTCGGAAATTGCGTCGCCAGATGCAGCGCATGGGCAAAGAGCGCGTCGCCCAGCAGGACCGCGGCGGTCGGGCCGAACTCGCGCGACGCGGTGCGCCGGCCCCGGCGGACATCCGCCTCGTCCATGATGTCGTCGTGCACCAGAGTGGCGAGGTGGACGAGCTCGACGACGGCGGCGACGCGCACCAGGTCGGGCGTGACGGTCGTCGGTCCGCGCCAGCCGCTGAGGAAAACGAGCGCGGGCCGGATGCGTTTGCCGGAGGTGTCGATGCAGTAGTCCGCCATGGCCCGGATCTCGGGCTCGAAGGACGCGAGTTGGCCGTGCAGGAACCGATCGAGTTCGGCCATGTGCGGCGCAAGCAGCGCGAACACGGGGGCGAACGCGTGTGGCTTGGCGACGGTGGCGGGCGTGGCAGCGGGACTGCTCATGATTGCCCGGAACCTAGGTCGGTTTTGAAAAATGACCAATCAATAGTCGAGCCCTCGGCCCGCCACCGGCGGCAACGGGCCCAACGATGCGCGGCCGCCCGACGACCGCGGCCTGCAACCCGCACTAATCTTGCCCTCCCGATACGGAAACGCAGCGGCGCAACGACCGCGCCCTGACGGCTGCCGACGGAGCGCGGCAGCGCGGCGAGGGCGAGGCGAACGAGTGTCCCTGCCACGGGCAGTTAGCCGCGCAATTCAGGCGGCGGTATTTGCAACACGTGCCGCCGCCGGGCCAGCACCGCGTGCGGTCGTTTGGCTGGATGCATCCGGCCGCGAAAGCGCGGCAACTGAAGATCGAGACGCTCCTCGCCGGGGTCATCTTCGTGGAAGCACCGGCAGCGCAGCCGCCGCTCTGGCACCTGCGCTGCCCGCACGGTGGCGAGTTTGCACTCGTCAAGACGGGTAACCTCGCCCGCGGCCCGCCAACGTGCGCGCGGAAGACGGACGCATGAAGACCGCAACGAAAGATGCGCAAGGGGCCGACGGCGGCGTGGGGCGATTTCCTCCAGGAAGACCCGCCGGCGGAAGCCGTGCGCGCACGCGCGGAAAAACGCGGCCGCGGCACGCGGCGGACGACGGCCGGACCACCCGCGCGATCCCCGGGCCAACACCAAACGCATCAGGCGAAATCGCGCCGGGCTCCGCCCCGCGTTGCCGCCTGCCGCCGTCAGTCGCGGGCTTGTTCAACAGGAGTCGTGTGACGGCTGCGCGTCACCCAACTCTCCGGGTTGGCCCTTTATTCATAGTGCGTCCACATCCTGATAATCTTCACCGTCTTCTCCTTGAGGTAGACCTGATAAACAAGTCGATGCTGGATATTGATTCGCCTTGAATACGAACCGCTGAGATCACCGACTAACTTCTCAAACGGTGGTGGGTTGGAGAAAGGATCCCTTTTCAGGATCTTCAATAGGCGCTCCGCCTGAGCACGCAGGTTAGAGCATACCAGCTTCTTGGCATCCTTCTGCGCTTGCTTGGAATAGCGTAGCTCCCAGCTCACCAGTCCAAAGTTTTGGCCGTCTTGCTGAGCGGCTCCTTCATTCCCTTCCGAATCGAATCGCGCATGCCAGGAACGGAAAGCAGGTAGAGCGTCTCTTGAATGCTTCGCCAGTCTTCCTCGGCCACAAGTACGGCGCTGCTTCGCTTGCCGGTGATGTGAATCGGCTCATGACTCGAAGCCGTGTCATCAACAAGTTGGTAGAGCTGCGCGCGAGCTTGCGTCACGGAAATCGAGGTCATCCCGGCAACGTACGTTAAGCCGTACGTCGGTCAAGTGCGCCTTTGGGCGAACGTCCAGCGGTGTCCGGGGTAGAGCGCGACCCGAGTGAAGCTGTGGGCGGGAAAGAGGCGCGCGTTGCGCAGAAGGCGAAAGCGCGCCGTCGCAGAGATTTTTCGCGACAACGTGGCGATCGTGACAGGGCTGACCGAGCGCGACCCCGAGTTCGAAAAATATTTCGGCCTGCTGGCCAGCCCGCCAGCGGCCCAGACGGGGCGCCAGCGGCGTTTGGCGCGAGCGCGTGAGTGAATCGATGCGTGGCCGGCCGACCTCGCCACAGAGGCCCGGACGGTGCCGGCGAGCAGGTTTTCCTCGGCGACGAAGCTCGCCGTCAGCACCGCGGGCACGTTTGAAACGACTCCGCCGCGCCGTTCCCGGCAAACAGGTCCCGGCGGTCGTTCCCCCGATCGATCCCGTGGTAACAGGCTCCCGCAAACTCGAGGCGCAATTTCCGCGGCATGGGGAATCCCCCGAAGCCTCTTCAGGCCAGTGTAAATCGTTCACCCATGCCCCCCTTTTGGTGACCCTATGTCCCCGGTTCATACCGGCTCTGGCGCCGGTTAGCCTCTTTCTTGGGCCGCCAACTTCTTGATGATGCTTCGCGCAAGCATGTCATTGATCCTAGATTCCGCAGTTGAGGGTTCAAATTTTGAAGGAAAGTGCTCGACTGAGAGGCTATGGCACAGACGAAGACGACGGAGGTGATTCACCCGTTGGGTGAAGGTGATTTTAGTTTTTCGACGCCCGGTGGCCGGGTGCGACTATCGGTAACCA
>CANHJG010000062.1 GCA_947461205.1 Opitutia bacterium
CCGTCTTCGATTACATCGAGACGTTCTACAACCCGACGAGACGCCACAGCTCGCTCGGCAATATATCCCCTGTGGTATTCGAAAAACAAAATACACTAAACAAAAACAAAGCCGCCTAAATTAGTGTCCATTTTTTCGAGGTAAGCCCACGACCGACACCAAAAGAGCGGGCACGCAGAGCAGGCGAGTAAGGTTTCTAATAGAAGATCGGTGCGAGCAGCGGCGATCGAATCCAAGCCAATTGGCACCGTGGGGTGTGGGGTCGTAAGGAATCTTTTGGGTCAAGTGCGGGACGTGGGTGAGAAAACCTGCTGACAGTTTCTCGGGCTGTTTTTTTAAGACAACTTTCCGTTTTCAAATGTTGAAAAATTCGCCCTCCGCGGCGCCCGCAACCGTTGGCGATTACTGGCGTTCTGTTCTCACTATGCCCGTTTTTGATCTCACTTTTTTGACCCTTTAAAACTAAAAACCCCGGTAACCTTTTGGGTTACCGGGGGTTCCATCAAAATGGAGCGGGCGAAGAGACTCGAACTCTCGACGTCCACCTTGGCAAGGTGGTGCTCTACCAACTGAGCTACACCCGCAGAGCAGGCGGTTAGAAGTAGGCACCGCCCGCCTTCCGTCAATAGCTATTTTCGAAGATTCTTCCGATCACTTTCCCTCCAAGGCCAGCGCGTGCTGGCGTCTCACCGACACCGGCGCCGGGACCAACTCGGCACGCTCCAACACGCGGGACGCATCGTCGCTCAAAACAAACCGCACCACCGGCAGGACTCGCAGCGCCGCCGCCCGGCGAAACACCACCCGCAGCGCCAGGCGCAGCGGGTAGTCCCCCGACTGCAAATTCTCCGGCGTCGGCGAAAAAGCAGCATCCTCGGCGCGCACAGCGACCGGCAGCAGTTTCTGCCCCGCGGCCTGAGGGGGCAGCGCCGCCGCCAGCGCCAGGACGCGGCGGTCGCCCTCCAGCCGGAACGCCAGGTCCGCCACGGACGTGTAACGAGCCACCGGCGACTTGAGCGGACGATCCTGCAAAACCAGATGTCGAAAAATCTGCTCCGATAGTCCCGCGCCCTGGGCCACCGCCAGCGGCGTCACGGGACGGCCCTCCCACTCCCCGCGCAAACCAAGGTCGCCCCAGCGGTTGTAACTCACCGGCACATCGGCGCCAAAAACCGCGGCCAGTTGCGCCAACGTCACGCGCTCGAGCGGCGTCGCCGCGGCGACAATCACGACGACGCGATGCCAGGCGAGCGGCAGCGACGCGAACAAAGCAGGGTCCGGATCTTCGCCCGCCGGCAGCGTCAACAGGCCGAGGTCGGCCCGGCCCGACTTGAGCTGGTCGTAGCCCGGGCGGCTTCCGTCGAGGGCGACGGCGAGCGGGATCCCCTCACGGACGGCGCAGGCGTAAAGCGCTTTGGAAAATTCAAGCCCGAGCAAATCGGACCCCACCACGCGGACGTCGGCCGCGGGCCCGGGGCCCGGCAGGAAAAAAATCAGACCGCCCAACAGCACGACCCGAACGGCGCGAGAGAGTTTGAGATTCATCGGCAAATGCGGGGCCCGTTCCCCCACCCCTTCGCCTCCGGGCCGCGTTCACTCAAGAACCGCTGGTCGGCCGTCGGACGTGGCGCGGACGAGGCGTGCGATCGCCGGTTTTTCTCGCCGGATCCGTCGCTACAACAAGCGTCGTTGTTGGGATAATACCCGTCGTCCTCACCGGAGTGCAGCGGGACTTGGTTGAGCACCACGCCGAGCAGAGGCGTTTTCAGACTCCCGGCGCTTTCTTGGGCGTGCACCACCCTGCTCCGGGGATTGCGCCGGTGCTGGATGCGGAGCACCGCACCGTCGACGGCCCTCGCCAACACGCGGGGATCGGCCCCGCCGTTGATCGGCGGCAAGGCGAGGACGATCCTGTCGCAGCGGCCGCGCAGCGTCGCAATTCGATCGCGGAGGCGGTTCGCGTGCAGCAACCCCAGCGTGAACCCAGCGCAGGTCCCGCCCGGGGTAAAATCGCCGCCCGGTGACACCGGTTTCTGCGTGACCTCGTCGCGGGTGTGCTGGCCGAGGAGAAAATCGCCGAGGCCGGGTCCCTGCGGACGGTTGGCGAGGCGATGCTGCGTGGGCCGACGGAGATCGGAATCGATCCGTGCGACCCGCTCGCCCCCGGCACCCCTCGGCGCGGCGAGCCGGTGGAGGGTGGTCGACTTGCCCTCGCCGGGACCGGCCGAAAACAGCACGAGCGCGTGGGGCTGGCCGGGCTTGAGCGCTCGGTTCAGCCTCGGCTGAAGACCCCGGAGGGGCTCCGTGTTCGCCGGTTCGTCGTCGGCCGTGCCGAGCGGGTTGCTCTGAAACGGGATCACGCCGAGGACGGGAAGTTTCAGGCGGGAATCGACATCGGCGACAGCGCGGAAGCTGGCGTCAAAATATTCGAGCAGCAGCGCGACGCCGCGGGCCAGGACCGCGCCAAAGCGCACGGCGACCGTCGTGTTGAGGGTCCAATTGGGCTGGCTCGCGAGGTGGGTCGGCAAGGCGGTGTTGAGGGTCCCGATGGTTTTACTCGGAACCGGAAAATCGATTTCGCGCTGCCGGGGCGCGAGGCGGAGCGTCGGCGCGAGACGGGGCTCATTCTCAAATTTTATCGCGGCGTCCTCAAGCAGTCGCCTGCGCTCACCGGCGGAGAAAATCCGGTCGACCTTCGCCCGGGAGAGCTGGTGTTTGAGTCCGGCGACGCGCGCATCAGCCTCCTTGCAACCAATTTCGAGGGCGCGCTCGCAGCCGGCGAGCCGGGCGTCGAGCGGCTCCTTGGTCTTCGCGCGGTTCTCCATCACGGAAACCAGGTCGGGGCGGGCCTCACCGCGCCGCGCTTTGAGCTGCGTGACCTTTTGGTCCGAGACGAGCCAGGCTTGGCGCAGATTCTGGATACTCCGGTCGGGAATGAGCACCGAGTTGACCGGATTGGCGCGGTCCTCAGGCGCGATGCCCTTGAACCGCTCCCAGCGCGGCTTGCGGCCGAGGGCGTCGACACTCAGCGCGATGAGCGCTTTGCGCAGCCGCAGGACGGAAAAGAAATCGGCCAGTGACGCGCTGTCCGTGCTGACGTGGGTGGTAGCCATTGCAGCGGCAGACGACGGGCGCGGGGTTCAGAACGCGCAGCGGGCGCAGCCGTCGACGCGAGGGCGAACCGTTTCGCGCGCGCGGCCGCCGGACGTCATGCGGTCCAAATCGTCCCGGGCGGAGACCGTCCAGTTCTTCGTCGGCAGGTGGCGGAGTGCGGCGCCGGAGCGGACGGTGTCCTCGTCGATGTCACTTCCGCCGCGACGGGCCTGCAACACGGAGGCCTCGTAGGTGAACGAACCCGACACCGCAATCAACGCGGTGAGGTGGTGCTGCACGGTGACGAAAATGCGGTTCACGTTGCGGTCAGTGAAGCGGGCGGTGTCGGACGTTTCCTCCTCGGTGGACATGAAACCGCCGCTGAGAAACGACGACTCGGTGGAGTCGTCGTCTCCGAGACTTCGGCCAAGGGTGAGATCGTGCTGGGCTCGGCGTCGCGGTGGCGCCATGCGAAACCCGCCCGGGCGCTGGCGGTGGACTTCTTGGCCAACGCGCAGTCGAGCCCGGCCATCAGATCAGCGGCGGCGTTGTTCTTAGCCTCCCCGGATGTGAGGTAGCACCCATCCTGATGCAGGGCCTCGGCGACGGTTTTGTCTTCGGACCAGATCGCATTGCTGCCGGAAACGCCGAACAAATGCTGCGTGCGGTCGAGCCTGCGGGAGAGCACGGCAGCGCGAAACCCGGTATTCGCTGCGCGGGCTTTGAACGTCAGCCCGGTCTTCGCCGTGGGCGCCGTGAAAAAGGTCACGTTCACCTCGTTGCGGTCGTTCGCGTGGTGGGAATGGATGGGGGCGCCGCTGAGCAGCGACCCGGGATTGCGCGCGGCTGGTAAGATCTCGAGCGCATCGCGGTTGGTTACCGCCGAAAAAACAGGGGCGATCCGGGCCGACACCTCGGGGCTTTCGAGGGCCTTGTCGCCGGGCCGATGGTCAAACTGGTCGACCGTCAGCCGGTAGCTCCGCGCCAGGAACGCCTGGTCGATCACCGACGCGTTATCGGCGGCCTTCGGGGCGATTTGAAAAACGGAGCTCTCGACGTTCTTTCCGACGGCGCCGAACCGGTTCGCGTCGCCGGAAAGTCCGCTCCGCGCGCCGAGTACCCAGCTCTTGCCTTGATCCTTCTCGGGCGGGTCGCCCGCCTGCGCGGGAACAGCCGCCCACAGCTGTCCTCCTCCAAGCATTACGCGGCGAAAATTCATGGTCGATCGATGGGCCGGAGGGCGAGACCCGTGAGCGGAGGCTAGGCGCAAGGCGTTGGCTGAGGCAACGCCTTTCCCCGGGGCGGCGGCAGGGCGGAATGGTGCGGAACCGAGAGATAGTGAAATGGAGGCGGCGCGGCTCCCGCGCGTCAGGGAGCAGCGGCACGCCTGGGCGACCACCGGGGCGGCGACCACGGCACGCGGCCAAGGTCAGCCAGCGCGCAAAGCCCGCGAAGCGACATCCGACTTGGGCGAGCGCGACCAGCCCGACCGTCCCTGCGGAGTATTCCGCGAGAATCCTCAGGCCGCAACGTCGCCGCGATCACCGGACCGTGGAATTCTTTCCCCCGACGAGGAGCGAGAGCGCAAGCGTCAGGACGACACGGCGGCGAGCCGGATCCCGCGCACACCGTCACCGGCTGGGAGCCCCTGGCTGAACGCCTGGGCGGTGCGCGGGGGGGGCATCGGAGCGCGGAGGCCCTCGGGCAGCAGATCATTTGTCCGTCACGTCGAGTTCGGGCCACTGCGCGATCTTGCGGTGCAGGGTGCGGCGGCTAATGCCCATGAGTCCGGCGGCCGCGGTGCGATTGCCTCGCGACTTGTGCAGCGCCTCGCGGAGGAGGCGTTTCTCGTTGTCCTCAACCGAAAAGGACGATCCGCCCGGCGCGGTCGCGGTGGGCGCGCCGGCCGCGGACACCGCGGCGGAACCGGGCTGGCCGCGAAATTTCGGCTCGAGGTCATATTCGGTGAGGTTGCCGCCGCGGCGCATCACGACGGCATTTTCGCAAAAATTCCTCAGCTCGCGGATGTTTCCCGGCCAAGCATAGGTCTGCAACGTCCGCAAGGCGCCCGGCTCGACCGCCAGCGGCGGGACCGCGTTTTCAGCGGAAAACACCCGGATAAAATGCGCGAGCAGCAGCGAGATGTCCTCCGGTCGCTCGCGCAGCGGCGGCATGACGAGGCGGACCACATTGAGGCGGAAAAAGAGGTCGTCGCGAAACTTTCCGTCACGGACCAGTTGTTCGAGATTGCGGTTCGTCGCGGCAACCAAGCGGACGTCGAGGGCGATGGGCTTGGAGCCGCCGACGCGCTCGATGGACTTCGTTTCGAGAAAGCGCAGGAGTTTGACCTGCGTCGACGGGGAGATTTCGCCGATTTCATCGAGGAAAAGCGTGCCGCCGTCGGCCGATTCGAAGCGGCCGACCCGCCGTTCGGTCGCGCCGGTGAACGAACCCCGCTCGTGGCCGAAAACTTCACTCTCCAGCAGATTTTCTGACAGCGCCGCACAGTGCACGGCGATGAACGGCGCGCGGGCGCGCGGGCTGACCTGGTGGATCGCCTGCGCGATGAGCTCCTTGCCCGTGCCGGATTCGCCCTCGATCAGGATGGTCGCACGCGACGGCGCGACGAGGCGCATCTTCACGAGAACGTCCTCCAGTTTCTGCGAGGTGCCGATGATACCCTCGATGCTGAATTTTTCGTCGAGCCGCTCGTGGAGTTGCTTCACCTCGACCTCGAGCGTCTTGGTCTTGAGCGCCCGTTGGATGAGCACTTCGAGGCGTTCGATATTGACCGGCTTCGTCAGAAAATCGACAGCCCCGCGCTTCATCGCTTCGACCGCCGTGTCGATGTTGCCGTAAGCCGTCATCATCAGGACGGCGGGACGCTGCGGCAGAGCGAGGGCCTTATCGATGACCTTGAGACCGGATTTGCCCGGCATGCGCAGATCGGTCAGCACGACGTCGAACGGCTGGGCCTCCAGCAGATTGAAGGCTTCGTCGGCGCTCGCCGCGATCGTCACGTCGTAATGCTCCGCGAGGGCTTGCTGCAGTCCCTCGCGGGTGTGTTTCTCGTCGTCAACAATCAGAACAGCCGGCACCATCGGGCTATTCACACGGCGGGCGGAGCGGCGGTCAAGCCCGCGGACAGGCTGGGCCGGGGAGACCAGCCCCTATTTCGCGGGCGCAGCGACGCGCTGGACGAGCGGGGCGAGACGGCTGAGCCGGATCGTCGGATGCGCCGTCGAGTCGAGCAGCGCGATAAACTGGTTGCGGCGCAGCGACAGCAACGCGCGCGTCTTCGTCTGCTGCACCGCGTCGAGCGTGTATTCCTTTGTCATCCACTCGAGCGGCGGGGTGACGGTGACCTGCCGATAGATATCGGTGAGGGGGCGGTCGCGCTCGCGATTGATATCCTCGTCGGAAAGCAGGGAGGGATCGTTTTTCTTCTTCTCGATGCGCTCGGCCATCTTCTTTTTAGCCAAAGTGAACTTTTCGCGCTGTTCCGGCGTGAGTAGCGTGACGAATTCACGGTCGAAGCCCGCATCGATCTCCGCCACCTGCGCGGTGTAAGCGACAATCTGCGGCCGCAATTTTTCGATTTCGGCCAGCAACTTGGCCCGGTCGAGCTTTTGCTTGGCCTTCGCGTCGGCGGCGGTTGTCACCGGACGGGCATACTCCTGTGTCAGCGTCGCGGGCGGCGGCGGCACCGGCCGGCCGCGCTCCGCGAAGCCGCGGGCGCCATAGCCGGCGAGAAAGACCGCGACGGTGAGGAGAGCAACGAAGACGCGCTGGGACATCAGATGGAGTCGTTGTCCGGCGCATCCTGCGCGTCCTGCGCGCTTAACACGATGCGCTCCCAATCGGCCAGATTGCGTTCATCCGCGAGCTGGGCGCTGCGATCCTGCACAAAGATGACGGCCGCCAGACAAAAGGCCGCCGTGGCGGCGCTGAGCGCAAATTGGCTGGAAAGCGATGGTACCTCCGCGACCGCGCGGGCGGCGCGCAGCACCCGTTCGGCAAAACCGGGCCGCAGTTGACGGGCGGCGTGGGCGTTGAGTTGGCGCCAGGTCGCGTCCTGCGGGCCGCGGGCGGCGCGGAGCGCCCGTTCGGCGAAGCCGGCGCGGAGCTGGGCGGAGGCGTGGGCCTGAAGGTCACGCCAAGCTTGGTCTTCAGTTTTCATGGTCGGGTTGGTAGTGTTCGCGAAGGTGCTCGCGGGCGCGGTGAAGGCGAGCCTTCACCGCGGCCACCGTGGTATCGAGGGTTTCGGCAATTTCAGCATGACTGCGACCCTCCTGCACGAGCGCCAGCAGCGCCCGGTCCTGGGGGCGGAGTTGGGCGAGCGCGTGGCGGAGAGCATCGAGCTCCTCCGGGTCGACGGCGCCGGCGGGTTCGGGAATATTTTCGTGTTCCTCGCCGAAGGGCAGGAAAATCCGGCGCAATTTCTGGCGACGGAGCTGGTCGATACAAGTGTTGCGGGCGAGGCGGAAGAGCCACGACTCGAACTGCGCTGGAGCCTGCAGCCGGTCGACCGCCCGCACCATTTTGATGAAGATCTGCTGGGACAGGTCCTCGACGTAATCGCTCCGGTTGGTCATGGCGTAGACGAAGCCCGCGACCCGGTGCTGGTAGGCCATGATGAGCTCGTGCTGGGCGTTTTCGTCGCCCTTCTGAGCCCGCCGAACAAGGTCGGCCAGCGCGGTCGTAGAGGATGGTTCCATGCGGCGTGCATTGCTGTGTGATCAGCAAGACGGGAGAAAGGCCAGAAAGATTCAGGGTTTCCCTGCGCGTCCTTGCAATCCGCGCGACGTTCGCGTCGGCTTCCCGCCCGTGTCCAACCCATGAAAAACTTGCGCTTTCTTTCGACCGCGACCGGTGCGGCGGCCCTCACCTTCACCTTCCTGTTCCACGCCGGCTGCGGCACCCCCACCCAGCGCGACCTGATGGTCGAGGCCGTCAACTCCGGCGAACGCCCCGTCGCCATGAAAGGCGATGGCGCGCTGTTCGACGGAAAAATCGCGGCCGTGGCGACCGTGAGCCGCGGCTTTGAGCGCGGCGGCAAACCGGGCGCGCGCGGGCCGGGCGGCCCCAAAGGACTGGAGGACGAACTCGATGGCAACCGCAAGCGCCGGGACTCCGATGGCATCACGGAGGTTTACTCAACCGGTTTCGGCGATTCTGAAGAGGAGCAAAAGGAAGCCATGAAAGAGTACATCCGCATGGCGATGGCGCGCCGCGCCCAGGGCAGCCCGATGCCGCCGGTGACTCTCCGCGTGCAATTCGAGAATCGCGGCCCGGAGCCCATTGAAATCGAGGTGACCGACGTTAACTCTGAACTCGGTAATTTCGCCGTGCGCCCGCCCAAGCTCACCCTGGCCGCCGGCGAAAAAGGAAGCCTGGACCCGATGGTGTCCCAATTGGGCGTCACCAGCGACGAGATCCCGGTCAAAATCTCCGTGCGCCTAGGCGGCAAAAAAGAGACGCAGACCATCGCGGTGAAGAACATCATCCTGCCGTCGGTGCGAAAACCATAGGACCCCGATCCGCGCTGCCGCCCGTCGCACCCGGCCCCCGAACGGGCCGAGTTTCCGGGCCGCCCGCGTATGCGCTTGCGAATCGGACGGGAGAACGCTTAGTCGCCCTCAGGTCAGCCGCCCATTCAACCGTCCACCAAGGTCCGACCATGAAGTCGAAACTGTCCGTGTTTCTTTTCGCCAGCGTTCTCGTCGGCGCTGTGCTCGTCGGCGGCACTGGCTGCGGCACGTCGAGTAAGGCTTCGCGCAACGCCGCGCTGCCGATCCCTCGCATGCCCACCTACGCACTCGCTGTGGCCGTCCGCGGCGGAGTCGAGCCGACCCCTGCGCAATGGAACGCGATGTATCTCAAGTTTTCGCAGGCCCTCTACGACCGCGGCATGCTTCTGCTCAATGACTACACCAAGGCGGAAAACATCATCAACGTCGAGTTCTTGCCCGATCCGATTAACCCCAATCTCGGCACCGCGCTGATCAGCAGTATCGTCCCCAACACCGGCCTTTACGCGCGCACGCCTTCGCTCGGCAGCAGCGCGGTCAATCCAACCTACGCGTCCTACGCCGCACCGGGCTACGACCCGCTTTGGGTTTTCCACTACTCCGGCTACGATCGCTCCAACCATTACGATTACACCGGATCAAATTACAGCTACACGCCTGCGACGACCGCAAACCCGGGCCCGAAACCCATGGTCCCTCCCGTCACTCCGCCCCAGCATAAACACCCCGCAGACCCCAACGATTGTCCGCCGGGCACCACGCCGTATCAGCGGCCTCCGAGCTACGTCGGCCACGACACGAACCGGCATGGCCACGGCCCGAACGACGGACGGCGCCCACCGCCGACGTCCGACTCATCGTCGACCCGGCCACCATCAAGTTCGTCCGGCAGCTACCCGTCGTCGGGTGATTCGTCGCGCGGCTCGTCCACCGCGTCGTCCTCGAACTCCGCGTCGCCCGATTCGTCTTCATCGTCGGCCTCGTCCTATTCCGCACCGTCTTACTCCGCACCGTCCTACTCGGCGCCGTCCGATTCTTCGTCGTCGTCCTCGTCCGCAGGCCGGGACTCCACGACCAACAAGCAGGTGAACTGACCCGTCGCCTTTCCCCCCGCGAAGCGCGGGCGCCGATCAGTGCAGCATCCGCACGCGGCGGTCCTTCCGGGGAAACTGCAGCGTCACGATGGTCCCGAGACCTTCCTTACTCTCCAATCCGACCTGGCCGCCGTGTTCGCGCATGATGCGTTGCACGATCATCAGGCCGAGCCCGTGGCCGCCGGGCTTTGTTGTGTGGTAAGGTTGAAACAACCGCACCAGATCCTCCTGCTTGATGCCGGACCCGCTATCGCCAAACAGCAAGAAGACCGACTCATCGTCGGCGCGCGATTTGATTTTGAGCTTCCCGCCCGGCTGCATCGCTTCCATCGCGTTCTTCGTCAGATTGAAAAACACCTGCTTCAGCTGGTTGCGGTCGGCCATCACCGTCGGCAACGAATCCGGCGTCTCCGCTTCGACGGCGACCCCGCGATCGGCAAACTCCCGCTGCTGGAAGCGCAGCACATCGGCCAGCACTTCGGCGACGTTCGTCTCGGCGAGATCCGGCGGGCGCGGCCGGATCGCCTCCAGAAAATTGCTGATGATGCCGTCCAGGCGCGTGACTTCGTCGCGACAGACCCGCAACGATTCGGAGAGCGATTCGGCGTCCTTCGACGCTTTGAGCTTACGCAGCTTCCGCTCGATCAGCTGGAGATGGATAGTGAGCGAATTGAGCGGATTGCCCAACTCGTGCGCCACGCCCGCCGCCAACAACAGCACCGACGACGTTCGCTCGTCCTCGATGCGACGCTCGGTGGTCTGTTTGTCCTTGGTCATATCACTCAGGATGACGGCGAACCGTCGCGGCGAATCGCGCCCTTCCCCACGGAACGGCACCATGTAGAGCCGCACCGTGCGCGGCTCGGGATAGGTCATTTCAAACTCGCGCGCGACGACCGGCAGCGCGCCGCGCACCGGTCCGTCGTCCGGCGCGGCGTCGATCGACGGTCGCAAACCCGGCACCAGCCGCCACAGGATCTGTCCGATGAGCTCATCCTCGCCGCTGCCGATCAGGCGGTGCGCGGCGGCGTTGGCGTAATCGATCGCGCCGTCGGAGGAAATGACAAGGACGCCCTCCTGCAGAACGTTGAAAATTTCTTCGAACAGGCCGCGTTCGCGGGCGAGGCGCTGCACCAAGTTGGCGAGATTGACCGAATCCAGCGTATCCCGCCGGCCGAGCACGCGATCCAGCGAGGTGTGTTTTTTGATCGCCATCGAGCGTGTTTGTGGGGGACTCGACCGGGACGGTCAACGGCGCGTCAGCCGTCCCCGCCGAGAAAATCCATCTGCTCCGGGTCGACCCGGCCCGCGAGGAGCTTGCGCAAAAACATCTCGCGGTGCTGCGGCGTGCGGCCGAGCCGGAGCACGGCGTCCCGATGCTCCTCGGTGCCGTAGCCTTTGTGCTGGGCAAACCCGTAACCGGGAAATTTTCCGTCCAGCTCGTTCATCAGGCGGTCGCGGGTCACCTTGGCGATGATCGAGGCCATCGCGATGCACAACGAACGCCCGTCGCCCTTCACGATGCCCGTGTGCGGGTAGGGAAAGCCCCGCAACGCGAGCCCGTCGACGATGACGCGGCACGACACCGTCGGCACGAAACGGGCGATTACCTCGGCCGTCGCGAACAGGTCCGGCTCGCTCTTTTGCTCGAACGCCCCCGGCGGGTAGATGCCTTCCAGCGCGCGCCGCATCGCGAGTTTCGTCGCGCCGAGAATGTTGAACTGCTCGATCTCCAGCACGTCGGCGACGCCGAACTGCGCGTGGATGTGCCCCTGCTGGGCCAAGCCGTCGAACTCGCCCCAGAGTTCTTCGCGCTCGGTCACCGAAAGCTGCTTCGAGTCGTTCACCCGGCTCGCCCGGCCCAACGCCCAGCGGCTTTCGAGAAATTCTTTGCTGACCAACACCGCCCCCGCCACCACGGGTCCGGCGAGCGCCCCCCGTCCCGCTTCATCGACCCCGATGAGCTCGGCGACGCCCTCAATCTGCTTGAGATCGAATCCGCGGAGTTGTCGGCGTTTGGCCATGAAGGCGCCGATTTAGCGGGCGCCCGATGCGCGGCGCAAGCGCCGGAACGCGCACCGGTGCCTGATCGGCAAGGCCCCTCCCCCGGTCGCAACTGGCCGGAGGGTCTCGCGGTTTTCGGCGGAGGCGGTGGCCAACGGGAAATGCGCCGCCGCTGCGGCCATCCGACCGCCCCCGCCCTCACCATTCCATCTTGGGTCCCGGCTCCTTGAGCGGCAACTCGTCCAATTTCCCCGCCGCCGAGACCACCTCGTAGGCCGTGCGGAAATGCAGTTTGGCAAATTCCCCGAGCGCCTTGGCGCCGAATTGCTGGATCATTTGGTTCGCCTGCTCCTTCACCAGCGGGCCCGCACCCTTCTGCAGTTTCGCGCCAAATTTTTTTGAGAGCAGGTTCATTTGCCGCACAAATTCCGCGCGGGCCACGACCGACGCCGCGGCGACCACCGGGTCCGACTCGGCCTTGGTCCGCATTTTCAGCTCGAAGTCTTTCACGCCCTTCTTGGCGAGCTCGCGCTGCACGAGCGGTTGCTCCGTGAACTGGTCGAGCAGCCCCCACGGGACGTGTTTCGCCACCAGCGCCTGTTCCAGCGCGGTAGCGTGCTGCCACGCGAGGAGCCGGTTGAGGTTGGCTCCGGGACGCGACATCAGATCGTTGTATTTCGGCATGCCGCAGAAACACGTGCGCACCACCGCGCCCTGGGTGTCCCGGATGAGTTGGTCGAGCAAGAGAATTTTTCCCTCGGTAATTTTTTTCGAGTCCTGGACGCCCGCGTTGCGCCAGGCTTCGATCGCCGACTTGTCGGCAATCACCGTCGCCGCGATCACGGGGCCGAAAAAGTCGCCCTTGCCGCTTTCGTCGAGCCCGGCGTGCGATTCGAACCAGTCCGGGTGCAGCACCTCGTCGTAGCCCAGCGTGGCCGCGCCGATTACATCGGGCTCCAGTACATCACGCACAAAATCCTCTGTGCCCTTGCCCGCGATCACGACCTTGCCGCTGGTGTAGGCGCTCACGTTAGTCTTGAGATGGTCGGCCTTGAAGGCGAAGCGCGTGTAAGCGACCTCAAACGGCGTCCACCCGCGCTCCACACAGATGGCGCGCAGTTTTTCCATCTGGGCGTCGTTGAGTTTGGCGGTGTAGGAGGCGAGCTTTTTGGGCGCTTCGGGCTCGTCGTTGAACTGCTTGGGCATGCCCCTAGATGGCCACAAATAACGCCGGGAGCACAAAAGGATTCTGCTTCCCAGCGACGGTCTTTTGCGCCTTGTGTGCCGTCGTGGCCAAAAACCTGATCGAACGACGCACCGAATTTCACCACGCCCTGCGGGCTTGGTATCGGGTCCACGCGCGCCCCCTGCCGTGGCGGGACGAGCCGTCGCTCTACAAAACCGTCGTGAGCGAATTCATGCTGCAGCAGACGCAGGTGAAAACCGCCCTCCCCTACCTCGCCCGCTGGCTCGCCGAGCTGCCCGATTTCGCCGCCCTCGCCGCCGCCCCCGAAGCCCGCGTGCTGAAACTCTGGGAGGGCCTCGGTTACTACTCCCGCGCCCGGAACCTTCACCGCCTGGCCCAACACGTCGCCGCCTGGCCGACAATGAAGCACACCCCTGAGGCCTGGCGCGCACTCCCCGGGGTCGGCCCTTACACCTCGGCCGCGATCACGAGCATCTCGTTCGGCGCCCCCGCCGCCTGTGTCGACGGCAACGTCGTGCGCATCCTCGCGCGCCTCACGGCCGACGCCACGGACTTTCGCGACTCCGCCAGCGCATCGAAAAAATTCACGCCGCTCGCCGAAGCCCTCCTGCCGGCCGAATCACCGGGTGACCACAATCAGGCGATGATGGAATTGGGGGCGACGGTCTGCTTCCGCCACAATCCACTCTGTCTCACGTGCCCCGTGCAGGCGTTCTGTGCGGCCGCGCGCCGCGGCGAGCCCGAAGCCTTTCCCCGGCTCGCCGCCAAACAGATGGAGCAACGGTCCGTGACGCGCGTGTGGTGCGAACACCAGGGAACTCTCCTGCTCCATCGCTCCGCCGCCGGGGCCCGCCGCTTCGCCAACATCCACGAGTTGCCCACCGCCGAACAGGCCGCGCTTGATCCCACCAAGGTCGCCCGCGGCGAGCTGCTCGCCAAAAAACGCCGCGGCATCACCCGTTTTCAGATCACCGAATCGATTTATGCCGCCGCCGCGCCGCGCCGCCCGCTCCCGGCCGAACTCGTCTGGGTCTCGCTCGCCGAACTGGCCACGCTGACGCTCTCCGGACCGCACCGCCGCTGGGTCGCGGAGATTGCGGCCAAACGAAACCCGTGATCCTCCCGGGCTCGCCGCCGACTCGCTCGGCGCCGGCCGGCCGACCGCCTACATCAGCGCCTCGACCCGCATCTTCGAGGACTTGACGTCCTCCACCGCCACGCGGGGACTCAGTTCCAACGTGAGCAAATGCTCGGGCTGCCAAAATTCGCTCACCATCTTGAAGTCGATGTGCCCCGAACCGACCGGCTGGTGGTCGCTGCCCATCGCACTCACATCGTGCAGGTGAAAACCGATCAGCCTCGGCGCATTCTTCGCAAGGTGCTGACGGTGATTCAGCAAGCCCATGCCTTCCTTGATGTCGGCATGCCCGGTGTCATGCCAGTAGCCGATCGGAGCAGTGGCCGGTTGGCCGGCGATAAACTCGGCGTAGTCCGCATCAAGCGGCAACTCCTCAAATTTTTCGCGGTTCTCCAGGCCGAGCTTGATCCCTTTCCGCGCCGCGTAGTCGTAAATCTCGTTCAGACTCGCCTTGGTCTGCTCCCAGAACGGTCCCATGCGTTTGCGCAGCTTGGCGAGTGATTTCGCCACCAGCGCGGCATAGCCCTTGTCCTCCGTCGTGCGACCCGCGTCGGGGTGGTCGCGCAGGTAGTTCCGGATTGTGCGGGCCGGATTGAACCAGAAAAATGTCACGCTGCCGAGGTGACACACCAGCACCCGGGCTTTCACCTGCGCAGCGAAATCGATCGACCGCTTCGTATGCCGCAACCACTGGTCGTGCTCCCGGTGCTCGCGCACGGACGGCTCGAACAGATTCGGCGCCGCCTGGACCACCCCCGTCGGCAGCGGGCAAAAATTATGCGTGGAAGACACTCTGACGACGCCTTCCTCCACCGCCTTGAGGATTCCCGGCACCAGTGTGATGCGGATGCCGTGGCTCAGCTCAACGTACTCGAACCCGAGGTTAGCCATTTCCCGCAACATCACGTAACCATCGGTGTGGCGGTGGGAACACCAGCTCGTGGAGAGAGAAAGGATGGGCTTCACGCGAATATGTGGCGCAGACGACAGGGAGTGCCGGCAAGTTGCACGGTGAAAAACTGCTTACAAAAAAGAACCGCGCTACCTCGTGAAAGGTAGCGCGGTAAAATTCGTCCCGGCAAATGCGGCCACCGGGGCAAGGGGCGACCGCCTTATTCGGCGTAGCGCCGGCGGAGCATCTGAGTGAAGGCCTGAACCTTATTCTTGCGGCGGCGCTTCTCGCAGGGCTTCTCGTAGTAGCGCTTCGCGCGGGTGCCTTTGATGATATTCTCGCGATCGAGCTTCTTTTTCATGCGGCGAAGCGCACGGTCGATGGGCTCATTCTTGCGGATTTTGATTTCGATGGACATGTGAGCGGACGTGTTGGTGAAAGGAAAAGCCGATAAATAGGCCAAGCCGCGCGCCGCGCGTCAATGGCTTTTTTCCCTTCTTGCGCAGGACCGCCGTTGACGTTGCTTAAGACCCTCTCCGTGCCGTCCGCCGACCAAAACTTCGTCCACCTCCACGTCCACTCCGACTACAGCCTGCTCGACGGCGCCTGCCGCATTGACCGGTTGATGGACCGTGCCGCCGAACTCGGCATGAAGGCCCTCGCCCTGACCGACCACGGCAACCTTTACGGCACCATCGAGTTCTACAACCAAGCGAAGGCCAAAGGCATCAAACCCCTCGTCGGTTGCGAGCTCTATCTCGTCGAGACCTCGCGCCTCGCGAAACACGGCCGCTCCGACGAGGACGGCAAAAGCATGTTTCACCTCGGCCTGCTCGCGAAAAACCTCACCGGCTATCAAAACCTCCTCAAGCTCGTCTCCGACGCCCATCTCAAGGGCTTCTACTACAAACCGCGCACGGATCTTGAGACCCTCGCGAAATACGCCCACGGCCTCATTGGCTTCACCGGCTGCCTCGCGTCCCTCGTCCCCCAACACCTGCTCCACGACCGCTACGAGGAGGCCCGGCAGGCCTGCGGACGCTTCGTCGAAATTTTTGGGCGCGAAAACTATTTCGTCGAAATCCAGGACCACGGCATCCCTGAGCAGCTCAAAATCATCCCCGGCCTGCTCAAGCTAGCCGAAGAATTCAACCTCAAGGTCATCGCCACCAACGACGTTCACTACGTCCGCAAGCACGATTCCGGCCCGCACGACGCGATGCTCTGCATCCAGACCGGCGCGAAGATCGACGATGAGAAACGCATGCGTTTCACCGGCCAGGAATTCTATCTAAAGTCCCGCGACGAGATGGCGAAAATCTTCGCCGAGGTCCCGGAGTCCGTGACCAACACCCAGCTCGTCGCCGAAATGTGCGACCTCACGATCCCGTTCCCGAAGGGCAGCGAACGGTATCCGAAATACCCCCTCACGCCAGAAATCACCGCGCGCACCGACCGCGCCGGCTACCTCCGCGAACTCTGCGTCATCGGCCTCCGCCATCGTTACGCCTTCGATGCCGCGGCGCCGGAAAAATTTGCCGACCAGGCCCTCGCCACCCTCCTCGTCGAGCGCGTGGACTACGAGCTCAGCATCATCGGCAAGACCGGCTTCATCGACTACTTCCTTGTCGTCTGGGATTTTATCGACTGGGCGCGTAAACAAAACATCCCCGTCGGGCCCGGGCGCGGTTCCGGCGCCGGTTGCATCGTCGCCTATCTGCTCGGCATTACCAACCTCGACCCGCTGCGCTTCAAACTCCTCTTCGAGCGCTTCCTCAATCCCGAGCGCGTCTCTCCGCCCGACTTCGACATCGATTTCTGCATGCGCCGCCGCGGCGAGGTCATCGACTACGTCCGCCAAAAATACGGCAACGACTGCGTCGCCAATATCATCACTTACGGCACCCTCGGCGCGAAGATGGTCATCCGCGACGTCTCGCGCGTGCACAATCTCCCCTACGCGGACGCCGACCGGCTCGCGAAGATGATTCCCGACGAGCTCAACATCACGCTCGAGTCCGCCCGAGAAAAATCCGAGGAGCTGCGCAACGAGGTCTCCCGCAATCCAGTCGCCAAACGCATCTTCGACCAGGCGCTCGTCCTCGAGGGCATGGTCCGCAACACCGGCAAACACGCCGCCGGCATCATCATCACCGACCGCCCGCTCGACGAGTTCGTCCCGCTCACCGAGCAGGAAGGCGACGTCACCGTGCAGTTCGACATGAACGCCGTCGGGAAGCTCGGCCTGCTGAAGATGGACTTCCTCGGCCTGAAGACACTCACCGTCATCGCCGATGCCGTCGAAAACATCCGCCGCACCGCCGACCCCCAGTTCGACATCGAGACCATCTCGCTGGAGGACGCGAAGACCTTCGCGCTCCTCAACTCCGGCCGTACCACCGGCGTGTTCCAGCTGGAGTCCGGCGGCATGCAAAATCTCTGCCGCCAGATCGGCCTCTCCTCGATCGACGAAATCGTCGCGCTCATCGCACTCTACCGGCCCGGCCCGATGGAGTGGATCCCCGACTACGTCCGCGGTAAGAAAGACCCCGCCACGGTCAAGTTTCCCCACAAGCTCCTCGAGGACGTCTGCCGTGAGACCTACGGCATCATGGTCTATCAGGAGCAGGTCATGGAGGCCGCGAAAGTCATCGCCGGCTACTCCCTCGGCGGAGCGGACATGCTCCGCCGCGCTATGGGCAAAAAGGACGAAAAGGCGATGGCCGCCGAACGAGTGAAATTCGTCGAGGGCGCGAAACGCGTGAATGCCATCGAGGCCAAGATCGCCGACTCGATCTTCGACATCCTCAACAAATTCGCCGGTTACGGTTTCAACAAATCCCACTCCGCCGCCTACGCGATCCTCAGCTACCAGACCGGTTACCTGAAGGCCAACTACCCAGTCCAGTTCATGGCCGCCATGCTCAGCTCCGAGCTCGGCAACTCCGAAAAAGTCTCCCACTTCGTCGCCGAGTGCGAGGCGATGGGCCTCAAGGTCCTCGGCCCCGACGTGAACGAGTCGCGCGAAATGTTCACGCCCGTCGCCGACAAGATCCGCTTCGGCCTCGCCGGCGTCAAAGGCGTCGGCGAACTCGCCGCCCAAAAGATCATCGCCGAACGCGACGCCCACGGCCCGTTCAAGGACTTCGACGACATGGTCGCACGCGTCGACGGCCGCGCCATCAACAAGCGCGTGCTCGAACACCTCTCGAAGACCGGCGCCTTCGATTTCAGCGGCGCCTCGCGCAAGCAACTCTTCGACGGCATCGACGCCGCCATGTCCGCCGTCGCCGCCAACGCCCGCGACAAAGCAGCGGGCCAGAACACGTTTCTCGACATGCTCGCCGAGGACAAACCCGCGAAGAAAGCCGCGGCCCGCACCGCCGCCCCGCGCGCCGGCCAGGTGGCTGCGATCGCCGAAGCGGCCGACGATTTTACGTCCGCCGAGCGCCTCGTCTTCGAAAAGGAACTCCTCGGTTTCTACGTCTCCGGCCACCCGATGAACGCCTATGCGGGACTGGCCGACGCCCTCGATTCGTTCCCGATCGAGGCGCTGCTCCTCCAGCCCGACCGCACCGAATTCCGCCTCGGCGGCATCGTCAGCAACATCGCGAAGCGCCTCTCGAAAAAAGACAACCGCCCCTGGGCCTCCTTCACCCTCGCCACGAAGACCGCCTCCGTCGGGCTCAACATGTTCGCCGACGGCTTTGCCAACTACGGCACCCTCCTCACCGACAACGCCACCATCGTCGTGTCGGGCAACATCCTCGTCGGCACCGAGGGCCCGCGCATCAACGTCAAGGAGGCGTCCTCGCTCGACAACTACGTTTCGGCCCACGTCAAGAAAGTCACCTGGCTGCTCCATCCCGCGCACCACGAGCTGCCGGCGTTTCTCCGCCTGCTCCGCGATACGCTCAATAAACAGGGCGGCGACACCCGCGTGGAATTCGGCTTCCTCTTCGAGGACCGCGTAGCGTCGATCGCCGAAGTGAGCGGGGCGCTTTCGTGGAAACTCAACGCCCCGGCGTTCCAAGCGCTCCGGGCCCACCCCGCCGTCGCCGGCGTCCAGATCGAAACCAAACGCCTCGAGCTCAAGCAGGACCGCAAATGGGCGAAGCGGGCGTAGCCTTTTCGTCCGTCCCCCCGCCGGAATTCCCGCCAGGGGCGGCCCCCGGTCGCGTTCGCGTTGACTGCAGCCCGGCCGTCCGGGCTGCGGCGACAGACACCCGGGATCACGATAATGCGTTCACCGGGCCACTCCGCGGCGACTTCCTGCACCTGTCCGCCGGCGATGTCCGTGTCGCGCCAAGGCGCGTCGTCCTGCCGGCCAGCCGCTGCACAGCCGCCCGCCGCGGCCAGACCAAGATCGAGCGCGGGCGCAGCTCCCGCAGTGCAGCGACAAACTCGCGGCTGCAAAAGCCACCATCGGCCCGCACCCGCGCGACCCTCGACCTCGTGATCTCCGCCATCGTCAGGGCCAGCGACGTCTCCGGCCTCGACCTCGTGCGCCGCCTCCGCGCCACGCACCCGGAGTTGCCGATCCGCTTCATCAACGGCTACCGCCCAGACCACGCCGACGCCCAAATTCTCAACCTACCCGGCCGCGTGCCGCGCATGATCCGAAAATCCTTTGCGAGCGGGGCTCTGGTCGCGGGCAGGCACGACGCCCTCGCCCCGGCGCCTCGCGCGGATTAGCCGCTTCCCTTCTCCGCGCTCCCGTGTTCGGCTGTCACGGCATGCCCGATCAAGCCATCCTCAACCACGCCGCGCAAATCCTCGCCGCGATTTCCGCCGACCAGCGCGCCGACACCGCGTTGCGCTTTTACTTCGAGGGGCACCGCTATCTCCAGCCACCGGCCAAGCGCCTGATCAGCCACACCGTCTTCGTCTATTTCCGCTGGTTCTCCTGGCTCAACCCGAAGGAAGCCCCGCAGAAACGCCTCGAGCACGCCATGGCCATGCACGAGCGCTTCCTCGCCGACCCCAAATCCGTCAAAGCCGAAACCCTCGCCGTTCGCGCCGTCCCCGCGTGGCTTGCCGCCGAGATGGACCTGCCGCACGACTACCTGCGCCAACTCCAGCGCGACCCCGCCCTCTGGCTCCGCGCCCGTCCCGGCCAACGCGATACGCTCGCCAAATCCCTCTTCGCCTGCGAGCCCAGCGACCGCGCCCCCGACGCCCTCCGCTTCACCGGCGTGCAGGACCTGTTCAAGACCGAGCAGTTCAAGACCGGCGAATTTGAAATCCAAGACCTCGCCTCGCAGCTCGTCGGCGTCGCCGCCGCCCCCGTGCCCGGGGAAAACTGGTGGGACGCGTGCGCCGGCGAGGGCGGCAAGACGCTCCATCTCTGCGACCTCATGAAAAACAAGGGCGTCGTCTGGGCCACCGACCGCAACGAACGCCGCATCGACACCCTGAAACGCCGCGCCGCCCGCGCCAAACTGTTCAACTACCGCACCGATTTCTGGGACGGCGGTTCCCGCCTCCCCACGAAGGCCAAATTCGACGGCATCCTCCTCGACGCCCCCTGCAGCGGCGTCGGCACCTGGCAGCGCAATCCGCACGCCCGCTGGACCACCACCCCCGAAGACGTCCGCGAACTCTCCGTCACCCAGCTCGCGCTCCTCAACAACCTCGCCGGTTCCCTCAAACCGGGCGGCCGCCTCATCTACTCCGTCTGCACGCTGACCCGCTCCGAGACGACCGCCGTCGCCGACGCCTTCGCCGCCGCGCATCCGGAGCTGGAACCGCTCGTGTTGCCGATCTCGCCCGCCGGCGCCGCCGACCCGTCGCGCATTTTCCTCTGGCCCCACGAGCTCAACGCCAACGGCATGTTCATCGCCGCGTGGAAAAAGAAAAAATAACGGCCGCCACCGTCCGCGCCGATTTCAACGACCTGATCGCGGTCGTCCACTACACCCGCGCGGCGCACGAACTCGGCCTCTGGGCGTCGGAGCGCAAACTGATCCGCCGCTTCTTCCCCGACCACGCCGCCCCGCTCCTCGAGGCCGGGTGCGGCGCCGGCCGTGTGACGCTCGGGCTCTGGGCCCTCGGCTACCGCCACCTCACCGCCTTCGACTTCGCCGAGGAACTCGTCGACCAGGCCCGCAGTCTCGCCGCCGAGCGCGGCGCCGACACCGGCCCCCACCCCCTGCGTTTCCTTCACGCCGACGCCACCCAACTCCCCGCCGATCTCTGCCCTTTGTTAAACAACGTCGCGGCGGGACCGCGTTCACCGGGCCCCGGAATCGACCCCTCCGCCCATCTCCCGACATCTCCCGCGCCACCGGAGCCAGCTCAGCGCGGGGCGGCACCGCGCCGGCCCTCCCGCCCGGGCGTCGGCCGCCCCCCCGCTGCGGCGAAAGCCCGCGCCACCGCCCGGGAACCGGCCGTAAAGTCACCGCCGCCCGCCGACCCGGCGCACCGCGCCGTGCCGGACGCGCGCTTCGCCGGTGCGCTCTTCATGTTCAACGGCCTCATGCAGATTCCCGGCCGTGCCCACCGGCGCAGGGCCCTGCGCGAATTGCACCGCGTCTGCGCGCCGGGTGCGCCGCTCCTCTTCACCACCCACGACCGCGATGCCTCGCCCACCGAGCGGGCGCAGTGGCGGCTCGAAACCCTGCGCTGGACGCGCGGCGACCAGGACCCGCGCCTCCTCGAATTCGGCGACCGCTATTTCGAAGAGGCCGGCGTCGGCCGCACGTTCATGCATCTGCCCGATCGCGCCGAAATCCTCGCGGATCTCGCCGCGACCGGCTGGGTTCATGAATTCGACGCCATGCGTTCGGAGGTCGCCCGCGAAGCGCGCGCGGTCCTCGACTTTTCCGATGCGTGTCGGTTTTGGGTCGCCCGCCGCCCCTGATTCCCCACCGCCACCGGTCTCGTCTCCATGCATCGCCTCGCCCTTCTCCTCTTCGCCCTCCTCCTCACCGGCACCCTTTTCGCCGCGCCCGAATATCCCCTGATGGGCCCCGATATTTATGATCCGAAGGCCGACGGTACCCACCAAATCGCCTCGGCCCTCGCCCGCGCCACGTCCGGCAACAAACGCGTGCTCCTCGTCTTCGGCGCCAATTGGTGCATCTGGTGCCGGCGGCTCCACACCACATTTGCCGGGGAACCCACCGTCGCGAAAGCCTTGGACGCCGACTTCGAGGTCGTGCTCCTCGACGTCAACACTCGCAACGGCTCGAAGCGCAACGCCGCCGTCAACGATCGCTACGGCAACCCCATCGCGAATGGCCTGCCCGTCCTCGTCGTGCTGGATGCCGCGGGCAAGAAACTCACGACCCAGGACACCGGCGCGCTGGAGGACGGCGCCAAGCACAGTCCCGAAAAAATCCGCGCCTTTCTGGCGAAGTGGGCCCCGCCACCGCGGTAACGCGAGCGCGGGTGGGCCGCGCCACCGGCGGCCCGCGCCCGACGCCGCCTTTGGCTCAGAAGCCGGTCTGCAACGACAAGGAGACGCGGCTCGCGAGTTTCTCCCCGCTGCGGATGTCGCCCGTGTAACCCAGCGACGCGCTCCAGTTTTTCGCGAAGTACACCGTGGCCGCACCGCCCAGCTCGAAGCCGCTGCCGTCGCCGTCCTCGACGCTGATCGTCGTCGTCCGGGTGAAATTATTCGTCAGCTTGCCCGAAACGCTGCGGTTCTTGCTCGTCATCTCGCCGTGCCACGCGGCGCGGAAGTCGAAATGCCACGCGCGCTCCGCCAGCTTGGCGTCGGTGCCGAGGTCGACCCCGACGCTGCCCGTCGAACTTTTCGCCGTCTGCCCGTCAAACTCCATCGCGACCATCGGCACGTCTTTTTCCGTGTAGCCCGCCAGTTTGACCCGTTCGGTGCGCAAGCCGGCCCACGGCCGGAAAGCGAGGTCCGCGTTCCCCACGTTCCACATCGCCTTCAATCCCGCACCCCAGTGCGAGCCGCTGGTCTTCCCGTTCGTCTGGAAAGCGGCAAACCCGGAGGTGCGATGGATACCCTTCACGTCGAGCGTGCCGTAGTCAGCGTCAAAGGCCAATGACACCGGCCCGCCGCGCCACACGCCGTAGGCGCGGCCGGTGAGATCATCCATCGCGTAGTTGCCGCCCGCGGCGCTGAGCTTCGCGTTCAGCCGGCCGCGATTGAGGGCCACCCCAGCGAAGAAACCGTCGCTGACCCGCATGTCGGCGCCTGCGGTCACCACTTGGGCGGTGTACGAAAACTTTTTCCGCCACCCGTCCGCCGCGCGATTGCCGTCGCCGTAGTTGAACGAGGCATAGGCATCGGCCCGGCCGGTCGCGCGCGTCGTCGACGCGAGCTGTCCGATCCGCGTATCCAGAGCACCCGACTGCAGCGACTGCAAGGCCAGCGCCGCCCCGCCGAGTGTTGCAGAAAAACCGATCACCGGCTCCGGGTTCAGCGTTTCGACAATCGCATTCGCCAGCAACGCGTGCGTCTTCGCCGTCGGGTGAATCTCGTCGAAGAACACGTAGTTGTTCGGATCGCCGCCGCCGCCGGCGGCCGTGGGCGCGATGACGAACGACGTGACGTTGGTGTAGCCGAGCGCCTTGTAATCGAGCACGATCCGGTCCACCGCGCTCTGCAGATCGAGGTAGACGAGATTCACGTCCGCCGCCGCCGCTCCGCCCGCGATGGTCCGCAGCCGGCTCGTCAGTTCGTGGTTGAACGCCGCGGTGGCCCGCAACCCGAAGGCCGTGCCCGTGCTCCCCGCCGCCACCGAACGCGGCGTCGCGCCGAGGTTGGGCAGGCCGCCGACGACGATGTTTTTCGCGCCGAGGCCGACCAGCGTCTGCACGCCGCCCGCCACCGCGACGGCCGCGTTGGCGCCCGCCGTGTCGATGTTGGCCGGATTCGTGGCAGTCGTCGGCGCCGAAAGCACCGGAATCAAATCGTTCGCGCCAAACAACACCGTGAACAAATCCGTCTTCGCCGGAGTAATGGCCCGGGCTTGGAACAACCCGAGTTGGATCGCCAGCGCGGGCGGCAACGGGCTCGAGCCGCCGGCGGTCGCGCCGCCGAACGCAAAGTTCAGACTGCTCTTCACCGTGGAAGGAGCGGTCACCGTCAGCGCCAGAGTGTTGCCGAGCAGTTCGGTGAACACGCGGCCGTTGGAAAACCGGCCCTGGAAATACGGCGAAGGCGGATTCGGCGCGCCCAGCGCACTCGTCGCGGCAAAAATATTGCCGCTGTCGCTCAGACTGTCGCCAAACGTGTATTGGTTCGTAAAAGTGCGGTTCTGGGCGAACGCGGAAGCCGCGAGCGCGAGCGCAGCAACAGCGGCTCCGCCGCGATTCAGGAGGATTTTCATGGGAGGGGTTGAAGGGTTTACTGCGACCCAACGAAAGGGCCCCGCCGCCCGGGAGCAAGCCGCAAGGCGGGCCGCCGCGCCGCCCATTCGCCAGACTTGCCCCTCACCCCGCCGCCTGTAACTTCGCCCCTTCATGCTAGCCGAACTCACCGACCGGGCGTGGCTGTGGGCCGCAGCGGGGTTCTACCTCGTCGGCTTTGTGCTGGGCACCTGGTCGCTGCTGCGCGGCGGCCGGCCCTCGGGCGCCGGGATGTATGTCTTGATTGCGGCGGGCTACGCCTTGCAACTCATCGGACTCACTCTCCGCGGCCGCGCCGTCGGGGGCTGCCCGCTGGGCAACAATCTGGAGATCTACCAGTTCACCGCCTGGTCCGCGATCACGCTCTACCTCGTGATCGGCGTCACCTTCCGTACGAGCCTGCTCGGCTATTTCACCTCCTGCCTCGCCGCCGCCCTCACCGTCGTCTCCCTCGCCATCCCTTCCTGGGATCCCGCGCTGCGCATCCGGATCTTCGGCAATAATCACTGGATCGAACTCCACGCGGCCCTCGCGGTGTTTAGCTACGGCGTCTTTGGCCTGCTCGCCCTGACCTCGATCATGTTTCTGGCGCGCAACCACTCGCTAAAATCCAAGAAACTCGACGGCTGGGTCTCCTTTCTGCCCTCCATTCTCGACCTCGACCAAATCGGCATCCGTTTGCTCGGCATGGGCGTGGGGATTCTGGGCGTCTCGCTCGCCGTGGCCTCGATCTACTGGCTGCGCGATACCGACCGGGCGAATTTCCTGAAAATCATCTCCACGGTCGCCATGTGGGCGGCCTACGCCGTGGCCCTCAGTCTTCGCCTCAGTGGCCGGCTCTTGGCCCGGCGTTTCGCCTGGACCTGCCTCCTCTTGTTCCCCTTAGCGCTACTCTCGCTGCAGGTCGTCAATGACACCCGCCAACCCGCCGCCGCCCGGGCTCCGGCACCAGTACGGGCGAAGCGATGAGCACCGAGGGGTTTTTCGTCATCGGGGCCACCCATCACCGCGCGCCGCTGGAGGTGCGGGAAAAACTCTCGCTCGCCGCCGCGGCTGCCGACGCGCTCCGCACCGAGCTCGCCGGGATCGCCGGTTTGCACGAGTTCGCGATGCTCAGCACCTGCAACCGCATCGAATTCTACGGCGTGACTTCGCACCCCGACGCCGCCACCCACGTCACGGCGGCGTTTTGTGCCCACCAGAATTTCGACCGCGCAACGTTTGAAAAAATCCGCCTGAGCCTCTGCGGGCGCGACGCCGTCCAGCACCTCGTGGAAGTCGCTTCCGGCCTCGATTCCCAGATGGTCGGTGAAACCGAAATTTTCGGCCAGGTGAAGGACGCCTACGCCAGAGCCCAGGAACGCCGCTCGACCGGACCGGTGCTCAACCGCCTGTTTCAAAAAGGCTTTCAGGCCGCGAAACACGTGCGCACGCAGACGGCGATCACCGAGGGCCAGGTCAGCGTCGCCAACGTCGCGGTGGATCTCGCGCTCACCATCTACGGCAGTCTCACCGCCACGCGCATTCTCCTTCTCGGCGCTGGCGAGATCGGCGAGAAAACCGCCAAGGCATTTCAGAGCCGCGGCGCCGCGGGCCTCACCGTCGCGAGCCGTCGCTTGGAACGCGCGATGGAACTCGCCACCACCCTCGGGGCCAGCGCGATGCCCTTCGAGCAGTCCGCCTCTCGCCTAGCGGAATTCGACATCGTCGTCTGCGCGACCTCCGCGCCCGAGGCGGTCGTCACGTTTCCCGCGGCGGAGGCCGCGATGCGCAAGCGCCCCGCCCGCCCGCTCTTTTTCATCGATCAGGCCCTGCCCCGCGACGTCGATCCGACCGTTGCGCAGCTCGACAACGTCTTCCTCTACAATCTCGACGATCTCGCCAAAATCGCGGAGGAAAACCGCGCCGCCCGCGCCGTCGAGCTCGTGAAGGCCCGCGCCATCGCCGCCGAAAAAGCCAGCGTCCTTTGGCTGCAAGTCGCCGCTCAGGTCGCGGCCCTCGCCGCCAACGGCAGCGCCAGTTTTAGCCCACCGTCGTTGACCCGCCTGCCGCAGCCTAGGACCGACTGACGCCCGCCTCACCCCTGCGGGCGCCACGCCGTCTGCGCCCGCTCCCGCACCGCCGCCCGTTCCTCGCTCTTCCTCAGCCTCCCAATGTCGTCGTCCATCCCGGCGGCCAGACAGAGTTCGCGATCACCGTGCAGGGCGTTCGCCGTCAGCGCGATGATCCAGAGGCAATCGCGCCGTTCGGGCCAAAGCACTCGAATCTGCCGCGACGCCTCGAGTCCGTCCCTTCCCGGCAACGGCACATCCCTCATCGCCCGATCGTAGCGCCGGCCCTTGAGCGCCGCGATCGCCTGCGCCCGTTGGCGGCCCCGCTCGGCGATAGACCGCTTGGCGAGCATGAGGAGCGCGACTTTTTGATTCACCACGTTGCCCTCGGCCAACAGCACCGCCGCGTTCCGCGACGCCTTCGCCAACGCGGTGGCCACGAACGGATGCGCAGAAACCGGCCGCACCGTGACCGGCTCCGTCCGGAACAACGCCGCGAGCGCTCCGCAGCGTTGGGCCGGCTTCGCCGGCTTGGTCCAATCGGCCGCAAACAGCTTTGCCTCCGCCGCCATGGCGCGTTCGCCCAGTGAGGACAGCCTACGCAGTGGCATCGCCGCGGCGTCGCACCGACGCCGGATCTGCCCGGCCAGTATCACCCCGTCCATGACCGGCATGTACCTGGCCAACACCGCGACGTCGAACAACCGCCCCTCACGTAACCATCCCAGCGCCTCCGCCGGGGTCGCCGCCGCCCGCACTTTCGTGCTCCAGCCGGCCCCACGTCCGCCAGAATCCGTCGGTTCGTCGCAGGGTCGTCGACGATCAGCAGGCGCCGCCCCGCGAGCTGCACCTGCCCGGGTGACAGTCATGCGCGCGGCTTCGCCACGCACGTCTCGCCCACGATAGCCCCACCGGCACCGACTCGAAAACGAACCGGAACTGCACCTCCGCGCGCGCACGTTCGTCCTGAAGGCGTTTGCGCCCCGTGAGGTCGAGCTGGAGCACCCTGAACCCGGCGATCGCCCCGTGCTCGTCGCGCAACGGCTGCATGTCCATCTCCGCCCAGAACGAGCGCCCGTCCCGGTTGCGATTTTGAACCCTCCCTTTGAACAGCCGCCCGGCCGCACCCGCGTCTCCAGTTCCGTATAATGTTCGCGCTCCACGCGCTCGATCGACCCGAGCCCCACGACACCGGGAGCAAGAAACCGCGCGACCGATTTCGCATCGGCGCCCCACTCGTCCTGCGTGAGCGTCGATCATTGCACGTCGACAAACGGGCGCCCGCCGTAGTGCGCCGCCGCCGCCTCGAACCGCCCGTTGATCGCGGCCAGCACCCGAGCCGTCCGGCGCTCGAACCGCGCCTCGTCCTCCGTCGCATCTCCGGGCGCACCGCCCGCCACCCGGCCACCGCCAGCACCAGCCACGGGAACGCCCGGCTGCACATCTGACGGGGCTGGGGCGGGGAAACGTCGCCCGACATCGGGCGGGAGAAATCAAAAACCGTCACCAGGATGACGCATCTTGCCGGCCCGTCACGCGACATGCCGCGCCAACCAGTTCGCGGCCGTGCCCGTCGCCGGCACCCGCAACAACGCGTGCAACCGGCCCGCCTGCTCCGCCGTCCGTGCCCGCCGCGCCGCTTCGTCGCGACACGCGCGCAACTGGTCCGCTAATGCGGCGGGCGTCGCCGCGCCTTGGATAAATTCGGGATACATCGGCTCGTTCAACAGCAGGTTCGCGATGCCGAGATACTCGATCTTCACCAGCATCCGGCCCAGCAGATAGGTCAACCAGTTCGCCCGATACGCGATCGCCCCCGGTATTCCCGCCAGCGCACAGTGCATCGACATCGTCCCGCTCGACGTCAGCACGGCTGACGCCGCGACCACCCCGCCCATTTTCTGCAACCGCACGTTCTCCGGCGGGCTCGCCGCCCGCAGCACGGCGAGAATATCGTCGCTCGGATACAGGACGACCGCCTGCGTGCCCGGCCGGTCCTGCGCAAATTCCCCGAAACCCGCCAACAATGCCGGAAAAATCCGCGCCACCGCTTGCTGGCGGCTCCCGGGCAGCAGCAGCACCGGCCCCGTCGGGTCGTGGGTCACCGGCGTCGCGTGCCCCGCCGCGACGAACGGATGGCCGACAAATTCCACCGGCAGCGCCGTGTCGGCATAGCAGTTTGCCTCAAACGGAAAGATCACCGCCATCGCGTCGAGGTCGCGCGCCATTGCGAACCGCCGCCCGGCCTTCCAGGCCCAGATTTGCGGCGAGATGTAGTAGAGCGTCTTGATCGCCCCGCCGCCCTTCACCGAGAGCCCGCGCTCGCGCAGCGCCGCCGCCAGCCGGAGGTTCAGTCCCGGATAATCCACGAAACACACCGCTCGCGGCCGGTGCTCCCCGATCCACCGCAACGTTGCCTCAAACAGCGCGCGGAAAAACGAATAGTTTTTCAAGACCTCCACTAACCCGACCACCGATGATGCCGTGAGATCGTGCAGCACCTGGGCCCCGGCCGCCGCCAGTCCCGGCCCGCCGAGCGCGGCCACGACCAACCCTGGCTGCTGCGCGCGCAGTTCGCGCACCATCCGCGCCCCGTGCTCGTCCCCCGAGTGCTCGCCCGCCACGATGAGTACGTCCACGCGCCCCTCCGCCGGCGGTGGCAACCGAAACGTGCCCGGCGAACGACTCACCATTTCCGTCGCTTCCATGTCCGTGGATTCCGTGGCCCTCCTCACTTTTGCCCCGCGCGGATCTGCTCCGTGATCGTGATCGCGACCTCGAGCGCGCTTTTCCCCAACGCCGCGCCGACCTTCGGCTGTTTCGCCTTCGCCACGCTCTCCACAAAATGCGCCAACTCCAGCGCGAGCGGCTCGCCTTTCTCGATGGGAATTTCCTTCACCGGAATCGCGCTCAGGTCGCCCGCCTTCACCAGCCCGAG
>CANHJG010000063.1 GCA_947461205.1 Opitutia bacterium
CCGACCTCCGGACTCCTCGTCGCCGGCGCGACCCTCGGGCGCACCGCCCTCCTCCGCGCCGCCGACGCCGCCCGCGTCACGCTCCCCTTCGCCCGCCGCGAACGCGCCCTCGCCACCTACCCGGAAAAAACGCCCGCTCATTCTCCTCACCAGCCGCCCGCCCCATCCGGAGACGCCCTTCGCCGTTTTTAACGAAGCCCTGCTCCCCCCCACGACGCCCTTTTCGTCCGCTCCCCGCTCAGCGCCCATCCCCCCCCACCCTCCCCGATGCTCCGCCTCCCCTTGCCGTTCCCCGGCCCGCTCCTGCTCGCCACCCTCGCGCTGGTCCTCGCGCTCCCGCTCCCCGCCGCCGACACCGCGCGCCACGGGAAAACCGAGACCGCCCTCGACCGCTATGTCGCGCAACCGGACGCCTCCTTCACGTGGACCAAGGTCGCCGAACTCAGCGACCCCAGCGGCACCGCCTACGTCCTCGATCTCGTTTCCCAAACCTGGCTCACCCCCGCCGAAGTCAACCGCCCCGAGTGGCGCCACTGGCTGACCATCATCAAGCCCGCCAACCTGGCGCATCCCACCGCTCTCCTCTTCATCTCCGGCGGCTCCAACAAACCCGGCAACCCGCCCAAGCCCTCCCGCGAACTCATCGAGATCGCCAAGGCCACCCGTTCCGTCGTCGCCGAAATCCGCATGGTGCCCAACCAGCCGCTCACTTTTCACGGCGACGGCCAACCCCGCACCGAAGACGATCTCATCGCCTACTCCTGGGATCAGTTTCTCCGCACCGGCGACGAACGCTGGCCCGCGCGCCTGCCGATGACCAAGTCCGCGGTGCGCGCGATGGATGCCGTGACCGCCTTCCTTGCCGGCGAGGAAGGCGGTAAGGCCACCGTCGATACCTTCGTGGTGTCCGGCGGCTCCAAGCGCGGCTGGACCACGTGGGCCACCGCCGCCGTCGACCGCCGCGTCGTCGCCATTGCGCCCATCGTCATCGACATTCTCAACGTCGAGACCTCCATGGACCACCACTTCCGCGCCTACGGATTTTTCGCCCCCTCCGTCGGCGATTACGTCCGGCACCACATCATGGAGTGGAGCGGCACCCCGGAGGCAAAAGCCCTCTATGCCATCGAGGATCCCTTCTCCTATCGCGACCGTCTCACGCTGCCCAAGCTCCTGATCAACGCCTGCGGCGATCAGTTTTTCCTGCCCGATTCTTCCCAATTTTATTTCGACCAGCTCTCCGGCGAAAAATTCCTCCGCTACATTCCGAACACCGATCACGGCCTGAAGAACACGGATGCCTACCAGACGCTCAGCGCGTGGCATCACGCGATTCTGAACCGCACGCCGCTCCCGCGTTTCTCGTGGCAACGCACCGCCGACGGCACCCTCGCCGTTGCCGCGAAAACCAAACCGACCTCCGTCCTCCTCTGGCAGGCGACGAATCCAGCCGCCCGCGACTTCCGCCTCGAAACCCTCGGCCCCGTCTGGACCTCCACCCCCGTCGACGCCAACGGCGATGCCTACACCGCGAAAGTCACCGCCCCCGCCGCCGGCTGGACCGCTTCCTTCATCGAACTCACCTTCGACGTCGGCGCGACCGCCCCGCTCAAGCTCACCACCGACGTCGCCGTCACCCCCGACACCCTGCCCTTCCCCTCGCCCGCTCCGGAGAAACCGCAGGGATTCATCACCGGGAAAAAATAAGGCCGGTCTCGCGATCGGCCTGCCCGGCTCACTTCTTCAAATACCCGTCGAGCCACTCAAACACCGTCGTGTGCCACCGCTCGCTGTTCTGCGGCTTCAGCACCCAGTGGCCCTCGTCGGGAAAATAGAGCAGCTTCGACGGCACGCCTTTCCGCTGCAGCGTCGTAAACAGACTCAGCCCTTGGTTCAGCGGCACGCGGAAATCGAGTTCGTTGTGGATGATCAGATTCGGCGTCTTGAACTTCGCCGCGTGTTTGTGCGGCGACCATTTTTCAAAATCCGGATTCTCCCACGGAATCCCATGGTCCCACTCGTCGAACCACGTCTCCTCCGTCGTCCCATACATGCTCACGAAATCGTAGACGCCGCAGTGCGTGACGAGCGTCTTGAACTTGTCCGTGTGGCCCTGAAACCAGTTCATCATGTAGCCGCCGTAGCTCGCACCCGCCGCCGCCATGCGCGCCGGGTCAATGTACGGCTGCTTTTCCAGATGCGCGACACACGCCATCAGGTCCTCAAAGACTTTCCCGCCCCAGTCATGCGAAATCTCGTCGGTGAACTTCTGGCCAAAACCCGTCGAACCGCGCGGATTCGGCAGCGCGATCACGTAGCCCTGCGCCGCCCAGAGCTGGGCGTTCCAGCGCCCCGACCACGAATCGAGAAACGCGCTCTGCGGTCCGCCGTGCACCCAGAACACGAGCGGATATTTTTTCCCCGCCTCGAATTGCGGCGGCTTCACAATCCACATCTGCACCGGCGTACCGCCCGCACCCGTCACCGTCACGGAGTCGACCGCACCAAATTTCACCCCCGCCAACACCGCCGCGTTCGTCAACGCGAGCGGCTGCGGAACCTTCTCCCCCAGCCGAAAACGCGTGATCGTGCCCGGCATCGTCAGCCGTTGCCCGGTGAACGCCAGCCAGCGCCCATCGGGCGCCACCGAAATTTCGTGGTTCACGCCGTCGTCGAACAGCTTTTTCACTTCGCCGCCCGCCGCCGCGACACTCCAGAGCGGCGCGCGCCCTTTCTCCTGGCCTTCGAGGAAAATCGTCTGCCCGTCCGGCGACCACACATAGTGGTCGACCGAGCCCGGCCACGCCGCCGTGACGTTGCGCCGCTGACCGCTCGCGCGGTCCACGAGCCAAAGGTCCCACTTGTCCGCTTCGAACCCCGCCCGCGCCTGCGCGCGGTACGCGAGGGTCTTTCCGTCCGGCGAAAAACGCGGCAACCCGTCGGCCCCCGGACTTTGCGCGGTGAGATTCTTCTTTTCACCCGTCGCGAGATTCACCGACCACACATCGTGATTCGTGCGCCAGGCCTGCTCGCGCACCGGCAGCGGCGGTGCCGAGAAAACGATCTCTTTGCCGTCCGGCGAAAACGCAAATTCGTCGCCCGCGCTAAACGTGCTTGAGGTCGGCACCGCGTCGTTCTCTCCCGGCGTCACGTTGCGCGGCTCGCCCGGCGTGCCGTCGGTCGCGATCGGGACGACGAAGAGATGCTGGCGCTTGTCGTCCACCCACGAGTCCCAGTGACGGTAGAGCAGTTTGTCGATCGTGCGCGCCTTCACCTTGCTCTTGTCGCGCGCGTCCTGCTTTTCCTTGTTCAGTTTGTCTGCTGCCTTGAACGGCTCCGCCGAAAACTCCGGAAACACACTCGAGACAAACCCGAGCGACTTCCCGTCCGGCGCCCACACCGCCTGACCCGCGCCCGTCGCGAGCGTCGTGACTTTCCGCGCCTCGCCGCCGCCGACCGGCAGCAGGAAAATTTGCCCCTCCCCGTCGCGCGACGATTCAAACGCGATCCACTTCCCGTCCGGCGACCACCGCGGGTGCGCGTCGCGCTTCGGCGAACTGGTCAGCTTGCGCGGCTCGCCGCTGCCATCGGCCGATATCACCCAGATGTCCGCGTTCGTGCGATTCTCCTCTTTGAGCACCTCCGTCACCACATAGGCGACGCGCGTTCCGTCCGGCGAAATCTGCGGATCGGCCACGCGCTTCACCTTGAACAAATCCTCCAGCTCCAGCGGGCGGCCCTGCGCCAGCACCGGCGCCCCCGGCCAACCCGCCGCACCCGCCGCCAGCACGACCGCAAGACCTCGACGCCACGAAGAGAATTTCATGCTCCGACGATGGCGCGGTGAGGCCCACCGACGCCAGACCGTTTTCCAGTCCGCCGGAGGGGCACTTTCCCCAGCGCCCATTTATTTCGCGCCCCCCGCCCACGGTCGGCGGTTGGAAACCGCCGTCCTTTACACCCGGTAGAACCGTTCCGCATTCCGCCCGTCGAGCCGGGGCAACCCATCCGGCGAAGATCCGCTGAGCGCCGCATCGAGCGTCGCCAGCCACGGCGGAAAGTCCATCGCCTGCGGGCTCACCGGCCAGTCGCCGAGCATCACGCGCCCATCCAAAGCGCGCCACGACGTGATCGATCGAGGACTGAACCTCGGCCGGCGTCCACTTCGCGTGATCCGCCTCGGTCACCTGCCGCTCAGCTTACCCCACCCGTTGTCCAGCTTCGACCGCTCGCACCGCCCGGCGCGCCACGGATCGAGCCGTCTCGCCTTGAGGTCCGGCTTCGCGATCTGATCGAGCCCGCCGCGCACGGTCGGACACGGGCGCCTGAGCGTAAGCAGGTTCCCGCGCTGCCGGTGGTGGAGGCAGAAACTCAACCCGGGCGCGTCCAACGACGGCCGACTCGCGAGCCACGGGTCGCGCAGCCGCGCGCGGTCCCAGAGGTGCAGGTCCGTATCGACGATGGGGAAGTGAGGCAGGGGGAAAGCAGAGGGACGGGCGCATGGCTCGCGCGCAGGCCGGCTTCCGCCCCCCCGAAAACCCTGAAGACCCCGGTCGGCGCCCGGGAACCAGTCGGCGCCTCCGGGCGAAGCGCGGTGCTTCAGCCCGCGCTCCGGGATTTCGCGCGGGCGCTGAAGCGCCGCGCGACGTCCCAGGTTTTTCCCGCCCGCCCGCAAAATTTCTCCACGGCCCCCGTCGCTCCCTCCAACAGCCGCGCTCGTTCAGCGCGACGCCTCCGGCGGCTCCGGCCGCAGCGTGTGCTTCGCCCGCCTTCCTCGTGGCACGGGTCTCCCGACCCGTGCCACCTCCGCCCCGGTAAAACAGCACCTCGCAAAGGCGCCGCACCGCCGCCGCATCGTGCGACCCATCGCTGAGAAAAACGGTCCGGGAAGCGGGCGACGACTCGGCGGACATGCGGGGCGGCGCCGATCCTCACCGAGCCCTTCCGCGGGGTACACGGACCTCGTGCCCGCCCACCTCCACCCAAACCGCTTGGCGTCCGCGCCTCTTTACCCCACGCTCCGGCGCACGACCCCCCACTCCTCCCCCCATGCCCCACTCCCCCTCCCACCTCCACCCCCGCCTCGCTTCCGCGTTTCTGCTCTTCGTCGCCCTTCTCGTCGCTCTCGCCCCCACCCTCCGGGCCGCCATCCCCGGCGTGACCCTGCCGCCCGCCCGCGACGGCAAACTCCGCATCATCGCCTTCGGCGCCCACCCCGATGATTGCGAACTCCAGGTCGGCGGCACCGCCGCGCGCTGGGCCGCCGCCGGCCACCACGTGCTGCTCGTCTCCGTGACCAACGGCGACATCGGCCACTGGCGCGAAGCCGGCGGCCCCCTTGCCCGCCGCCGCAAAGCCGAGATCGACGAGGCCCACCGCATCCTCGGAATCCAAGGCGTCGTGCTCGACAACCACGATGGCGAACTCGAGCCCACGCTCGAAAACCGCCGCACGCTCACGCGCCTCATCCGCGCCTGGAATGCCGACCTCGTCCTCGGCCCGCGCACCAACGACTACCACCCCGACCACCGCTACACCGGCGTCCTCGTCCAGGACGCCGCCTTTATGGTCACCGTCCCGTTCTTCTGCCCCGACGTGCCCGCGATGACGAAAAACCCCGTCTTCCTGTATTACACCGACCGCTTCCAGAAACCCGCCCCCTCCCGTGCCGACGTTGTCGTCTCCATCGATCCCGTGATCGAAAAGAAACTCGATGCGCTCGCCGTCATGGTCTCGCAATTCGCCGAGGGCGGCGCCAACGGCAACGCCTCGCTCTATCCCGCCGACGCCGCCGGCCAGCGCGAACGCCAGCGCCAAGTCCGCGAGAACTTCCACCGCCGCTACCAAGCCGTCGCCCTCCGTTTCGCGAAAGAACTCGCCGCCTGGTATCCCGGCGCCGCCGCCACCGCCGTAAAACACGCCGAGGCCTTCGAGGTTTGCGAATACGGCACCCAACCCGACCGCGCCGCCCTCACACGCCTCTTCCCGTTCTTCGAGTAACGGCTTTCCGCTCCGTTGCTCGGTCCGCCGTCCCTCCCACCCTCCCTCCCTTCGTCGCTAACCGCTTGGACTTTCGGCCCACTTCCCCCACGTTCCCCGCCTTCCGTCTCCACTCCGCATGCACGTCTCCCTCCTTCGCCCCCGTTTCGTCACGCTGGCCCTCGCGTCCGCTGCGCTCGCCCTGAGCCCGTCGCCCGGCCGCCTCCGCGCCGCCGAAAAACCCGCCGCCGCGCCCGTCAAGGCCGAGGGCTTCTCCTTCGTCAAAACCGTCGAAGCCATTTCCGAATACACCCTCGATTCCAACGGTCTCACCGTCCTCCTCCTGCCCGAGCACTCCGCCCCCGTCGTCACTTTCATGGTCACCTACCGCGTCGGCTCGCGCCACGAGGTCACCGGCACCACCGGCGCCACTCATCTCCTTGAGCATCTCATGTTCAAGGGCTCCGACGCCTTCAACGACAAGCAGGGCAACAGCGTAAAACAGTTCCTCGAGACCGTCGGCGGCAACTACAACGCCACCACCTACCTCGACCGCACCAACTACTACGCCGAGATCGGCAACGAACATCTCGAAGGCTACATGGCCATCGAGGCCGACCGCATGCGCAACCTCTGGCTCCGCGAAGCCGACCGCCGCCCCGAGATGACCGTCGTGCGCAACGAATTCGAGATCGGCGAAAACGATCCCGAACAGGCCCTCGACAAAGAGATCACCGCCACCGCCTTCCAGGCCCACCCCTACCACCACTCCACCATCGGCTGGCGCTCCGACATCGAGAAAGTTTCCATCGAAAAACTCCGCGAGTTCTACGATACGTTCTACTGGCCCGACAACGCCACCGTCACGATCATCGGCGACTTCGAGCCCGCCGCCGGCCTCGCGCTCGTCAAAAAACACTACGGCAAATATCCGCGCGCCCCGAAACCCATCCCCCAGGTTTACACCGAAGAGCCCGCCCAGAGCGGCCCGCGCCGGGTGACCGTCCGCCGCGCCGGCGAGCTCGGCGTCGTCGGCCTCGCCTACAAAACCCCCGCCGCCCGCCACCCCGACATCCCCGCCCTCAACGTCCTCTCCAGCATCCTCTCCTCCGGCAAAACCAGCCGCTTCTACCGCGCGCTCACCGACCAGAACCTCACCACCGGCGCCAGCGCCAACACCGGCTACTTCCACGATCCGTCGCTCCTCACCATCTACGCCAACCTCGCCCCCGGCGCGACGCACGAGCAGGTCGAAAAAATCATCCTCGAGGAAGTCGACCGCCTGAAGTCCGGCGGGGTGACCGCCGCCGAAGTCGCCACCGCGCTCGGCAAGATCAAGGCCGCCACCGCCTACAAACGCGACGGCGCCTTCTCCATCGCCGGCAACCTCAACGAGGACATCGCCGCCGGCGATTGGACGCTCTATTACACGCTCGACGCCGCCACCGCGAAAGTCACCGCCGCGGACGTGCAGCGCGTCGCGAACCAATACCTTGATATCAACCAGAGCGTGACCGGCTGGTTCATCCCGCTCGCGCCCCCGGCCGCCAAATAATTCCCAACTCCGTGCTTCCCCGTCGCCGCACGCGTGCGCGTGCGGACCGCGCCGATCCCAGCCCGCCTGCCTTCCAAAACAATTCTCCCATGAAAGTCCTCTCGTTCGCCCCCGCTCTCCGTCTCGGCCTCCCCCCGTCCCGCCGCCTCCGGCCCTCCGCGCTCGTCGCCGTTCTCGCTTCGACCGCCCTTTCGTTCACCGCCACGACCACCTCCGCCCAAGTGGCGAAAAACGCCGTCCGCCAATCCGTCGGCGGTATCGAACTCGTCGTCCTGCAGACCGGCGTGCGGGAAGTCGTCACGATCCGCGGCTCGATCGCAGCCGGCGACGGCCTCAGCCCCGACACCAACCCCGCCCTCGCCGATCTCACCGGCGGCATGTTGGACAAGGGGACGACCACCCGCGACAAATACGCCATCGCCCAGCTGCTCGGCGACGTCGGGGCCACCATCTCGTTCAGCACCGGGCCGAGTTCCCTCAACGTCAACGCCAAGTGCCTCCGTCAGAATCTCCCGCTCGTGATTGGCCTCATCGCCGAACAGCTCCGCACCCCGGCGTTTTCCCCCGAGGAATTGGCGAAACTGAAGAAACAGTTCGCCGGCATTTACCGCCGCCAATCTGACGACACCGACTTCCGCGCCGACGACGCTTTCTCCCGCGCCATCTATCCGGCCGGTCACCCGAACCGTCAGGCGCCCGGTCCCGAACTGCTCGCCGGCGCCGAGCAGACCACCCTCGCCGACGTGAAAGCCTTTCACGCGAAATACTACGGCCCCGCCACCTTCCGCCTGGTGCTCGTCGGCGATGTTGACCCCGCCGCCGCCCGCGCGGAAGTCGCGAAAGTCTTCGCCGGCTGGACCGGCGGCGAACGCGCGCCAAAGCCCGCGCCCGCCAAAGCCGGCGGCCTCGACACCGCCCGCGACCAAAATGTCTTCATGCCGGAAAAGACCAATCTCTCGCTGATCTGGGGCCAGCCCACCGGCCTGCGTTATGCCGACACCGATACGCTCGCCCTCCGCGTCGGCACCGCCGCCCTCGGCAGCGGTTTCACCGGCCGCCTCATGGCCAACGTCCGCGACAAGGAAGGCCTCACCTACGGCATCGGCTCTTACGTGGCTGGCGACACCTTCGTCGACGGCGACTGGCGCATCCAGGGCAACTTCGCCCCCGCGATGCTGGAAAAAGGCATCGCCGCGACCAAGCGCCAGCTCACCGAGTGGTATACGAACGGCATCACCGAGGCTGAACTCGCCCAGCGCAAGACCGGCCTCGCCGGCACCTACAAGGTCGGCCTCTCCACGACGGCCGGTATGGCGGGCACCATTCTCAACACGCTCAACCGCGAGCTCGAACTCTCGTTCATCGACCAATATCCCGCCCGCGTGGGCGCGCTCACGCGGGAGCAGGTCAACACCGCGATTAAAAAACACCTCGACCCCGAGAAGATGGTGCTCGTGAAAGCCGGCACCGTCCCCGGGGCGAAGTGACGCCGGCGGCCGCCCTATCACCCGGCGCGCGCAACCGCAGCGCATCCTTGAGCCGCGCCGTCTGCGCCGAAACCTGCCACTCGCGGTTCGAGGCATCCTGCACGGTCAAGGCGTCGAAGATCTCCATTGAGCGCCGCCGCCGCTCCCCTGCCGCCGCCTGCTACCCCGCGATCGACCGGGTGTCGGCCTGCAAGCCCAGCGCGGTAGCGAGTCGCTGCTTCATGCGGGCCGAAAGCGGATCGGCTTTGACCTGCGCCTCCAGCCGCGCGATCTGCCCGCCGAAGCGGGCGATCGCCTCCGGCAGGTCTCCCGCGCGTTCCGCGATGCTGCCGAGGTAGGAGTCGACGTTGGCGATGCTCGCCTGCAGTTCCGCATCGTCCGGCAGCAGCGCCCGCAATCGTTCGTACGCCGCGCGCTCGCCCAGAAATCCCTGGCGCGCCGCCGCGAGATCGCCCCGTTTGAGCGCGAGCGCGGCGAGATTGTGGTGACCCGACACCGCCTCCCGCTGCCATCGCGGCAGCGCCCGATCAAGGCCCGTCCAGGCCACGCCCGAGTCGCGGTCACGCCGCCACCAGGCCTCGGCATACTGCCCCTGCTGGTCGGGCACGTAACCGAGCCAATACTCCGCTTACGCCCGCTCGAACAGGGTCTCCCCGTCTCGGGGGTGGCGCGTGACCAGACCTGAGGCGCGGTCGAGGGCCGCGGCAAACGACTCCGTCGCGTCAGCGTAGCGCAACCGCGCGAGGTAAATCTGGCCGATCTGCGTGAATAATTTCGCCTGCTGCGTGTTCGATCGGTCCGCCAGATCGCGCGGATCGAGCGACTTGAAGTAGGCCGGCACTTTTTTCGCCGCGTCGTCGAGCGTCTCCAGTTGATCCGCTTTCTTCAGCCGCGTTTCCAAATCCTCCAGCATCCGGGCCATCACCAGTTCACTGTTCTCCTGGCGGCGCGGCGCGTCGTCCCGCGCCCGGATCGCCAGCACGGCCAGCCCGAGGGTGATCGCCATGCCCACGAGTGAACTCGCCGTGATACAGAACATCCGCCGCTGGCGGCGCTCCATCTCGCGCTGCTGCAATTCGTCGAACCCCACCCCGAGCAAGCCGGCCACCAAACGGATAAACGCGCCGTCCTTGCCGTCGCCGTGGGCCCGGGCGTCCCCGGCGATCAACTCCACCGGCTTTTCCTGCAGCACACCGGCCGAGCCGACTGGGAAGCGCAACCCCGGCGGGAAACACTCCTCGGTCTCGTCCACCGCATTCGGCTCGCCGCCGACGATCCGCACGAAGATCCGGTCCGCCCGGCCGAGCCGCTTGAACGACAACACCTCCTCGTTCACCCACCGCGACCGCGCCGCCAACGGCGAACCGAGCACCAGCAGCGTCGCCGATTGGCGCAGCGCCCCTTGCACGGCCTCGCCCAAATCATCGGCCGTCGGCAATTCGTCGCGGTCCCGGAACACCGGAGCAAGCCGCGCGCCCACCGCGCCGATCGGCGCCGTCCGCCCGTGAAACCGCTCGGGCACCCGGTAACCTTCCAGCCGCCGCATTAGCCACCGCGCCCGTGGCGTGTCCGCGTGACTGTAACTCAGAAACACCCGATACCGGTTCGCACCGTTTGCGCTTCCGCCGACGCCCGTCGCTCCGGCTGCGGCGGAGACGTCCACAGCAGAGGACGAAGACACGGGAGGATTCATGGGCCGAAGCAGCGCTGGGCGGGGGAAGTCCGTCCGGCATCGACCCAGAAACGGCCACCAGACCGCCGACCAACGCCAGCCTCCACTTTGCCGCCTACCTCCGGTTACGCGGCCGGCCGGGCACCGGTCTGTCGCCCCTACGCACCGCCCGCACCCCCAGGGGGGTCAATCTCTTTTGACGCGAGCCGTTCAGGTCGCCCAAAGTCCCCCACGACCACCATGAAGAACCCCGACCTCTCTCCTCTGAGCCAAGCGTGGGACTCGCTCTGGAAACTGCTCCAGCCCCTCTTCGCCGAGCACGCCTTCCTCACGATCCTCTGCGCGTTCTTCGCGGTGCTGATGACCCTCGGCTTCTACCGGTTCCTGAAAAGCATCAGCCCCGGGCTGGTCGCGTTCATCTTCGTCCTGATTTTCGGCATCCTCACCCTTCGCTGGACCTCCACGCGCTCCGAGCCGCGGTTCCTCAAACCCGTGATCGATGTGATCGCGCCCTTTTTTCCCATGACCCCGAACGGCTCGAGCGACCCGAAAAAACCCGTCTCCGACATCCCCGCACCCCCGCGGCCGGCGAAGAGTTAGTCCGGCTCCGCCCTGGCGGGAAGGCCCACGAAACCTATCTGGCCAGGGCCCCGTAGACCGCGTTCGCGAAGCGCTCGAAAAGTCCGTTTTCGTTGTAGGGCTGGTGCTGCACGAGCAGCAGCGCGATCATCCGCTCACGTGGGTCCACGGTGAAATACGTCGTCGCGTAGCCCTGCCAGCCGTATTGACCGGGCGAACCCAGCCCGCCCGCCGCAAACGCGCTCTCGACCTGCACACTCACGCCGAACCCAAACCCCGCGGGCGTCCACGGGTCGTCCGTCGGCGGCAGATGCGTCACGTGGTTGCGCGACATCAGCTCAACCGATTTGCGCCCGAGCACCCGTACGCCGTCGAGTTCGCCGCCGTTCAGCAGCATCTGCGCAAAGCGGGCGTAGTCGCCCACCGTCGAGAACAGGCCGCCGCCACCTTCGTCAAACGTCCCCGAGCGCACCCCGCCCCGGTCGTGCCCCAAGGGGCGGACGGGATTTTCCACGGTGAAACCGCCGACGTCATTTCGCCGATACGCTTTCGCGAGGCGGGGCAACTCCGCCGCCGGCACGCGAAACGCCGTGTCGTTCATCCGCAGCGGTGCGAAAATCCGCGTGCGCATCACCTCGTCGAGCGGCTGGCCGGTAATCTTGATCACTACCGCCGCCAGCAGATCAAGGTTGATGCCGTAGGTCCACCGCTTGCCCGGTTGGTGCAACAGGGGCAGCTGCGCGACCTTCGCCACAAACGCGTCGTGCGTCGCGCTCTCCCACAGGCCCGCCCGGTCCCAGATCGTTTTCAGCGGCTGCGGCGCGAAAACATCATAGGGATAACCCGAGGTGTGCGTCAGCAGATGCCGGATCGTGATCGGCCGTTCCGCCGCGACCAGGTGCGGCGCCTCCGCCGTGCCGCCGACGAACACCTGCGGTTTCGCCAGCGCGGGCAGATAGCGGGCCACCGGATCGTCGAGCGTGAGCCGGCCTTCTTCGATCAGCGTCATCGCCGCGACCACGGTGACGGGCTTCGTCATCGAAAAAATCCGGAAAATCGTATCCTCCGTCATCGGCAAATTTCCATCGACGTCGCGCAGGCCGCTCGCGCCGTGGGCGGCAATTTTTCCGTCGCGCGCCACCAGCCACACCGCGCCCGCGTAGTGTTTCGCGTCGATCTCCCCGCGAATAAATTTCTCCACGCGGTCCAGCCCCTTCGGCGCAAAACCGAGCGCCGCCGGACTCTCCCTTGGCAAACTCAGGGCGCCGTGACCTCCGGTCGTGGTCGCCGCGAGCGCGGCCGGTGCCGCGACCAACACGAACGCAAGCATCGGGCGGAAAAACGGGACGTAAAGGGAATGCATGGTCTTCAAAAATATGCCGCCGCGGTGGCGACGATGGCGCTGCGCACGACCCGACAGTAGGGCAGCCGGACCCAGAATGGGCCAGAGCAATTTGCCCCCGGATATTGATGCACGCTTCGCCGTTGACGCGCGGGAGCTCGGAGACTCCGCTTCACGCGCGATTCGCATGACCGCCCCAGTCCAATTGCCGGTGTTTCACGTTGTCGGATTCACCGGTCACCGGCGCCTCGCCGATCCCGCGGCCGCCGAACGCGTCCTGCACCGGGTGCTTGACGAGCTGCGGGCGCAGACCGGCGTCGAATGGCTCGCCCTTTCCTCGGTCGCGGAGGGCGCCGACATGCTGTTCGCCAGCACCGCCCTCAAGCTCGGGATCGGTTGGGAAGCGGTGCTGCCCCTGCCTCCGGCGGAGTTTCGCGCCGATTTCCCCCCCGACGTCTGGTGGCGGGTCGAGGCCCTGCTCGCCGAAGCGGAGCACGCGCGGGTGATCGGCGAACGCTCGCACCGCGACGACGCCTACCTCGACTGCGGGATGGAAACGGTCAACCACTGCGATCTGCTGCTGACGTTCTGGAACGGCGAACCGTCCCGGGGCCGCGGCGGCACGGCCGACATCGTCGCCTACGCGCGCAACCTCGGTCGCCCGCTGATCATTATCGACGCAACGACGCTCACGGTGCGGCGCGAGAACTTCGCGCGGCTTCAGACCGGCGACCGCTACCTCGCTTTTTTCAACCGCCTGCCGCCCGCGCCGCCCGTGCCGCCCACGCCACCCGCGCCACCAGAACCGGACGCCGAACGCGCCCTGATGCTCGAGTTTCATCGGAAGGTCGACCATGCCGCCACGCGCAGCGCGCCGCATTTCAAGCGGCTCCAAAGCCTCACCGTTGGGCTGTTCGTGCTCTCGTCGTGTCAGGCGGCGGCCACGAACACCTTCGGGCTCGACCTGCCCTGGAGCCAGTTACTCTGCCTGCTGATTGCCGTGGGCGTGGCGTTTGTCGTGCTCCAACGGCGCCTGCAACACGACTGGATGCGCTGCCGCCTCACGGCCGAGATCACCCGGAGCGCGCTGGCCACCTGGGGGCTCCCTCGGGCGCTGCGGTTGTTCGACGATTTCGAGTGGGCCGGGATCGAGCCGCTGCGCCGCTCGCTCGACGTGTTGCAGCGCCGGGCCGTCCGCAAACACCCGGCGGGGTTCGACGAATTCCGCCAACGCTACCTCACGGAACGCATCGACGGACAACTCGCCTACTTCGCCGCCCAGGAACGCCGCACCAAGCCGTTCATGCTCTGCCTGCGGGCGGGCTTGTTCCTCAGCTCGACGCTCGCGATCTGCTTCACGACCGCCTACGCGGAGCACAGTCTCCTGCCCGGCCTGGTCGCCCCCGCCTGGGTCCACTCGTGGATCTATGAATTCGGCCTGATGGTGTTGCCCGTGTTCTCCGCCGGGTTCATCGCCCTCTTCGCCATCCACGATCTCCACCGCCGCGCCGCCCGGTGCTACGAGATGCGCGTGCGCCTCGAGACCGCGCGCAAGGAGGCGTCGCTGGTGCGAACCTGGGGAGCCCTCGAACGCGTCGTGATGAAGGCCGAACGCGCGCTGCTGCAGGAAGTCTTCGAGTGGCACTCGATCACCAGCTTCGCCGATTCGCGCTGACGCCGCGAACAGCGTGGCGGGGTACCGCCGCTTGATGGTCCCGAATCGTCCCAAAAAATCCGGGACGGGGGAATGGCGTCCCCGCTCCGGCATGGTCGGCTGGTTTAGGCTACAGCGCGGCGCCGCAGCCTGGGCAGGACCTACCAGCGGAACGCCCTTACCGGCGTCGCGTGGCGCGGCCCCACGGACGGGACGGGGCCCCGGTCGGTGCGACCGCCTGGTCGGGTTCCGGGAGATCGTCGTTCGCGGTTGGGTGAAAATTTTCGATTTTATCCGCAGTCACCAACGCCGCTCCGGACACCAAGCCGGGAGGCACCCTCTGGAGGTAACGTGCGTCAGGTTTCATGCTCAGAAGGAGCCCGCCGGCGGACATCGCCCGCAGGCTCCCGGCTGACCACGAAACCGCCAAGAACCCGACTGTCATCGCAGGCGGCGCGCCTGCGCCAACGGGTGACCGGAAGCCGTCCGGTTACTTTCCGAGCTTCTTCAGCGCCTTATTGATTTTCTCCAGATCGCAGGTCTCGGGATTGTAGTCGGGCCCGAGCCACTCGATCCATTCGCGGCCGAGCTCGGTCTGTGGCTCCTTGATACACGCCAGCATGTCGTGAAACGCTTCGATCCCGCCGCAATCCTCGGGCGGACCCGCGCGTTCTCCGCCGACGCACACGGGGAAGAACACGCCTTTTTCCAGCAGACCGCTCTTCTCGACCTTGATGTCGATCTGCCAGCCCTCGCCGAAATGATAGCCGTAGGTCAGTCGCCCGCGGTGCTCGAGATCGAGGTCGGCCAGCGTCACGTCGCGGTCGTCCTCGATCGTGAGTTCCTCCCGCTTGAGCGGATTGCCGAAACGGAGGTCGTCGAGATTGAAGGCGTGCGTCTGGTAATCAAACCAGTCGAACGCGACTTGGATCGTGTCGTGCAGCCGCGAGAGCCACATCGACTCGCGCACGAGCAGCCGGCGCCAGATGACCGGCCGGCATCCGACCACGCTCAAGCGGAGCGAAAAGACGCGCTCGGCGGGCTTTTTTTTCAGGGGCGACCCCTTGCCTTCGTGGAGACCGATCATGGGAGGGGCGGAGTTGAACCGCCCGGGCGCCGCCGCGCAAGCCGGGGAATACCCGACGAGGCCCGCCGCCGCTGCCCGTCAACCGCCGCCCCTTGCCCGCCCGCTTTCCGGCGCCGCGCGCGCGCCCGACCCGCGGGGCCGGTCTCGCCGGCGAGGGGCTCGCGCGAATTCCGGCCAGGGACCGCAGCGGCGGCACCCGGGCGCGGCACGACACCGCGCTCCGGGGCTCCATCCCGGTCCAGAACGTCCGGTGCTGGCTGATCCGGTTCGCCGGCACACCGGCGGTTTCTGACGCCGCCTTCCACCGCTGGGCCAGCCGGGGCGCTCGCAGCCCACGCGTCTCCGCCGACCCGGTCGGCCGTTTCGCGTGGACGAATCGGTTCGTCGCTCCGACGACCGCGAACAACTCCAACCTCAGAACCGATACGCCGCGCTGACGCCGACTTGGCGCGGATCGGCCCGGTCTTCGTAGCGCGTCTCGACGTAATCTGGGTCCTCGTTGCCGAAAAAGAAGACGCGTTTTTCGTAACGCGTATTGAAGATATTTCGGCCCCAGACGGTGAACGTCCACGCCTGCCACGTGTAGCCGAGGCTGGCGTTGATGAGCCGGAAGGCGCGGCGCGCTTCGTTCTGGTTATTAGAGTCAAACTGCTCGGCGCGGCCGACCAATTCGGCATGGGCGAAGAAGCCCGACGCGTCGCGGTAACGCGTGCCCAGCGTGTAGCCGTAGCGCGGCGTATTCGCGAGCCGGCGACCGCCGCCGGTGTTGCCGTTGTTCAGCGTGAAGCGGTCGAGCCGGGAACCCATTTGGGCGAGCGTCGCGTGAAGGGAAAGTTCCCGGGTGAGCGTGTAGGTCGCGGCGGCTTCAAGGCCGTAGACGTCGGCCCCGCGGGCGTTGGCGGTAAAGAAACGGTAGTTGCCGCCGAAGCCGGCCGAGTCGCGCACCTGCGGGTCCCGGCGGTCGAGGTAGAACGCCGTGAGTTCGCCCGTCAGCGCGCGATCGAGCCAGTTGCCGCGAATACCCGCCTCGTAGTTCCAGAGCGTCTCGGTGCCATAGGTGAGCGGATCGGCGGGCGGGCTGATGCGCGCATCGAGATTGATGCCACCGGCTTTGTAGCCGAGCGTGACGGAGGCGAAGACGAGTTGGTTCGCGTTCAGGTCGTGCTCAAGGGTGACCTTGCCACCGAGCATCGGGTCATCGAACCCGGGGCGAAACGTGACCTCGGGATCGAAGGCCCGGCGCGCCGCCCGGTAACGCGTCTTGGTGCCGCGACCGTCGAGGGTCACCGACTCGGTGCGCACGCCGACCATCAGACGCGTGTGGGCGGCGAGGTCATGGGCGACCTGCGCGAACAGCGCGGTGTTGTCGCCGAAATAGCGCGTGCGCAGGCCGCGGATGTTGCCCGGATCGGTGTTGGTGTAGGCGCCGGTTTCGCGGGTCGCGGAATAAAACGCCCCGAGCGTCCAGCGGTCGATCCAACCGAGGGCGCCGCGCGTGAGCGTCGAGTCGAGGCGGAGTTCCTGGTTGAACCCGGTGCGATCACGCCGGAGATCACTGAAACCCTGGTACGACGCGGCGGTCCAGTCGTCGTCATAACTGTAGCGGGATTTCACCCAGCTAGAACTTGTGACGGACGTGAGCCGCGCACCCTCAAGCCCAGTGAACGTCGCGCGCAGGCTCGCGGCCCGGGTCCGTTGCTCGTCGCGACCGGGCTGGTCGCTGGCGGTAAACGTGCCGCTGTTGTCGAGCGAAAATTCGTCGAAACCGTTGTTCACGTCGGAGAACAACAGCGTGCCGTCGAGGCGCAGGCGGGACGAGGGATTAGCCGTGAGCCGCAGGCGCGCGGAGAATTCGTCGCGGGCGTTCGTGTCGCGGTTGAGCGTGACGTTGCGGCGGAAACCGTCGCTGTTGCTCTGATGGATCGCCACGCGGGCCATGAGCCGCTCCGGCTGGCTCGGCGAGAGCGAACCGCCGACCGCAAAACCGCCCTCGCGCAACGCATCACCGCCCGCACTGGCCTCGACCTGACCGGTCCAGAACGGCGTGGGCGCGTTCGTGAGCAGGCGGACGACACCGCCGGCCGCGTTCGCCCCGAACGCGCCGGCCTGGGGTCCGCGCACCACTTCGACCTGCCGAACATCGAACGTCCCGCCGAGCGTGCCGAGTCCGGTGAAATCGAGGTCGTCGACGAGAAAACGCACGGCGGAGTCGGGCGTCTCCCCCTCGTATTGGGAATTTTCGCCGATGCCGCGGATCTGGAAATAACGCGGGCGCGAGGTGGCGCCCGTGAAGGTGAGGTTGGGAATCTGGTCGGCGAGGTCGCCGAAGTGGCGCACGGCGCCGGCGCGCAAGGCCAGTTCGTCGTAGACCGTGACGCTGGCCGGAATGCGCGCGAGCGGCGCTTCCCAGAGATCGCTGCTGACGCGCACCGGCTCGAGTTTCACGGTTTCGGGCGCGGCCGGCAACGTGGGCGCGGGCCGCGCGGTCGGCCCGGTTTGGGCGCGGGCCACGTTTGCGGCGACGAGGGCAGCGGCGAGGAGGAGGTGTCGGTGCGGGATTTTCATGGTGGCGGAGCGCCTGCCCTGAACGAACTCCCGACAGAAGAGGCGCCGGACGCCCCACGAATGGCGCATTTGCGGCGCCTGCTGTTTCCTTCGTCGGCATGATCCGTCCAGGTTCGAAGGGTCGAGCGGTCGAGCGCACCGCAATCTCAGTCCTCCGCGGAGGACACCCCTACAGGCACGCGCACCCAACGGCCCGCGCGGGCACGGCGCAAGCGGAATGTGTGTCAGCGGCGAGCCCCATCCCGCCGTCACCTGGCCACGAACCAACGGTGCCGAACCCCTAAAACACAAGAGCCGCCCCCGTAAGGAGGCGGCTGTTGTGACCTAACACCAAGCAAACCGTAAGAACTACAAACAAATCACTGTCTTACCAGGACAGTGCTGACTACCCGGCGATAGATGCGCGAGGGAGCGAAACGCTCAAAAATAGCGGACGTTTTTTTTGACAAAAAACCGATAAATCTTAAAGCATTGTAAGAGAACATATTAAGAGATTTCGAATGACTCTTTTTCGACAATCGGCCGGGGTAAACCGAGAGCTGCCATCGAAATTTATTCATCCCGGAACCCCCTCCCGCCCGTCCCCATCTCTTCGGTCTGCTTCCAGGCCTGTCTCTCGCCATCGGTCTCACCGTCGCCGACCTCGTCGTCGCCGGCGCGTGGGCTGAGATCGCCGAGTCCCAAGTCATCCACCCCACCGGCATCGCCCATCAGCATGTGCGGTCGGACCTCGCGGTTTGGCGCTGCCCGTTCTCCGTCGAAGCGCCCTCCTTGCTCGCGGCCAACGACCAACTGACAGCCGACCTCGCCACGGTGCAGCGTTTTCTGCGCACGCACGCTGTGGTCGACTACCCGCTTGCCCCCGTCCAGATCCGCGAGGTCCCCCATCGGCCCGAGCACGACGACGGCGAAGCGGTCGCGCAACGCATCGGCGACCCGCTCACCCAGGCGATCGGCATCCGATCACCCGACATCGCCGGCGGGCTCCGCCTGAGCCGGGACTGCGCCGAATTGCTCGGTGGGGCGTGGCCTTCGTTTCGAGCGGCATCGATTTCCTCTCCCTCAAGGCCGGCGATGCGAAGGTCGTCCTGATGGCCGAGGCGGCGCGCGACGCCCCCGCCCGGGCGGAGCAAATCGCGATACAGGGCGGACGAACCCTCAAGGAACTCCGCACCGCCCGCATCGGTGTCCTCCAGATCACCCCGCTTTGCTCTGCAGCGACGAGTGGGGAGGGCAACAACGACACCTCCTCGATCGAAAAACCATCCCCTCCACGATCACCCCAGCGTTCTCTTTGCCGTCGCGGCCCCGATCAGGCTCCGGCCTGCCCCGCCCACGCGGGCCCGGACCCGCTCAATGCACGACAATCGACTCGAAACCAGCCGGAATCGGCCACCCGGTCGGCGCCGCCCCCTCCGCTGGCTTCACCGGCGTGCTCTTGAGTGGATAGCTGAACGTCTGGCCCTCATAGTTGCGGAAAACCACGTCGTCTTCGGTGATTTTTTCCACGTAATCGGGATTGATCGGCACCTTGCCGCCACCGCCCGGGGCATCGATCACGTATTGCGGCACCGCGTAGCCCGTCGTGTGGCCCCGGAGCGCCCGGATGATCTCGATGCCTTTCCGGACATCGACTTTGAAGTGTGCCCCGCCCGTGATCAGGTCCATCTGATAAATGTAGTAGGGCCGCACGCGCATCCGCAGCAGCCGGTGCACGAGCGCCTTCATCACCTCGACGTCGTCATTCACCCCCGCCAACAGCACGCTCTGGTTGCCGAGCGGCACGCCCGCAAACGACAGCCGCTCGCACGCAGCCTTCAGCTCGGCGGTGGCCTCCTTCGGATGGTTCACGTGAATGCTCATCCAAATCGGCCCGTATTTCTTAAAAATCTCGCACAGCTCCGGGGTGATGCGCTGCGGTAAGAACACCGGGATGCGCGAGCCGATGCGGATAAATTCCACATGCTTGATGGCCCGCAGCCGCGACAACAGGTGCTCCAGTTTCTTGTCGGACAACAAGAGCGGATCGCCGCCGGACAGCAGCACATCGCGCACCTCCGGGTGCGCCTCGATGTAGCGCAGCCCTTGCTCATATTCCGGGTGAAAATTGTAGTCCTGCGCGTTCGACACCAGCCGGCTCCGCGTGCAGTAGCGGCAATAGGCTGCGCACCGGTCCGTCACCAAAAACAACACGCGGTCCGGGTAACGGTGCACCAGCCCGGGCACCGGGGAATGCTCGTCCTCCCCCAGGGAATCGAGGCGCTCCTCCTCGCTGAGCACCATTTCGTCCGCGCGCGGGATCACCTGCTTGCGAATCGGACAATGCGGATCGCTGCGGTCGATCAGATTGAAAAAATAGGGCGTGATCGCGAGCGCCAGCTTCTGGTTGGCAAAAACGCAGCCCGCCTTCTCCTCGGCCGTGAGCGTCATGAACTGCTCCAGCTGCGCAACCGTCGTAATCCGGTTCTTCAACTGCCAGGTCCAATCGCGCCAATCGCTCTCGGGAATGTGTTGCCAGAGTCCCTGGCCTTCGAACCAGGTGGCGCGATCTTCAATGTAGGGCATCAGTTTTCCGGACAGTTAGGGGGCTAACCACCTCCTGTCAAACGATGCGCGCAAATCACCCGCGCGGCCCGCCCGCCCCGCCGACGCGCCGTCGAAAACGGCCGTCGCCGCCGCCACCGCGCCCCCACCCGACCCCGAGCGACTTTTTGCGTGCACCGCGCGCGTTTCCCCTTGGCAGCAGCGGGGCGACGCCTTTTCGTTCGGCTTTAATGTCCACGTCCAAACCCGCAGTTCTCGCGCTCGAAGACGGTTCCATTTTCCGCGGCCTCGCCTTCGGCGCCGATGCGACCATCGCCGGCGAGTGCGTGTTCAACACCTCGATGACCGGCTACCAGGAGATTCTCACCGATCCCTCCTACTTCGGCCAGATCGTCACCATGACCGCCGTGCAGATCGGCAACTACGGAATTTGCCCTGCAGACACCGAGGCCGCCGGGCCCAAGGCCAGCGGTTTCGTCGTTCGTGAACTCTCCCCCATCGTCAGCAACTGGCGCAGCCAACTCCCCCTCGACGCCTACCTCCGCCAGCACGGCATTCCCGGCATCAGCGAGATCGATACCCGCGCCCTCACCAAAAAACTCCGCGTCGACGGCGCCATGAAGTGCTGTCTTAGCACGCTCCCCCTCTCCGACGCCGAAGCCGTGCAGCGCGCGCAAGCCTGGCAGGACATGGCCGGCGCCGACTACGTGAAGGACGTGACGTGCCGCACGCCCTACCTTTGGCGGGCCGATGATCCGGCAAACTACAACTCGCCTTACCTGCCCGTCGGCACGACGATGAACGCCCCCGCGGTGCCCACGAAAAAATTCCGCGTCGCCGCCTTCGACTACGGCGCGAAGCACAGCATCTACCGCAAGCTCGTGAACCACGGGTTCGAAGTGCAGGTTTTCCCGGCCACCGCGACCGGTGAACAGGTCCGCGAACACCAACCCGACGCCGTGTTCCTCTCCAACGGCCCCGGCGATCCCGCCGCGCTCCCTTACATTCACCAGACGGTCACCAACCTCATCCCCGACTACCCGATCTTCGGTATCTGCCTCGGCCATCAGATGCTCACGCACGCCCTCGGCGGCTCGACGTTCAAGCTCAAGTTCGGCCACCGCGGCGGCAACCAGCCCGTGAAAAATTTGGAGACCGGCAAAGTCTCCATCACCGCGCAAAACCACGGTTTCGCCACCGATCCGAAATCGCTCGAGAAGACCGGCGCGAAAGTCACCGAGATCAATCTCAACGACCACACCGTCGAGGGCCTGCGCCACACGAAGCTCCCCATCTTCAGTGTCCAATATCACCCGGAGGCCGCTCCCGGCCCGAACGATGCGGACCCGCTCTTCGTCGATTTCTACCGGATGGTCGAGGCGCGCAAAGCCGGCACCCTCTAATCCGCGCGGTCGCGCTCCGGCCGCTCCCAGCACACACCCCGCGCGTAAATTGGGGCGGGACCGCGCCGGGGAATCATCGTAGGGGTGGCGGACCGCGCACCGCGCCCGGGCAACCGCCGGCAGCGACGCGGCCCGGGGCAGTGAACTGCGCCTGGCCCGCCGAGATCATCCCAACGTCCCTTGAACTCTGGACTTTTCGGTCGCCGCGAGCGCCAGCGAGTGGACGGATACCCACTCGCTGGCGCTCGCGGCTACCCGGCAAATCGAAGTCTGAATCTTTTGGGCGATTGAGATCAGACCCCCTTCTCCGCCTAGCCACCACCCGTGCTCGGATCACACCGCCCGGCGCACCCGCGGCAATCTCCTCAGCCCAACCACTGCGCGAACTTCACCGCGTCCTCCGGCGTGTCGATGCCGATGGTCGGATCCTCAGTCACCGCGCAGGCGATCTCGTAGCCGTTTTCCAACACCCGCAACTGCTCGAGCTTTTCGATCTGTTCCAGCCGGCCCATCGGCAGTTCGGCGAACTGCTCCAGCAGGTCGGCCCGATACCCATAAAGCCCGAGGTGTTTGAAACACGGGTTGGCCGCCACCCACGCGTCGTCCACCACACCTTGGAGGTCGCGCGCGTAGGGGATGGGCGCACGCGAGAAAAACAGCGCCCGCCGCGCCGACGGAGCCATGACCACTTTCACTTGGTTCGGATTGACGAAGTCCGCCGCCCGCTTGAACGGCGTGGCCAGCGTCGCCATCGGCACGTCGTCCCCGTCCGCCAGGAGATCAGCCAGCGCCCGCAACTGCCCTCCGGTGACCAACGGTTCGTCCGCCTGCACGTTAATCACCCGCTCGGCGCCCACCGTCCGGTTGGCCTCGGCGAGGCGGTCGGTGCCGCTTTGATGCGCGCCACCGGTCATGATCGCCCGGAAGCCCGCCGCGGTCACACACTCGGCCAAGAGGGCATGATCCACCGCAAACCAAAGCGGAAACTCGGGCGCCTCTCGGGCGATCCGCTCCGCCACCCACAGCAGCAAAGGCCGGCCCTTGATCTGATGCAAAAGCTTGCGGGGGAAGCGCGTAGACTCAAGCCGACACGGGACAATGATCGCGATTTCGGGCATGGGTAGGCATGGTGCCGGCTGGTTTTTGGGTTGCAAGCCCGTGCCACCTCACGGACGTTGACCGGTCATTCCTGCATCCATGAACAAAAGCGACGCCACCCCTGCTCCTAAGCCAGTCACGAAGGAGTTGGTGGTGCAGAACAAGATGGGCATCCATGCCCGTCCCGCTGCCATGATCGTCCGCATCACCAACAAATTCAAAGCGGAGGTCTTCGTGGAAAACAAAGACGAGCAGGTGAACGGCAAAAGTATTATGGGCCTGATGATGCTGGCCGCCGGCCGGGGCTCGAAGGTCAAGTTCATCGCCACCGGAGACGACGCTTCCGCCATGCTGACCGAGCTCGACGCCCTCTTCGCCCGGAAATTCGACGAGGCTTAGCCTCGGGCGCGCCCGCCACCGCGGCCTAGAGCCCAAAAAAACGCCGCGCATTGGCCGTCGTCACCGCCGCCAGTTCCTCGTAAGCCACGCCAAACACCTCGCGCGCCGCGAACTCCGCCGTAAGGCGCACAAACGCCGGCTCGTTCGGCTTTCCGCGATGCGGCATCGGCGTCAGATACGGCGCATCCGTCTCCACCATCAGCCGGGCTAGCCCCTGCGCCCGCGCCGCCGCCCGCACGTTCTCGGCACTCTTGTACGTGAGCACGCCCGTAAATGATCCGTAGCCTCCCCGGCGCGTCAGCTCCGCCATCTCCGCCACGCCTTCGGTGAAGCAATGAAACACCACGCGCGTCCAGTCCACCCCGCTCGCCTCGATCATTGCGACACACTCCGCAAACGCCCCGCGCGAATGCACCACGACCGGGCACGCCAGCCGCTTCGCCAACGCGAGCCCCTCCGCGAACGCCGCCCGCTGCCACGCGAAAATCCGCTCCGCCTCCGCCGCATCTTTGGGCAAATGAAACCGGTCCAGCCCGATTTCCCCCAGCGCCACCGGCCGCGGCGCCTCGCCTTGCCAAAACCCTTCGACCTGCGCGAGCGCCACCGCCCAGTCGCCCTCGACCGCACACGGGTGCAGTCCCACCGAATAGCGTACCAACCCCGTCGCGGCGTGCGCCTGCGCCAGCGCGCGATACAACGGCCAATCGTCCGGCGAGGTCCCGATAGTGATCATCGCCTCCACGCCCGCCGCCTGCGCCCGCGTCAAGGCGTCCGCCAGCACGGTGCCGCCTTGGCGGGCAAACGATTCCAAATGCGTGTGCGTGTCGATCAGTCCCATGGCGGAGATGAAAATCTCAAACGCCACCGAGCCAAACCTCAAACCGCCCGCCGAGCCCAGTTTGTTTTAGCGGATTTCAACGGTGGGCGTCGGTCATTTCACGCCCCCTCAGACGCCCCATACCGCTCGCGCAGATACCGCACCAGCGCCCGCGGCGACAACTCCTCGCCCGTCACGCGCCGCGCCAGCTCCAGCGCGTCAAACCGCCGACCCTGCGCATGCACCTCCGATCGCAACCAGCCGAGCAGCCACGAAAAATCCCCGCGCGCAAACTCCTCCTCCAACCCCGGCCGCAACGCCCTCGCGCGATCCCACAGCTGCGCCGCGAGCATGTTGCCCAGGCAGTAACTCGGAAAATACCCGAACGCACCGTCGCTCCAATGCACGTCCTGGAGCACGCCTTCACGATCCGTCGCAGGCTCGAGGCCGACCATGTCCCGCGACGCCGCGCACCACGCCGCCGGCAGATCGCCCACCGCCAACTCGCCCGCAAACAGTTTCTTTTCCAACTCGAAGCGCAGAATAATGTGCAGATTGTAGGTCACCTCGTCGGCGTCCACGCGAATCAACGTCGGCTGCACCGCGTTCACCGCCAGCTGCAACTCCTCGCCCGTCAGACCCGCTGTTTGCGCGGGAAACAGCGCGCGAAACCGCGGCTCGACGCCTCGCCAAAACCCGCGGCTGCGGGCCACCTGGTTTTCCCACAGCCGGCTCTGCGACTCGTGCACCGCCATCCCCGCATGCAGGCCGAGCGCCGTGCCGAGCTGCGCCGCCGGCAACCCCTGCTCGTAGAGCCCGTGCCCGGTCTCGTGGATCGACGAGAAGAGCGAATCCAACGGCTCGTCCACGTTGAAACGCGTCGTCATCCGCACGTCGCTCCCCGTGCCCGAACAGAACGGATGCAACGACACGTCGATGCGTCCGCGCGCGTAGTCGAAGCCCAACCGCTCCGTCACCTCCCGTAAAAACACCCGCTGCCCCTCGAGCGGAAACCCGCGCAACTTCGCCGCCGCCGCCCGCGCCCGCACCGCCGTCGCCGAACCCGTGATCTCGCGCACGAGCGGCACGAGGTCGCGCTTCAAGGCGTCGAATAGCCGCTCCACCACCGCCGCCGTCAGCCCCGGGTCGTGCTTGTCGAGCATGTAGTCATACTCGCGCCCGCCCCAGCCCAGATAACCCGCCTCGCGTTTCGCCAGCGCGAGATTCTTCTCCAGCACCGGGGCATAACCCGCGAAATCATCCGCGGCCTTCGCGCGCACCCACGCGTGGTAGCCACGGCTCCCCTGCTCCGCCTTTTCCCGCACAAACTCCCCCGGCAGCTTCGTCGCCCGGTCGTAGTCCTTCCGCCCGTGCGCGACGACCACCCGCTGGTCCGCCGTCAACGGGTCGGCGTGCGCTTCCAACCCCGCCAACAGCTCCCCGATCCGCCGGTCGCTCGCGGCGACCTGCATCGCCTCGGCCAGCGCCGCCTGCTGCGCCCCGCGCTGCTCCGCGCCGCCCGGCGGTAGGTTCACCTGCTCGTCCCACCCGAGCAACTCGGCGACCGTCCCGAGCGCGTGGACGCGTTGGAGCCGGGTGGTGAGTTCCGCGAAAGCCGCATCGGTGGTCATGCCCGCCAGCTTGGAGCCGCCCGCCCCGGCAAGCCAAGCGCGTTGTCGCCCGCTCGCGTCGGGCACGCGCATCTCCGTTTCGTGCCGCGCTCGGTTCCGCCGGGTGGGCCGTGCCCTCCGCGCGCGGCTCAACGACTCACGCCGCGACCCGCGATCCGCCGCCCGCGGAGCGGCCGGCCCACCTCGGACGGCGCTGGCAGGACACTGAGATGCACTCACCTCCGGCGACCGGCCCCGCCGCGAAACCGTTGGGGCGCCAGCTCTCGGCCCGCCGCTTTCCCGAGAGTCTTCCCCGGCCCGCGCCCCCAGGACCGTCGGCGCCCTCGCCTTTTTGGGCCCGTGGGTGTGGCCGCGATTATCGGCCGCCTCAAGCGCCGCAGGGTCAGCCTCCGCCCGCACAAACTCGCCTCGCCCGTCTTCCCCAGAAACTGGCGCTAAAAGACGACACGCTCGTGAACATCTGGAGCGCCCCGCCTGAACTCAAAGCCACCGCCGTGCTGACCTACCTGCGCTGGAGCAAGTTTGAGGCCCCTTACTTTCTGCCGCTCCGCAAATCCGAAGCGCCCTGAGGCTCGCCCGCCGGGTCCGGCGGCGCCTCCTCGATAAAGTTTTCGCCCGTCGTGAGCTTCACGTGCCCGCCATTGGCGTGAAACGTAAACGCCGGTCCGCCCTCACCGAGCCGGCCGGCCAGGTTGCTCTTCCCATTCGCCCCCGCTACCACCGTCATCGGCAACCGACTCTCCACCCGCCCCCACACCGACGAGGCGTTCACCCTGCAATTCGCCGCGGGATCAATCTTCGCGTGGATGCTGCCACCCGACGTGGTCAGTTTCGCCCCACCGGTCGTACCCCGCGGAAAGCCCACCCGCACATCGCCGGCCTCTGCCGAGGCCGTGATTCCGCCACGGGCCGCCAGCACCTCCACGTCGCCCGTCGCATTCTGCAAATCCGCGAAACCACCCATCGTGCCCGCGCGGATCGTGCCCCGGAGCACGCGGACCTTCGCCGGTCCGCTGCACCGCGAAATCACCACGTCACCCACCTCGGTGCTCGCGTCAATCGAGCCGTCGATCCGTTTCAGAAAAATGGTGCCCGTCTCCGTCCGCGCCACCACGCGCCCCGTAAGACTCCCCACCGTGATCGCTCCGCTGCGGGTCGCGAGATCCACAGTGCACCGACGCGGGACGGTGATTCGCCACGCGAGATCGATCTGGTGCTTGTCGTTCCAGACGAAACGCACCCGCGTCTCCCGCGGGTTGCGCGCCCGCAACGTCACCGTGTTGGCCGCCTCGGTCGCGTCGATTTGCACCGCCCCAAACACCCGCGCGGCCTCCTCCGCGTCGTCCGACCGGGTTTCCATCTGCAGCGTAACCTGCACCTCCGCCTGGTCGTGCTCCACCACCACGATCCTGCCCCGGTAGCTATCCAACTTCACCGTGCACCCCGGTTGGACGGGAAACGTCCGCGTGAACTCGCGTTCCGCCGCCCGGCCCGTCAAGGCCGCCCACCCGAGGCATCCGGTCAAAAACGAAAAACTGCGCAGGCTCATGAACGCTGCCCAGTGTTGGCTGGAGGCCGTTTACTGCAAGTCGCCGATACAACGACTCCCGCCGGTCCACCCGGCCCTCGGCGTCACCGGGTTTTCACCACGACGTCGCCACCGCTCGAGCGGAGTTTGAGCAGCGCCCCCCCGCCGTTCACGGCGCCCGCCAACTGCGTCCGGCCGCGGCTCGATTTCTCCACCGGGATGGTCAGCCCCTCGGCGTCGACCGAGCCGCCGCTGATGGACGCGTCGAGCCGAAACGCCGCGCCCTTGTCCCCGGTGACCTTATGGTCAGCCGACGGCGAAACGCGGATTTCGCCGCCCTGGGTCTCGAAGCGGGGCGTCCCGCCGGGTTAAACCGTAAAGATCTTTTCGGCCACCCGCTCAACTGTAGCGTGAGCGAAGCTGCAAAACGCCGTCAGCAATCCGCCGGCGACGAGGAAACGGGTGCGGGTTTTAAGGGGAAGTGGGGCCCAGAACCCGCCGTCGCCGCCCACCGTTACAGCGATTTTTTCGCGGCGACCTTGTTGGTGGACTGGGGCACCACAATCACCGGACACGTCGCGCGGCGGAGCACCCCGTGCGTGGTGCTGCCCACCAGCAAATCGAAGAACGCCGTGTGGCCGTGCGAGCCGATCACGATGTAGTCGGCCTTCACGGCCGCCGCTTTCTCGATGATCAAGGTGACCGGCGAGCCCGTGGCCTGCCAGACGCGGGTCGGGATGGCACGGCGCTCCAATTGCTGCTGCAAACGCGCCAGATGCTTCGCCGCTGCCTTTTCGCCGGCATCGGTGATCTCGGCGATGTTCTCCAGCAGCGCACCGTATTCCGCGATGACCACCGGGGGCTGGATCACGGTGAACACCACCACGCGCGCGGCCAGCGCCTTCGCCAACGCCCCTGCCTGCGCCACCACCGCCGTCGTCGCACCCGAAAAATCAACCGGGACCAAGATCGTTTTCATGGCGTACATTAATCCCATTTCCCCGCCGGCACCACGCGTCCGTTGGCAAAAACCGGGCTTTTCTTGCCCGGATCAGCCCCGCACCGAAAACACCGGCCGCATGCCGCCGGTCACGATCGCCAGCGTCAGCAGCGAATTTGCCGGCATGAGTATCGCCGCGAGCAGGGGGCTCATCAGCCCGGCCACCGCCAGGCCGACGGCGAGAAAATTGTAGGCGACCGAGAACCCCAGAATCATCGTCTGGACCCGGCGGCGCACGGCGTTCACCTCGAACAGCGCGCGCACGCCGCCGATGCCGCGCCCCAGATAATAAAAATCCGCCTTTCGCTCTAACACTCCGCGGTGCACCACCGGCGTGCCCCGGCACAACGCGCGGTCAAACGCCAGACTGTCGTTCGCGCCGTCCCCCAGCATGAGGGCCTCGTCCGCCCCGTGCACCGCCAACCAGTCGGCCTTCGCCTGCGGCGTCAAATCACCGATCGCCCGGTCCGCCGGCAAAGCCAGCCCCGCCGCCAACGAACGGACTTTCTCGGCGCTGTCGCCGCTCAAAATATACACCGAAAAACCCGCCGCCGTGAGCGCTGCGATTTCCGCCCGCGCATCCGACCGCGGCAGGTCCGCAAATTGAAACCGGCCGACTTCCACGCCGGCCCGCGCAAACACGGCCCCTTCCCCCGTCCCGCCGCCGGCCCGCCAGCCCGTGCGCCCCAGCGACCACTCGCCCAGCTCCACCCCGCAGCCCACCGTCTCGCGCACCTCGCCCGCCAGCAACTCGTCGGCCCCCGCCGCAAGCAGCCGCTCGCCGAGGCACTGGCTGACCGGGTGCGGATTGTCGCGCACCAGCGCCAGCAACGCCCCGCGC